>JAZJZJ010000061.1:0-12826 GCA_040389925.1 Pseudomonadota bacterium
GTTCCCGCACCTGAGCGTGACCGAGAACCTGACGCTGGCGCAGATCAAGGTGCTCGGCCGCAGCGTCGACGATGCGAAGAAGCGCGGCCTGAAGATGCTCGACCGCGTTGGTCTGATCGCGCACAAGGACAAGTTCCCGGGACAGCTCTCGGGCGGCCAGCAGCAGCGTGTGGCGATCGCACGCGCGCTCAGCATGGACCCGATCGTGATGCTGTTCGACGAGCCGACCTCGGCGCTCGACCCCGAGATGGTCGGCGAAGTGCTCGACGTGATGGTGCTGCTGGCCAAAGAGGGCATGACGATGATGGTCGTCACGCACGAAATGGGCTTCGCGAAGAAGGTCAGCCACCGCGTGATCTTCATGGACGCCGGCAAGATCGTCGAAGACTGCACCCGCGAGGAATTCTTCGGCGACCCGGATGCGCGCTCGCCGCGCGCGAAGGAATTCCTGTCGAAGATCCTGCAGCACTGACGGGGCACCCGGTGCGGGTTACCGCACCACCCGCCGAGCGGGTCGGGCCTTGCTTGGGGCGGCCCGGCGCGGCGGCCCGCCTCGGCTGACGGACGGAAGAGCGGGCGCCTTCGGGCGCCCTTCTTTTTTTGCGGTGCGAGAATCGCGAGCCATGACGAATGAGCTCACGATCACCCGCCCCGACGACTGGCACCTGCATGTGCGCGACGGCGCCGCGCTCGCGGCCGTGGTGCCCGACACTGCGCGCCAGTTTGCGCGCGCGATCATCATGCCGAACCTGAAGCCGCCGGTGACGACCGCCGCGCAGGCGATCGCGTACCGCGAGCGCATCGTCGCCGCCGTGCCGAAAGGAATCGGCTTCGAGCCGCTGATGACGCTGTACCTGACCGACACGCTGCCGGCTGACGAGATCGCGCGCGCAAAGGCGGCTGGCGTGGTCGCGTGCAAGCTCTATCCGGCCGGCGCGACGACCAACAGCGATGCCGGCGTGACGGATCTGCGCAAGACGTACAAGACGCTCGAAGCGATGCAGCGCGAAGGCCTGCCGCTGCTGGTGCACGGCGAAGTCACCGACGCCGAGATCGACCTGTTCGACCGCGAGAAGGCCTTCATCGACACCAGGCTGATCCCGCTGCGCCGCGACTTCCCCGAGTTGAAGATCGTGTTCGAGCACATCACGACGCGCGAGGCCGCGCAGTACGTCAGCGGGGCCGACCGCTTCGTCGGTGCCACCGTCACCGCGCACCACCTGCTGTACAACCGCAACGCGATCTTCCTCGGCGGAATTCGCCCGCACTACTACTGCCTGCCGGTGCTCAAGCGCGAGACGCATCGGCGTGCGCTGGTTGACGCGGTCACGTCGGGCAGCGACAAGTTCTTTCTCGGCACCGACAGCGCGCCGCACGCCACGCACCTGAAGGAACACGCGGTCGGCTGTGCCGGCTGCTATACCGCGTTGTCGGCGCTCGAGCTGTACGTCGAAGCGTTCGACGCGGTCGATGCGCTCGATCGCTTCGAGGCGTTCGCGAGCTTCAACGGCCCGGCGTTCTACGGCCTGCCGCGCAACACCGGGACCGTGACCTTGCGCCGTCAGGCTTGGACGCTGCCCGAATCGCTGCCGTTCGGCGAGACCACCCTCAAACCCCTGCGCGGCGGCGACAGCCTGGCGTGGCAACTCGCCGAAAGCACCCGATGAACGACGACCTGCGCGTGGCCCTGCTGATCGACGCCGACAACCTGTCAGGCGATGTGATCGAGCAGGCGGTCGAGCACCTGCTGAAACTCTACGGCGCGATCCACTTCCGGCGCGCCTATTCGAGCCCGCAGAAAGTGATCGAGCACACCGACCTCTTCAAGCGCTGCGCGATCCGGCCGATGGTCAACGTGCCGACCGGCAAGAATTCGACCGACATCGCACTCGCGGTCGACGCGATCGACCTGGCGATCTGCGAGAGCCCGGACGTGGTCGTGATCGGTTCCAGCGATTCCGATTACGCGCCGCTCGCGCAACGCCTGCGCGAGAAGGGCTGCCGCGTGCTGGGCATCGGCCAAGCCGGCAAGACCGGCGGCGAGGCGCCGTTGGCCTACGACGAATTCATCGATCTCGCGCACCGCAAGTCGACGCGCGACACGCTGCGGTCGGCGCCCGAGGCGCGCGCCCCGCGCGTGCGTGCGCAGCCCGTGCGCACGAGGGCCACGGCGCCGGTCCCAACACCCGCCCCTGTGCCCGCACCGCCACCGGCGCCCGTGCTGCCTGCCGAGGTCGCCGCGATCCTGCAGGCCGTGCCCGCACTGCGCAACGGCGCCCCGCTGCAACTCGGCGAGGTCAGCGAGGCGCTGCGGCGCCACGACATCCTGACCAGCAAGCGGGCCTCGGCGAGCGGTTTTCTGAAGCGCCATGCCGCGCACTTCGAGCTCGTGCCTGCGGACCGGCCGCGCACCGTGCGCTACCGGGGCCCGAAGACGGCGTGAAGCCGATCGGTGCCGCCGACCTCGACGCGATCGACTGGTCCCGGCCGTGGCTGGCCTGCTGGCGCGAAAGCGGTGAGCGGGTGGCGGCGCAGGCGAGCCGCATCGGCCTGATCGAGGCACTGAACGGCGCCGCCACCGAGGCGATCACGCTGCGTGCCGGCCGGCTGCGCTTCGTCGACCAGGGCGCGTTGCCGGCCGGCGAGGCGTACGAGTCGTTCATTGCCCGCACCGCCTGCGTGCCAACGCGCGCCAACCTGCACGACTTCTTCAACGGCTTGGCGTGGCTCGTGCAGCCGGCGCTGAAGCGGCGTCTGAACGAGTTGCAGGCCGACCAGATCGCCGGCGCCGCAAAGGGTGCAGCGCGCGGCGCGGTGCGCGACGCGCTGACCCTGTTCGACGAGAACGCGGCCCTGTTGCAGGCGCCGCCGGTACTGCTCGACGCGCTGAGGCGGCGCGACTGGACGGCGCTGTTCGTCACCCACCGTGCGGCGTGGGTCGAAGCGCGCATCGAGTTGTTCGGTCACGCCCTGGTCGAGAAACTCGTGCGGCCGCGCAAGGCGATCACCGCGCACGTCCTGGTCGTGCCGAGCGGACGCGAGCCGATGGGCGAGTGGCTGGCCGATGCGCTGCTGCCGCAGCAACTGGCCACCAAACCCTTCCTGCCGCTGCCGGTGCTGGGCGTCCCGGGCTGGTGGGCAGCGAACGAGTCGCCCGACTTCTATCGTGACGATGCCGTGTTTCGGCCGCCCAAAAACAAACAGCGACCCGCAGGCCGCTGTTCTGAACCACCGAGCGCCGCAAGCGGCGCCGGCTGAGGTTCTTACTTCTTCGGAGCGTCCGGGCCTTCGCCGGCCTTGATCGTCGTGCCGGCCTTGACGGCGGCCTTGGTCTCGGCCTTGACGTCAGCACGGGCTGCGGTCGGGCCGGTCGACGGGGCAGCGGCCGGGCTGGCTTCACCAGCCGGCGTCAGCTTCTTTTCCTTGCGGGCAGCTTGGGTCTCGGCCTTGCGCTCGTCGCGGGTCTTGGTCGACTTGGCGGTCGACTTCTCCACCGGTGCGGCGCCTTCGCCAGCCGGCGTCAGCTTGTGTTCCTTCGCGGCGGCCTTGGTTTCGGCCTTCACGTCGGCGCGTGCGGCCGGAGCCGACGCTTGGGCAAACGAGGCTTGGGCGAACATGGCAGCGGCGACAGCGGCCACGATGGTCAGGGTGTTTTTCATCGTCATATCAATCTCCTGTTTGAGAACGAGGGTAAGGGCATTACCGCGGAGCCAACGCACTCGGAGCGACATGCCCTCATCAAGTCGGCTTGCTGTCGGGCTGCGAAACGCAAACCGGTGGAGCGCGGCACGTATTAGAACGCGGGTTGACGCGATCGGTTGACGAAGACGACGTTTCAGCACGTCACGGGCCTTGCGGATCACCGATTTGTTGCGCCGGCGCCGCACCCGATGCCGTCGGCGGACATAATTGTGCCGGTGAAGTGGGCCAGACCGCCGCTGGTGCACGGCCCGAAAGGGCGCACTGGAGGAAGGTCCGGACTGCACAGGGCGGCGTAGCAGTTAACGGCTGCCCACCGTGAGGTGAGGATCAGAGCAACAGAGACGAGTCGGCCGGCTGTCGAAAGACGGTGGGTCGGGTGAAACGGGCAATCTCTACGCGCAGCAACACCAAATAGGCCGGCGATGATGTGGCTCCGCGGAGCCGGCGGGTAGGTGGCATCGAGCCGTCGCAGCGATGCACGGCCCAGAGGAATGGCGGTCACGGCCGGCGCTTCGCAAGAGGCGCAGGCCGCACAGAATCCGGCCTATCGGCCCGCTTCACACTTTTATCGGCCGGCGGCGACCAGGCGCTTGCGCACGGTCAGGCCGCCGTCGGCGTCGGTCTTCACGAGCTCGAAACCGGCGGCGATGTACATCGCCAGCGGCCCGTGGTGGTTTTCGGCTGCGTTGCCGCCTTCGCGTGGATAGGCCTCGGCCCACGCGAAGCCTTGCTCACGCAGGCCTTCGCAGGCGGCGCCGAGCAGCGCGGTCGCGATGCGCCGGCCGCGAAATGCCGGCGCGATCACGAAGCAGGCGATCGCGCCGATGCGGTCGGCCAGCGGCTCGGGCGCGTCAAACAGGCCCGCGATGAAGCGCCGCGGGCCGGCGTTGCACCAGCCGATGGCTTCGTCGCCTGCATAGGCGAGCCAGCCGGTCATCGTCTCGTTCTCGATGCGCGTGCAGGTCGCCGCGCGGTTTTGTGCGGCGGTCCGTTCCTTCCACACGATGGTCGCGTGGTCGGCGTGCGGGAAATGGCAGTAGCACGAGAGCCACTTCGGGTTGTCGGCGAACGCGCGCTGCTCGAAGAAGTCGAGAAAGTCGGGGAGCCGCTGCGGCGTCAGCGGCCGGATGTCGATGCCTTGATCTGTCATGCGAGCCCTCCGATGGTGCACGCCGTAGACTCTAGTGCTTCGATGAACCCCGACGCACACACCCTCTGGCGCGCCCCGCGCTGGGCCCTCGCCGTTTTGCTCGCCTGCCTGGGCATGCTCGGGCCGTTCTCGATCGACACCTACCTGCCGGCCTTCACCGGCATCGCGAAGGCGATCGGCGCGACGCCGGTCGAGATGCAGCAGACGCTGTCGGCCTACCTGTTCGGGTTCGCGGTGATGAACCTGTTCCACGGCGCGCTCTCCGACAGCTTCGGCCGCCGGCCGGTGGTGTTGTGGGGGCTGGTGGTGTTCACGCTCGCCTCGGTCGGCTGCGCGATGTCGCAGAGCATCGGGCAGCTGGTGTTCTTCCGCGCGCTGCAAGGCATGTCGGCCGGCGCCGGCATCGTGATCTCGCGCGCGGTGATCCGCGACATGTTCCCGCCCGCCGACGCGCAGCGCGTGATGTCGCAGGTGACGATCTATTTCGGCGTCGCGCCGGCGATCGCACCGATGGTCGGCGGCTTCCTGTTCGTGCACGCCGACTGGCATTCGATCTTCTGGTTTCTGACCGCTGTCGGCGTGATCCTGTGGATCGCCAACTACAAGCTGCTGCCCGAAACCCTGCACCTGAGCCAGCGCCAGTCGTTCAACGCGCGCAACCTGATGCGCGGCTACCTCGAGATGGGCGGCAGCGCGCGCTTCATGATGCTGGCGCTGGCCAGCGGCATCCCGTTCAACGGCATGTTCCTGTATGTGCTGTCGGCGCCGGTGTTCCTCGGCGACCACCTGCATCTCGCGCCGGGGCAGTTCTTCTGGTTCTTCCTGATCACGATCGCCGGGATCATGGGCGGCGCGTTCTTCTCGGGGCGGCTGGCCGGCCGCATCAAGCCGCACCATCAGATCCGCCACGGCTTTCTGATCATGCTGATCGTCTCGGTCGTGAACCTCGCGCTGAACCTGCTGTTCACGCCCGAGGCCTGGTGGGCGCTGATCCCGCTGGGCATCTACGCCTTCGGCTGGGCGCTGATGGTGCCGGTGGTGACGCTGATGGTGCTCGACCTGATCCCCGAGCGCCGCGGCATGGCCTCGTCGTTCCAGGCTTGCATCGGCAGCCTCGCGAACGGCCTTGTCGCCGGCGTGATCGCGCCGCTGGTGATGCACTCGACGATCTGGCTCGCGGTGGCGTCGCTGCTGATGATGAGCGTGGGCATCGTCGCGTGGATCTGGGTCAAGCCGCGGGTCACCGGGCCGCGCTGAACTCAAGTCGGCGGGTGGCGGGTCGATATGGACGCGAGGTGCCTCGTTCGGCACCGGAGATTGCGCCATGCCCGCCTTGCCCGTGTTGCCCCGTGCTCTTGCCCTGCTTGCGCTGAGTGCGGCGTGCCAACTCGCACTCGGGGCCGATCACGCCGCGGCCCCTGCGCCCCAAGCGGCTGCCGCCGAACCGGCCAAGGCACCGTCGGCCACCGAGCCGGCCACGAGAAAGCCGAAGGCGGTGCCGATCGAGGTGACCCGCGACCCGCTCGACATGATCCGCGAGCGCCTGGCGCGCAAGCTCGGCGCAATCAAGGCGCCCGACACGCCCAACCCGAACGTCATGCGCGTGCTCTCGAAGACGAGCGCGCCGACAAGCACCGATCCCACGCCCGCCGCCGAGGCAAAGCGTCCGGTGCAGCGCCGGCCGGCCGCTGCCACGCCGGTGCACGGCGCCGGCTCCGCGCATGCCGCGCACTGGGACTACGGCGGCGCCGGCGGCCCCGACACCTGGGGCCGGATGAAGCCCGAATTCTCGAAGTGCGCGACCGGCACGCGCCAGAGCCCGATCGACATCCGCGACGGCATCAAGGTCGAGCTCGACCCGGTGCAATTCGACTACATGCCGAGCGGCTTTCGCGTCGTCGACAACGGCCACACGGTGCAGGTCAATTTGGCCGCCGGCAACTCGATCGAGGTGCTGGGGCGGCGCTACGAGCTGGTCCAGTTCCACTTTCACCGCCCGTCGGAAGAACGCATCAACGGCAAGCAGTTCGAGATGGTCGTGCATCTGGTGCACAAGGATCTCGAGGGCCGCCTCGCGGTCGTCGCGGTGCTGCTGGACCGCGGTGCCGCGCAGGGCGTGGTGCAAAGCGTCTGGAACAACCTGCCGCTCGAAAAGGGCGAAGAGGTGCCGGCGCGCACGCTGCTGAACGTCAACGAACTGCTGCCGCCCGAACGTCACTACTTCACCTACATGGGCTCGCTGACCACGCCGCCGTGCAGCGAAGGCGTGCTGTGGATGGTGATGAAGCAGCCGGTGCCGGTCTCGGCCGAGCAGATCGGCATCTTCGCGCGGCTCTACCCGATGAACGCGCGGCCGATCCAGTCGGCGAGCGGCCGCCTGATCAAGGAATCGAATTGATGCGGGGATAGACTGCGCGCTCCTTCATCGCAGGAGCGTGAGATGGTGCTGTTTCTCGTCGGGCTCGTGCTGTTCCTCGGCATCCACTCGGTCGCAATCGTCGCCCCCGCGTGGCGCGACGCGCAGGCGGTGCGCAACCCGGGTGCGTGGAAGGGCATCTACTCCGTCATCTCGATAGCAGGCTTCGCGCTGCTGATCTACGGCTACGGCCTCGCGCGCCAGTCGCCGGTGGTCGTGTGGACACCGCCGACCGCGATGCGCCATATCGCGCTGCTGCTGATGCTGCCGGTGTTCCCGCTGTTGCTCGCGGCTTACCTGCCGGGCCGCATCAAGACCGCCGCCAAGCACCCGATGCTGCTCGCGGTGAAGTTCTGGGCGCTCGCCCACTTGCTCGCCAACGGCATGCTGGTCGACCTGATCCTGTTCGGCGCGTTTCTCGCGTGGGCCGTGCTCGATCGGATCGCGGTGAAGAAGCGTGCGGTGCCGCGCGCGATTCCGGGCGCGCCGCCGTCGGCAATGAACGACGTGATCGCGCTGGTCGGCGGCTTGGGCGTCTACGCGCTGTTCCTGTTCTGGGCCCATCTGTGGTTGATCGGCGTGTCACCGCTGCATTGAAACGTAACCCGCGTGCGCAGCGTCCTACAGGCAGTTCGCACCGTCCCCGACAGACCCCGAATCACCTGTTCGGCACAGTGAAGTCATCGATCGAAAGCCGGTCGATCCCACGCAACTCTCTTCACTCAGTGCAAAGGAATTTCGCATGAACAAGGACCAAATCAAGGGCCGTGTCGAACAGGTCAAGGGCAGCATCAAGGAAACCACGGGCAAGATCGTCGGCAATGAGAGTCTCGAAGCCGAAGGCAAGGTCGACAAGGCCGTCGGCAAGACCCAGGCCACCTACGGCGACCTGAAGGAAGACGTCAAGGACGCCGTCAAAAAGCCCTGAGGTTCATGACCAGATCGATCTGACGCGCGACCCGAGATCGAGCGTCAGATTCGGCAGAAGCGCCGGCGAGCCATCGTCCGGCGCTTCTTCGCTTTGGGCCTCGAAGCAATGCGCGAGCGCCGGCGGGATGAAGCGCGTCAGCGAACCGTACAAGTGTTTGTCGCCGAACTCGGCCTGCTGCGTGACGTAGAAGCGCTGCGGCACGAGCAGATGCAGGTGCTGGCGCGCTCGGGTCATCGCGACGTACAGCAGGCGGCGCTCTTCCTCGACCTCGATCGCGTTGCCGGTGGCCATGTCCGACGGGATACAGCCGTCGACCGCGTTCAGCACGAACACGCACTTCCACTCTTGGCCTTTGGCCGAATGGATCGTCGACAGGATCATGTAATCCTCGTCGCGTGACGGCGGGCCGGATTCGTCGCTGGTCGCTTCGGGCGGGTCGAGCGTCAGTTCGGCAAGGAACGATTCGCGTGATGCGTAGCCCGACGCGATGCGTGCGAGTTGCATCAGGTCGCCTTCGCGGATCGCCGCGTCGTCGTGCAGGCGCTGAAGATGCGGCCGATACCACGCGTTGGCGCGCTCCAGATCGGCCGGCCAGTGCGCCTCGGCGCGCAGTGCATCGAAGGTTGCAACCCACGCTGGCCACTCGGCCGCGGCGGCCGGCGGCGGCTTGAACGCACGCAGCGCCGCGACCGGGTCGTCGGCGCCTGCCATCGCATCGAGCAGCCGTTTCGCGCTCGCGGTGCCGACGCCCGGCACCAGTTGCGCAACGCGCAAGCCCGCCATCCGGCTGCGCGGGTTCTGCGCCCAGCGCAGCACCGAGAGCAGGTCCTTCACATGCGCGGCTTCGAGAAACTTCAGCCCGCCGAACTTGACGAACGGGATGTTGCGGCGCGTGAGTTCCAGCTCCAGCGCCGCGCTGTGGTGTGAGGTGCGAAACAGCGCCGCCTGGCTCTTCAGCGCGATGCCGGCCTCGCGGTGCCGCAGCACTTGGTCGGCGACCCACGCGGCCTGCACCGATTCGTCGGGCAGTGTGACCAGCGACGGCCGCTGCGACGCTGGCGAATCGCTCCACAGTTGCTTGCTGAAGCGCTCCGCCGCGAGCGCGATCACCGCGTTCGACGCGTCGAGAATCGGTTGCGTCGAGCGGTAGTTGCGCTCCAGCGTGACGGTGCGCGCAGGCGGATCGAACTGCGCCGGGAAGTCGAGAATGTTGCGCACCTCGGCGGCCCGAAACGAATAGATCGATTGCGCGTCGTCGCCGACCACCGTGAGGCCGCGGCCGTCGGGTTTGAGCGCGCGCAGGATCGCCGCCTGCAGCCGGTTCGTGTCCTGGTACTCGTCGACCAGCACGTGGTCGAAGCGCGCCGACACGTGGGCGGCGAGCGCCGGCTCGGCGAGCATCTGTGACCAGTAGAGCAGCAAGTCGTCGTAGTCGAGCACGCACTGCGCCTGCTTCTCGGCGACGTACGCGCGGAAGAGTTGCTTCAACTCGTCTTCCCACATCCGGCACCACGGATAGACCGTGCGCAGCAGCTCGCCAAGTGGCTGCTGGCTGTTCAGCACGCGCGAGTAGATCGCGAGGCAGGTGCCCTTCAGCGGAAACCGGTTCTTCGTTGTCGCGAACTTCAGCTCGTGGCGAACGAGGCCCATCAGGTCTTCGGAATCGCCACGGTCCTGGATCGTGAAGTTCTCGGCGAGACCGATCTGCGGTGCGTACTCGCGCAGCAGCCGCGCGCCGATGCCGTGGAAGGTGCCGGCCCAATGCAACTGCGGCGCGCGCTGCGTCGATGCGAAGCCGAGCGCCTGGTGCAGCACGCGGCCGACGCGGCGCTGCATCTCTTGTGCCGCGCGGCGCGAGAAGGTCAGCAGCAGGATGCGCCGCGGGTCGGCGCCGGCGAGCACGAGTTTCGCGACGCGCGACGCGAGCGTCATCGTCTTGCCCGAGCCGGCGCCGGCGATCACCAGCAGCGGGCCGGGGATCGTGTTCAGCGCGCCATCGACCAAGCCGTGCTCGACCGCGCTGCGCTGCTGATCGTTCAGCGAAGCGAAAGGGTCGGGGTACGAATGGCATGAGGCGGCGGACATGGGCATACTGTAATTGCATCCAGCTTCCCGGCATCAAGGAAAACATGACCGTTCTGATCGGCACCGCGTCGTGGTCGAGCAAGACGCTCGTCGACAGCGCGCGCTTCTACCCGCCCGGCGTCACCAGTGCCGAGGCACGATTGCGCTACTACGCGTCGCGCTTCCCGCTGGTCGAGGTCGATTCGAGCTACTACGCGATGCCGACGCCGGCGACCGTTCAGCTCTGGGCCGAGCGCACGCCCGACGCCTTCACGATGAACGTGAAGGCGTTCCGCCTGTTCACCGGCCACGCGACCTCGCCGACGGTGCTGCCGAAAGACATTCGCGCCGCGCTGCCGCCGAGCCGCAAGGCGAATCTGTATCTGCGTGACGTGCCGGCCGAAATCGCGGGCGAACTCTGGCGCCGCTTCATCGAGGCGCTCGCGCCCTTGCGCGCGGCGAACAAGCTCGGCCTCGTGCACTTCCAGTTCCCGCCGTGGCTGCTGCGCAATGCCGAGGGTCACGACCACGTGCGCATGTGCGTGGGGCACATGGCCGGGCACACGCTGAGCGTCGAGTTCCGCCAGCAGAGCTGGTTCGCCGATACGCAGGCGTGCCGCTCGACGCTCGCGTTCGAGCGTGAGCTCGGCGTCGTCCACACGGTCGTCGACGGCCCGCAGGGCTTCGCGAACAGCGTGCCGGCGCTGTGGGAAGTCACGCACCCGAGCTGCGCGCTGCTGCGCTTGCACGGCCGCAACGCCGAGACCTGGAACATCAAGGGTGCGAGCGATTCGTCGGAGCGCTTCAACTACGACTATCCCGAAGCCGAGCTGAGCGAGCTGGCGCAGAAGGTGAAGCGCATCGCCGCCCAAGCGCTGTCGACGCACGTCGTGTTCAACAACAACATGGAAGACCAGGGCCAGCGCAACGCGGCCTCGCTGGCGGCGTTCCTGAAGACTTGAACCGGATCAGGGGTCGAGGGTGCGGCCCGCGGCCGTCCATGCATCGATCCCGCCGGCCAGCGGCCGCACGTCGCGAAAGCCGCGCTCCAGCAGCTTGCGCGCCGCGATCACTGCCGAAGCATCGTTCGGGCAGGCGCAGTAGACGACGATCAGCGCTTCCTTCGGGTGCGCGACCAGTTCCGGCGCGAGCTCGTCGCCCAGCGAGATGACCGCACCGGGGATGCGGCCGTCCGCGCGCGCCGCGTGCGAGCGCACGTCGACGATCAGCGGCCGTTCGCCGCGGTCGAGCAGTTCCGAGAGGGATTCGACCGACAGCCGCGCCATCCGCAACTGCACGTTGAAGCGGTGCCGCTGCCACCACTTCGCGGCGATGAACAGCGCGATCACGAGCGCGATGAACATCAGCCCCCACTGCCCGAACTGCGCCAGGCCGGCGGCGATCTCGCGGATCGCCGGCGCGAACAGCCAGCCCAGCGCCAGCCCGATGCCGACCCAGAGCGAGGCACCGAGCGCGTCGAACAGCACGAACGCGCCGCGCGGGATGCGCATCGCGCCCGCCAGCGCGGTCGCGACCGACGCGAAACCGGGGATGAACTTCGCCACCAGCAGCGAGGGTGCGCCGAAGCGCGTGAAGATCGATTCGGTCTGGCGCACGCAGCCGTCGGGCGAGAGCGAGATGCGGCACAGCGTGCGCAACACGCGCCGGCCGCTGCGCGCGCCGATCGCGTACCAGATGCTGTCGGCAATCAGACAGGCGAGCACCGCGGTGCCGAGCAGCGCCAGCACGTTGAGTTCGCCGCGCGCGGCGAGCGCGCCGGTGATCAGCAGCATCGGGTAGCCGGGCACCGGCGCGCCGAGCTGCTGCACGAGGATGTTGACGAACACGACCAGCAGGCCGTAGTCGGCGATCAGGCGGATCAGGGTGTCCAACGCGGTGTCAATGGTTCTTGTGAAGATCGAAGTGTCACCCGGATCGCCGCGGCGCGCAGGCCGTAAGCTCGGCCCATTCGCCTCACTGGAGACACACCCATGAAAATTCTGCTGCCGGTCGACGGCTCCGAAAACGCACTCGACGCCGTGCGCTACGCGCTGCGCTTGGGCGCCGACGGCTTGCGCGCGAGCTTCGTGCTCGCCAACGTCCAGGAGCCGGCCTCGCTGTACGAAGTCGTCGTTGCGCACAACGCCGAGGTGATCGAGCAAGTCAGCGAGGCCGCGGCCCAACACTCGCTGGCGCCCGCGCAGGCGCTGCTGCGCGCGGCCGGCCTGGCCTTCGAGACCGAGGTCGGCCACGGCGACCCGGGCCACCAGATCGTCGACATCGCCGAGCGCTGCGGCTGCGACCTGATCATCCTCGGTGCGCGCGGCATGGAGCCGCTCGAAGGCGCACTCGGTTCGGCCGCCGACTCGGTGCTGCGCCACGCCGGGATGCCGGTGATGATCGTGCGGCGCAACGAAGGCTGAGAGGATGGCGCCCCTCGGCCGGCGGATACGCCGGCCGATCCCCAGGGGCCACGAGGGGCCCCTTCGTGGCCCTTGGGATGCGGGCCCGCGAGGTCCACAAGGTGGGCCTCTTCGTGGCCCATGGAGCGGCCCGGCGCTGG
>JAZJZJ010000062.1:0-2108 GCA_040389925.1 Pseudomonadota bacterium
AGCAGCGGCACGATCGACAGCAGCGCGTAGTACGCGACCGCGCCGGCCAGCAACAGACCCTGATTCGCGCGAAACGCCCTCAGCGTGCGCCACGCGAAGCCGGCCGGGTCGCGCAGCACCTGCCGCACCTGCGGCGGGATCGTGTGCGCGAGGATCACCGGGTCACGCCGTCGGGGCCGGCTCCGAGATCTCGCGCAGCACGGCGTCGGTCGGTGCGCTCTGCTTGGTCGCCAGATCGGCCAGCGCAACGATGCCGACTATTCTGTGATCGCGGTCGAGCACCGCCAAGCGGCGCAGTTGCGCATCGCCCATCTGCTTCAGCACCGCGTCGACCGAGTCGGTCGAGCGGCACGATTGCGCGTCGGCGGTCATCACGTCGGACACCAGTGCGTCCTGCACGTTCAGGCCGTCGGCGACGGCGCGGATCGTGATGTCGCGGTCGGTGACCATCCCGCCCAGCGCGCCGTCGTCCGTGACCGGCAGCGCGCCGATGTCGAGGTCGCGCATGCGCTGCGCGGCGGTCTGCAGCGTGTCGTCGAGTTCGATCGTCGAGACCTTGCGGGTCATGATGTCGTTGATCGTGGTCATGTGATCCTCCATGGGTTTGCGCGCTGACCGGATTCGGTTCGCTGCGACGAGGATGCGCGGCGCGGCGGCGCGCGGCCATCGGGGGAAGGCGGCGGGCGGCGTAAGACATCTCCGACGGTCGGTGCTTGCTCGGCACGCCCCGCTCCGTTAATATAACGAACGTTATAACGTGCGAGATCGCCATGCAAACGCTCAAACTCACCCAGATCGGCAACTCCGTCGGTGTCATCCTGCCCAAGGACGTGCTCGCGCGCCTGAAGCTGGTGAAGGGCGATTCGGTCTACTTGACCGACATGCCCGGTGGCGTCGCGCTGACGCCCTATGACCCGAGCTTCGACGAGCAACTCGAGCTTGGTCGCGAGTTCATGCGCGAGTACAAGGACACGTTTCGCGCGCTGGCGAAATGAACTGGCGCTGGCTCGACAAGCGGCTGCTGTTGATCCTGCACGATGAGAGCCTCGCCGAGCACGGCGGCGCATCCGGCCTGCGCGACGAAGGCCTGCTCGATTCCGCGCTCGCACGGCCGCTGAACCTGCTCGCGTACGGCAACCCGGATGCGGCCGACCTTGCTGCGGCATACGGCCTTGGCCTCGCCAAGAACCACGCGTTCGTCGACGGCAACAAGCGCGCCGCGTTCCTTGCGGTCGGTCTGTTTCTCGCGCTGAACGGACACCGGCTCAACGCGTCACAGGCCGATGCCACCTTGACGGTGATGTCGCTCGCCGCCGGTGAGATCGACGAAACCGAATTCGCGCGCTGGATTCGCGCGAACAGCGCGCCGCGCTGACTACACCCCGCGCGCTCGATCCTCGCGAAACCGTTTCGCGAACGCCGCGAACTGCCCCGCCTCCAGCGCCTCGCGCACCTCGCGCATCAGGTTCACGTAGTAGTGCAGGTTGTGGATGCTCGCGAGCATCGGGCCGAGCATCTCGCTGCAGCGGTCGAGGTGGTGCAGGTAGGCGCGCGAAAAGTTCTGGCAGGTGTGACAGGTGCAACTCATGTCGGGCGGCGACTCGTCGGTTTTGTGGCGCGCGTTGCGCAGCTTCAGGTCGCCGAAGCGCGTGAACAAGTGGCCGTTGCGCGCATTGCGCGTCGGCATCACGCAGTCGAACATGTCGACGCCGGCGGCCACGCCCTCGACCAGATCCTCCGGCGTGCCCACGCCCATCAGGTAGCGCGGCTTGTGCGCCGGCAGCCGATGCGGCGTGTGCGCGACGATTTGCTGCATCAGCGGCTTCGGCTCGCCCACACTCACGCCGCCGATTGCATAGCCCGGCAGGTCGAGCGCGACCAGCGCATCGAGCGACTCCTCGCGCAGGCGCTCGAACATCCCGCCCTGCACGATGCCGAACAGCGCGTTCGGGTTCTCGAGCTTGGCGTGCTCCGTCAGGCAGCGCTGCGCCCAGCGCAGGCTGAGTTCCATCGAGACGCGCGCCTCGCGCTCGGTCGTGATGTGGCCTTTGGTTTCGTACGGCGTGCACTCGTCGAACTGCATCACGATGTCGCTGTTCAGCACGCGC
>JAZJZJ010000063.1:0-1004 GCA_040389925.1 Pseudomonadota bacterium
TGATGGTGGCCGGCTTCGACCGCTACTACCAGATCACCAAGTGCTTCCGCGACGAAGACCTGCGCGCCGACCGCCAGCCCGAGTTCACGCAGATCGACATCGAAACCTCGTTCCTGACCGAGGAAGAAATTCGCGCGATGTTCGAGGGCATGATCCGCAGTACCTTCCAGCACGCGATCGGTGTCGAATTGCCGGCGTTCCCGGTGATGAAATACGCTGACGCGATGCACCGCTTCGGCTCCGACAAGCCGGATCTGCGCGTCAAGATGGAGTTCACGGAACTCACCGACTGCATGCGCGACGTCGACTTCAAGGTCTTCTCGGGCCCGGCGCTGATGGACGGCGGCCGTGTCGTTGCGCTGCGCGTACCGGGCGGCGCCGAGATGAGCCGCAGCGAGATCGACGCGTACACCGAGTTCGTCAAGATCTACGGCGCGAAGGGCCTGGCCTGGATCAAGGTCAACGACGTGGCCAAGGGCCGCGAGGGGCTGCAGTCGCCGGTCGTGAAGAACCTGCACGATGCGGCATTGACCGAAATCCTCAAGCGCACGCAAGCCAGGGACGGCGACCTGCTGTTCTTCGGCGCCGACAAGGCCAAGATCGTCAACGACGCAATCGGCGCGCTGCGCGTGAAGGTCGGCCACAGCGACTTCGGCAAGGCGCGCGACCTCGCGCAGGGTGCCTGGGAGCCGCTGTGGGTGGTCGACTTCCCGATGTTCGAATACGACGAGGGGGCGCAGCGCTGGAGTGCGGTGCACCACCCGTTCACGAGCCCGAAAGACGGCCACGAGGACCTGCTCGAGACCAACCCCGGTGCGGCGATCTCGAAAGCCTACGACGTGGTGCTCAACGGCATCGAACTCGGCGGCGGCTCGGTGCGTATTCACCGCGAAGAGGTGCAGAGCAAGGTGTTCCGCGCGCTGAAGATCGACGCCGAAGAAGCGCAGCTGAAGTTCGGCTTCCTGCTCGACGCGCTGCAGTACGGCGCGCCGCCGCACGGCGGC
>JAZJZJ010000063.1:1014-13293 GCA_040389925.1 Pseudomonadota bacterium
GACCGGCGCCGAATCGCTGCGCGACGTGATCGCGTTCCCGAAGACGCAGCGCGCGCAAGACCTGCTGACGAACGCGCCGAGCGCGGTCGACGAGAAGCAGTTGCGCGAGTTGCACATCCGGTTGCGCAACGTGCAGGGCGCGGGTGCATGATGCGGCCGCGAGTTGTCTGATGCAGAATCAAAAGGGCGCGATCTTCGTGCCCTTTTTCTTGTGCGAACGAATGACCATTCCGTGACAGCCAGGCCACCGAAGATCCCCGAGTCCGTCCTCGTCGTGATCCACACGGCCGAACTCGAGGTGCTGCTGATCGAGCGCGCCGACCACCCCGGCTTCTGGCAGAGCGTCACCGGCTCGAAAGATGCGCTCGACGAGCCGAACGCCGTCACCGCGCAGCGCGAGGTCTTCGAGGAGACCGGCATCGTGATCGGTTCGCCTGACGTGCCGTTCGCGAACCTGCGCGACTGGCAGCTGCGCAATGTCTACGAGATCTATCCGGTCTGGCGGCATCGCTATGCTCCCGGCGTGACCCACAACACCGAACATGTCTTCGGCCTGCGCGTGCCGCGCGGTGCTGCCGTCAGGCTCAGCCCGCGCGAGCACACTGCGTTGCGCTGGCTGCCCTGGAGAGAGGCGGCCGACAAGTGCTTCTCGCCGTCGAACGCCGAAGCCATCCTGCAACTGCCACGCCTCGCGTGACGCCGACGACCATGGCCACCCGCCCGCCCACCGTTCCCCACGTGCACAGCACCCAGCACCCGAGCCATGTGCTGCGGGTGGCGACCTACAACATCCACAAGGGCGTGCGCGGTGTCGGGCCGCGCAAGCGGCTCGAGATCCACAACCTCGCGCTCGGCATCGAGGCGCTCGACACCGACCTCGTGTTTCTGCAGGAAGTGCGCTCGCTGAACCGCGCCGAGGCAAGGGCGTTTCCCGACACCCACATCGGCTGGCCGCGCGTGCCGCAGGCCGACTACCTCGCGCCCGAGGGCTACGAGGTCGCCTACCGCACCAACGCGACGACGACCCACGGCGAGCACGGCAACGCGCTGCTCTCGCGCTGGCCGCTTGGCGACATCGGCCACCACGACGTGTCCGATCATCGTTTCGAGCAGCGCGGCCTGCTGCATGTGCCGGTGCACTGGAACGGCGTGCTGGTGCACGCGATCGTCGCGCACTTCGGGCTGATCCACTCGAGCCGGGTGCGCCAGGTCGAGCGGCTGGCGAAGTTCATCGAGGCCGAGGTGCCGAAGAACGAGTTGTTGATCGTCGCCGGCGACTTCAACGACTGGGGCGCCAAGCTCGATGCGCCGATGCGCGGCTTCGGCCTGCACCGGGCCGGCGTGCCGGGCGACCCGCCGGCGCGCTACAACACCTTTCCGTCGCGCTTGCCGGTGTTTTCGATGGACCGCATCTACCTGCGCGGGCTGCAATGCCTGTCGACCTCGGTGCCGCGCGGCGTTGCGTGGGCCCGCATGTCGGACCACCTGCCGCTGGTCGCCGAGCTGACGCTCGAATGAGTGACGACCCGGTTCGCACCCGCGCACTGCGGCCGGACCACCGGCTGACGCTGCTCAAGGGCGGCGAGGCCCTGTTCCCGGCACTCGCCGAGGCGATCGGCGCGGCCCGCGTCGAGGTGCTGCTCGAAACCTACCTGTTCGATTTCGCGGGCTCGGTGATCCCGGTGGCCGAGGCGCTCGAGGCGGCGGCGCAGCGCGGCGTGTGCGTGCAAGTCATCGTTGACGGCGTCGGCACCGGCGACGTGCCGCCCGAGTGGCGGCAGCGCTGGCGGGCGGCCGGCGTGGGCTGGCGCGTGTTCAACCCGGCACGGGGCTGGCGCCTGCTGCTGCCCAAACGCTGGCGGCGCATGCATCGCAAGCTCTGCGTGGTCGACGGCGGCGTCGGCTTCTGCGGCGGCATCAACCTGCTCGACGATTTCTTCGATCCCAACCACGGCGCGCTCGACCAGCCGCGCTTCGACTTCTCGGTGCGCGTCGAAGGCCCGCTGGTGGCCGACATGCACGACACAATGGCGCGGCTGTGGGCTCGCATGCAGGTCACGCGCGAGGCGCATCAGTACGATTTCGCCGGCGCGTTGCAGGCGGTGCTCGACGCCGCCCGGGCCGGCACCGACATGGGCGACGACGCGATGAAGCGCGATGTCGACGCGCTGCCGACGCAGAGCCCGGGGCAGGGCGCGCTCGCTGCGCTGGTGTTGCGCGACAACGTGCGCTTCCGGCGCAGCATCGAAGGCAACTACCGGCTCGCGATCGGTCTGGCGCAGAGCGAGATCCTGATCGCCAACGCCTACTTCATCCCCGGCGTGCAGTTGCAGCGCGCGCTGCTGCGTGCGGCCAGGCGCGGCGTGCGCATCACGCTGCTGCTGCAGGGGCGCTACGAATACTTCATGCAGTTTCACGCCAGCCGTGCGGTCTACGGGGTGATGCTGAAGGCCGGCATCGAGATCATCGAGTACGAGGCCAGCTTCCTGCACGCCAAGGTCGCGGTGATGGACGCGGCGGGCGGTGCGCTCGCCACCGTCGGTTCGTCGAACCTCGACCCGCTCAGCCTGCTGCTCGCGCGCGAGGCCAACATCTTCGTGCGCGACGACGCGTTCGCGGCCGAGCTGCGCGGCCACCTGATGGCAGCGATCGCGCAGGGCCGGCGCGTCGCGCCCGACGCGATCACGCGCTGGTCGCGGGTCTCGCGCGGGATGAACTGGGTCGCGTATGCGGTGATGCGCGCGCTGCTGTTCGTCTCGGGCAAGCGCTATTGATCACAAGCCGTGATCAGAGCGCGCCGGTCAGGTCGGCGCCGAAGCGGTTCGGGCCGACCGTGCCGCGCAGCAGGCCGTTGGCGATCAGCGTCCACAGCAGGCCGATCAGCGGGATCAGGTAGACCAGCGCCCACCAGCCCGATTTGTCGCGATCGTGCCAGCGTTTCACGCTGACAGCCGCGCATGGCCAGACCAGCAGCAGCGTCGTCACCATCTCGACGCGGCGCTCCGGGACGCCGACGATGCCGAGCAGCATCTCGGCCATCACCGAGACCAGCAACGGCCCGAGCACGCCATAGAGCCAAAACACCTTGCGCGGCACGCGGCCGCGAAAACTGAACAGGATCTGCGGCACCGACAGCGGGTCGTCGAACGGCGACCGGGCAGTGAAGGCGGGGGCGGTGGTGGCGGTCATCGTGTCGAAGGTGTCGCGCGCGTCGGTGTGCGCCGGATGCGATCGTAGGCGATTGCGCGCTGCACTCGCGGCGCGCGGGGCGATCTGTCAGCGCGCGAGCGAGCGCAAGATCGGCGTCGCAACGAGGCGCCCGACCTCGATGCCGTTCCAGTTCCGCAGCGCCAAATCGCTCAAGCCGCGCATGAAGCTTGCCTCGCCATCGTCGAGCGTCACGAAGGCTTCGATCACTGCCGCCATCACGACCTCGGCGGCGCGCGCGTTGTTGCCGTCGTCGATCTTGATCGCGACGCCGAGGCCAAGGGCGGGCAGCGCCGCACAGAACACGCCTTCGGCGCCGACCTTGCAGAACACGCGCGCGCCGAGGCGCTCCATCACGCGGGTGTCGAAGCGGCCGGTTCCGGCGACCATGAACGGTGCCTTCGCGACGGCGGCACGCAAGCGCGTGGCCGCATCGGCGTGGCCGGCGCTCAGGCCCGTGCCGGTGCCGACGCGCGCGAAGGCGTGCGCGAGATTGCGCAACGGGATCGCGAAGGTCGGAATCGAGCAGCCGTCGATACCGCGCGGCGTGTTCGTGAGGTCGTGGCCGGTCACCGCCTGCAACGCGGACGTGACCTCGCGCATCACCGGATGCTCCGGCTTGACGTAGCCGCGCACGTACTGCTGCAAGTCGGGTTGGCCGCCGTGCAACGCGCAGGCCAGGCACAGAAAGCCGGCGTGCTTGCCCGAGCAGTTGTTGTTCAGCGCGTTCGGCTCGCGACCCTGGGCGGCGAGTGCGCGCGTTGCGATCTCGTTGTATGGCCAGTGCGCGCCGCATTCGAGTGCGCCCGCATCGAGCCCGGCTTTCGCGAGCATGCGCGCGGCGGTCTGCGCGTGGATCTCTTCACCGCCGTGCGAGGCGCAGGCGAGCGTGAGTTCGTCGTCGGTCAGCCCGAGCGCATCGGCCGCGCCGCTCGCGACCAGCGGCAGCGCCTGCAGCACCTTCACGGCCGAGCGCGGGAAGATCGGCCGCTCGATGTCGCCGAGCGCGGCGACGACCGCGCCATCGGCATCGAGCACCGCAAGCGCGCCGCAATGGACAGATTCGATCGCGCTGCCGCGCATCACGTCGACGAGGATCGGGTTCATGCGCGGACTGTAGCGCGACGCACGGCCGACCGCGGGAATCGCGCGCATTGCGGGCGCCATCCTCACCTTTCCTTGCGGCACGCCTCCCGTGTATTGGCGAACGCGCTGCGCCCGAGCCAGCGCCACAGGTCCTGTGCATCACGCGCGCCGCCGCGCACGCGGACCGCACGGCTTGCCACGGCTTCGAGGGCGTCGCGGTCGCCGGTCCAGATTTCGGTCAGCGCCAGCACCGTCGATTCGACCACCAGGGTGGGCTCCGGCCCCGGGTCGTCGCGGCACAGGTCGGCACCGCCACCTCCGACGACCAGCCACCAGCGGCGCTCGCCGGCGTGTGCATCGGTGAAGCGGAACTGGATGTGCACCGAGCGGTCCCTCGGGAACTCGTCGAGCTGCACAAAGCGGCGGATGTCCCACATCAGGAAGCCGGCGTCGAGTTGACCGCGCTTGAGGCGGCTGCCGATCCAGCGCGCCCCCCACTCGCCGAGCGCCATGATGATGGGACGCAACTCCTCGCCGGCGCCGGTCAGGTGGTATTCAGCGGTCCCGCCGGCCGCACCGACGACTCGCTTGACGACGCCGATCTCCTCGAGCTTGCGCAAGCGCTGCACCAGCAGCGATGCCGACATGCGCGGCAGCCCGCGGCGAATCTCGTTGAAGCGCGTACTGCCACAGAGCAGCTCGCGCACGACCAGCGGCGTCCATCGTTCACCGAACACCTCCGCGCCGCGGGCGACCGTGCAGAACTGGCCGTAGTCGATCATGAGTCGAGACTACAGGATCCGAGTGAGCACGTGCGCCGCGACTGGTGCAGTTTCTGGACTGGCCGCGCCAGCCGTTCGGAACGAAAGTCTCTCCAGCCGCCGATACCCGGCGGGCCTTGATGACAGGAGACAGGCCCATGAACACCGCACTGCAACCCGCCGCGCCGGCGACCTTCGACGCGGAGAAGTTCAAGACCACGACCCGCGCGCAGTGGCAAAGTGCGGCCGAGGCATGGCACCAATGGGGCCTGTTCATCGGCAGTTGGCTGGGTGATGCCACCGAGGCGATGTTCGAGATGGCGCGCGTCGGACCCGGATGCCGCGTTCTCGATGTCGCCGCAGGCGCCGGCGAGCAGTCCCTCGCGGCGGCGCGCCGCGTCGGCGCTGGCGGCCACGTGCTCGCCACCGACATCGCACCGGCGCTGCTGGCCCATGCCGAACGCGACGCGCAGGCGGCCGGCCTCGGCAGCATCGTCGCGACCCAGGAGATCGACGGCGAGGCGCTCACGAGCTTGCCGGCGGCTTCGTTCGACGCCGCCATCAGCCGCGTTGGACTCATCTACTTTCCCGACCAGCAGCGCGCCTTGGCGGGCATGAAGCACGCGCTCAAGCCCGGTGGACGCGTCGCGGCGATTGTCTATTCGACACCCGATCGCAATGAGTTCTTCTCGATCCCCGTGAAGATCATCCGGGAGCGTGCCCGGCTGCCGGCACCGCTTCCCGGCCAGCCGGGGCCGTTCTCCCTTGGCGGCGACGGCGTGCTCGAGGCCGCGTTCGCAAGAGCGGGATTCAAGGACGTTGTGGTCCGGCGCGTACCTTCGCCGGTGAAGCTGCCGAGTGCGGCCGAGTGCGTGCGCTTCGAGCGCGAGTCCTTCGGCGCGCTGCACCAGATGATGTCCGCGCTCGATGAGCCTCAACGTGCACAGGTCTGGCGCGACATCGAGGCGGCGCTGGCCAGGTTCGAGACCAAGCAAGGCTTCGTCGGTCCGTGCGAGATGCTGGTCGGCGTGGGAACGGTGTGACGCCGAGGCCGGAGCGTGGCTCGCCGTCGCGCCCGGCGAGAAGTCATCGTCGATGATGGATGAGCACGAGGTCGAGCGCCCGGGGTACGCGCTCGAGCGGCAGTGCGTCCACCAACAAGGACCCGTAGCGGATCTTGCGTCGTGCGCGGGTGCCCATGAAGCGCCGAAGCTGCGCGTGCGTGCTGCGCCCACGCTGCGCCGGCTGATCCTGAAATCTGCGGAAGGATGCCAGCTCGCCTTCGCTTTCAATGACGCGCTCGACGCCTGCGGTGCCCACCGCCCGAATCAGCTCGTCTTCCAGGTCGGCTTCGCACACGAAGAAGCCGAGCGCCTCTCTTTCCTGGCGTGAGACCGCGCTGCCGAGCCCCACGCGTTGCAATGTTTGCGCGACATACGGCTCTTCGGCTGCGTCGCAGAGGCCTGCGAGGCGCAGCTTCAGTCCGCTCAAGCCCATTGCCTGCGCGAACTTGTCGATGTTCGTGATGCCGCCCATCGGCACGACGCCGATCCCCTCGGCCGTCAAGTTGCGACCCCGTCTCCGCGCAAGCGCTTCGAGAGCCGCTTGATCGCTCCATCCTTCGACGAGAATCACCGCGCGGGCATTGGCACCGATGAGCAATTCGCAGGCGGCCTCGGTTCCCAACGGTGGCCGCGGGCCGGGTGTGAGCTCGTCTGAGCGAAGCTGCCTGCTCAATGCCGCGTCCTAGGCCTTCACGAACGCGCGCAACTCTTTCGCCATCCGCACCAGCGACGGTTGGTGGATGTACATCATGTGCCCGGCCTCGAAGTAGCTGATGCTGACCCGCGCGCGCGCCGCGCCGCGCAGGCCGAGGTGGTTGATCGTGTAGTCGCCGGCCGCGTGCGGCGTGCCGAGGTCGTAGCAGCCGCTCGCCACGTAGACGCGCATGTGCGGGTTCGCCTGCATCGCCTTGCGCAGGCTCGCGCCGACGTTCACGTACTTGTTCTCGAAGCCCTTCCAGCTCCACTTGTCCCAGATCGGCGCGTGGATCACGTAGGGCGCGTCGACCTCGTACTTCAGCGTGTCTTTCAACAGCCGGTTGATGCCGACCGCGTAGGCGCCGAGTACCGCGTTCATGAACGGATCGGTCTCGGGGTGCTCGCCGACATCGTCGCGGTCCTGGCCGACGAAGCGCGAGTCGAGCCGGCCGACGGTCTCGCCGCGGTGGCGCAGCAACTGCTTGAAGTAGCGAAAGACTTCGGGCCGCAGGTCGGCCTGGGCGATGTACTCGGGCGTGAGGCCGGTGAAGCGCACCAGCTGCGCCGCGATCTTGTCGCGCTGCGCGCCGGCGAGCTGCGAGCCGCGCATCAGCGCGGCGGTGTAGTCGCCGAGCGCGAAGTCTTCGGCCGCCTTGATCACCGCGGCGAGCGGCTGCTTCTGCAGCTCGGGCGCGAGCGCCTTGTGGTACCACGCGGTCGCCGCATAGGTCGGCAGAAAGAGCGCGTAGGGCAGCTCGTTGCCGTCGTCGAAGCACAGCGTCTGCAGGTCGATCGCGAGCGAGACCAGCATCACGCCGTTCAGAAAAATGTCGTGCTTGTCCTGCAGATGCAGCGAGAGGCCCGCAGCGCGTGTTGTGCCGTAGCTCTCGCCGATCAGGAACTTCGGGCTGCCCCAGCGGCCGTAGCGCGTCAGGTACAGGCGGATGAACTCGCCGACCGAATCGAGGTCGCGCTGGTAGGCGTGGTACTCGTTCGGCTTCTCGCCCTCGGCCATGCGCGAGTGGCCGGTGCCGACCGGGTCGATGAAGACCAGGTCGCTGTCGGTCAGCAGCGTGTGCTCGTTGTCGACCAGCGCATACGGCGGTGGCGGCGCGTGGCCGAACGTGTCGCAGGCCACGCGCTGCGGGCCGAGGATGCCCAGGTGCAGCCAGACACTGCTCGAACCGGGGCCGCCGTTGAAGCTGAACGTGACGGGGCGCTGATCGACTTTGTCGCCCCGCTTCGGCTTCAGCGTGTAAGCGGTGAAGAAGAAGCTCGCGGTCGCCTTGTCGGGCTTCGGTGGCTTGCCGTCCTTCGCGTCCTTCGCGTCGTAGCTCGGCGTGTAGTCGCGCAGCACGATCGTGCCGCAGGTGGCGG
Source organism: Pseudomonadota bacterium (assembly GCA_040389925.1). Lineage (GTDB taxonomy): Bacteria > Pseudomonadota > Gammaproteobacteria > Burkholderiales > Burkholderiaceae_C > LMDS01. Next base: position 9,206 of record JAZJZJ010000063.1, read on the forward strand.
TGTACGCCAGCGTCTTCTTGCCGACGACGAGCTTGTGCTCGGTCGTGACGAGGCGTTCCTGCGGTTCGGCGGGCGCGGGGCTGGGCGTTTCTTTGGCGTTGTCGGCTGCGGCCATGTTGTCTCGCTAGAGTCCGTGGATGAACGTGCATCGACTCTACCCGTTGGCCGGCATCGACTTCACCAGCCGGCCGACGCGCGCCAAGCCGATCGCCGTGGCGCTCGGCCACCTGGCCCACGGCGCCGTGCGGCTCGATCGCATCGAGACGCACACCGATTTCGACAGCTTCGCGCGCTGGCTGATAACGCCCGGCCCGTGGCTCGGCGTGTTCGATCTGCCGTTCGGCCTGCCGCGCGAGCTGGTCACGACGCTGGGCTGGCCGCTGCAGTGGGCGCCGCTGATGCGTCACTACGCGGCCCTGTCGCGCGACGAGATCCGCGCCACGTTCAAGGCGTTTTGCGATGCGCGGCCGGTCGGCGGCAAATTCGCGCACCGCGCCGCCGACGGGCCGGCGGGCTCGTCGCCCTCGATGAAGTGGGTGAACCCGCCGGTCGCGTTCATGTTGCACGCCGGCGTGCCGCTGCTGATGCAAGCCGGCGTGCACTTGCCCGGCCTGCACGATGGCGGCGATCGAACGCGCGTCGCGCTCGAAGGCTATCCGGGGCTGCTCGCGCGCGAACTGCTCGGCGCGCGCTCGTACAAGAGCGATACAGCGCGCAAGCAGACGCCCGAGCGCAGAAACGCGCGCATCGACCTGATCGACGCGCTCGACCAGGGCCGCAGTCGCCTCGGCCTGCGCCTGAAGCTCACCCACGCGCAGCGCGACGACCTGATCGCCGATGCGTCTGGCGACCGTCTCGATGCCGTGCTCTGCCTCGTGCAGGCCGGGTGGGCGAGCATGCGCCCCAACCACGGCCTGCCGGCTGACATCGACCCGCTCGAAGGCTGGATCGTCAGCGCCTGACGCGTCAGCACCTCGTCCGACACGCGCCGCGACCGTGCTCTGCTAAGGTCGCCGACGATGCACGCATTCAATCTGCTGCTGCTTGCCGGCGGGCTGCTGGTCTTCATCAGCCTGCTCGCCGGCGTGGCGTCGACCCGCCTCGGTCTGCCGTTTCTGCTGGTGTTCCTGGTGGCCGGGATGCTCGTGGGCGTCGACGGCCCGATCGGCGTGCGCTTCGACAACGCGCAGCTCGCGGCCTGGGTCGGCAACGCGGCGCTCGCGATGATCCTGCTCGAAGGCGGCATCAGCACGCGGATGGAAATCTTTCGCGCCGGCTTTCGGCCCGCGCTGGCGCTGGCGACGGTCGGCGTGGTGCTGACCGCGGCGATCGTCGGTGCGGCCGCGATGGCGGTGATGCACATCGACTGGCGCCACGGGCTGCTGCTCGGTGCGATCGTCGGCTCGACGGATGCGGCTGCGGTGTTCTCGCTGCTGCGCCAGACCGGCGTTCGGCTGAGCGAGCGCGTCTCGGCCACGCTCGAACTCGAGTCAGGGCTGAACGACCCGATGGCGGTGTTCCTTGTGCTTGCACTGATCGCGACGCTGAAGAGCGACGCGGGCCTCGGCGAGACGCTGCTGCTGTTCGCGCGCCAAGCCGGCTTCGGCGCGGCGATCGGTTTGGCCGCCGGTTACGCGGTCGCGTGGCTGCTCGACAAGCTGCCGCTGAATGTGGAGCACGGTGGCGTGCTGTCGCTGATCGTGGTGTCGGCCGGCATGGCGGTGTTCGCGGCCTGCGGGCTGGTCGAGGGTTCGGGCTTTCTCGCGATCTACCTGTTCGGCATTCGCGTGCGCGCCGGCGCCGAGCAGGCCGCGCACGCCGCGTCGTCGGCGCTTGACGGTTTCGCGTGGGCGGCGCAGGCGTCGATGTTCCTGCTGCTCGGCCTGCTGGTCTCGCCCCACGACATGGTGGCGGCGCTGGTGCCGACGCTGATCGTCGCCGCGGTGCTGATCTTCGTCGCGCGCCCGCTCGCCGTGTGGCTGTGCCTGTGGCCGACGGGCTTCGGCGCGCGCCAACGGGCCTTCATCGGCTGGGTCGGGCTGCGTGGCGCGGTGCCGATCGTGCTCGCGCTGTTCCCGCTGATCGAGAAGATCCCCGACAGCTACCGGTTCTTCAACGCGGCGTTCGCGGTGGTGCTCGCCTCGCTGTTGCTGCAGGGCACGACGCTGGGCTGGGTCGCGAGGAAGCTCGGCGTCGTCGAGCCGCCCGAGACACCGCCGCCCGAGCGCCGTGCGGTGCAGGGCCGGCTCACGCTCGACGCCGATTTGCCGCTCGCCGACGTGTTCGGCTTCTTCCAGCTGCCGCTGCCCGAGCACAGCGGAACGACGCTGCGCGAGTGGCTCACCGACAACCTCGCGCGCGACCACGTCGAAGGCGACGGCATCGACTGGCAGGGTGCGCATTTCCGCGTGCTCAGCCTGCAGGACGGGCGCATCGCGCGCGTCGGGCTCGCGCTGGCGCAGAAGGTCGAATCGGCGTCGTGAGTGCAGCGTTCGTCGGCGCGGCCGAGCCGCGCCGTCACTTGCGCATCAGCGTGCTCTTGCCGAACAGACTTTCGATCAGGTCGACCGCGACGATGGCCGTGGCGTTGCGCACGTCGAGCGCCGGGTTCAGCTCCATCACGTCGAGCGAGGCGAGCCGTCCGGTGTCGGCGATCATCTCCATGCAGAGTTGCGCCTCGCGATAGGTCGGCCCGCCCTGTACCGTGGTGCCGACGCCGGGCGCGATCGACGCATCGAGAAAGTCGACGTCGAAGCTCACATGCAGGTGCGTGTTCGCGTCGAGCGTCGCGAGCGCGAGTTCCATCGCGTGGCGCATGCCCATCTCGTCGATGTAGCGCATGTCGAACACATCGAGGCCGGCCTCGTGGACCAGCTTCTTCTCGCCCGGGTCGACGCTGCGGATGCCGATCTGGCGCACCCACTTCGGGTTGATCGCGGGCACGAGGCCGCCGATTTCGCACAGCTCTTTCGGACCGTGGCCGCACAGGCAGGCCACCGGCATGCCGTGGATGTTGCCGCTGGGGGTCAGGCCGTTGGTGTTGAAGTCGGCGTGGGCGTCGAGCCAAAGCACGCGCAGCTTCCTGCCGGTGTCGCGGCAGTGGCGCGCGACCGCGCTGATCGAGCCGATGCCCAGGCAGTGGTCGCCGCCGAGCAGGATCGGCAGGCGGCCTTGCTGCAGCTCCGCGTACATCGCGTCGTGCACCGCCCGGTTCCACGCGACGACTTCGTTCAGATGCCGGTAACCGTCGACCGGCGGCAGCCACGGATTCGCCGGGCCGCTGACGTTGCCGCGGTCGATCACTTCGAGGCCGTGGCCTTCGAGCACCGGGCCGATGTTGGCGACGCGCAAGGCCTCGGGGCCCATGCTCGAACCGCGGCTGCCGGCGCCGATATCGGTCGGCGCGCCGATCAGGCTGATCTTGTTGTTGGTCATGTGGCGCGGCTCCTCACAGGTCGACCGGCGGCAGGTCTTTCGGATCCTCGCGCAGCTCGAAGCCGTACTCTGCCTCGAGCAGGCCCCACGCCTCTTCGGCGGTCTCGACGAAGCGGAACAGCTGCAGGTCGAGCGCGCTGATCATGCCGGTCTCGACCAGCAGCTCGAAGTTGATCAGCTTGGTCCAGAACTCGCGGCCGAACAGCAGCACCGGGCGGCGGCGCGACTTGCCGGTCTGCATCAGCGTCAGCGCCTCGAACAATTCGTCGAGCGTGCCGAAGCCGCCGGGGAAACACACCAGCGCGACCGAGCGCATCAGGAAGTGCATCTTGCGCAGGCCGAAGTAGTGGAACTGGAAGCACAACTCGGGGGTGATGTACGGGTTGGGCGCCTGCTCGTGCTGCAGCACGATGTTCAGACCGATGCTCTTGCCGCCCACGTCGAAGGCGCCGCGGTTGCCGGCTTCCATGATGCCGGGGCCGCCACCGGTGACGACGTAGAGCGGTGTTTCGAGCAGCTTCGACTTCTCGGTCACGAGGGCGCCGAAGCGGCGCGCCTCGTCGTAATAGCGCGACATGCTCAGGTGACGCTGGGCAATCGCCAGCGCGGCGGCGTCGCCGGCCGAGCTCGCGTCGTCGACCATGCGCTGCGCC
>JAZJZJ010000064.1:0-8292 GCA_040389925.1 Pseudomonadota bacterium
CTCGGCCGGGAACTGCTCGCGCTCGATCTGCTGCTCCAGCACGTACATCAGGTGCACCGGATTGGCGGCGACTTCGGCCGGGTCGAAGTTGAAGACCTTCGACAGAATCTTGAACGCGAAGCGCGTCGAGACCCCGCTCATGCCTTCGTCGACACCGGCGTAGTCGCGGTACTCCTGGTAGCTCTTCGCGCGCGGGTCGGTGTCCTTGAGGTTCTCACCGTCGTAGATCAGCATCTTGGAATAGAGCGACGAGTTCTCGGGCTCCTTCAGCCGCGTCAGCATCGCGAACTGGCTCATCATCTTCAAGGTGCCGGGGGCGCACTTCGCGTCGGCCAGCGACGAGCCGCGCAGCAGCTTCTCGTAAATCTTCACTTCTTCAGAGACGCGCAGGCAGTACGGCACCTTGACGATGTAGATGCGGTCGAGAAACGCTTCGTTGTTCTTGTTGTTGCGGAAGGTCTTCCACTCGCTCTCGTTGCTGTGCGCGAGCACGATGCCGTCGAACGGGATCGCGCCAAAGCCTTCGGTGCCCTTGAAGTTGCCTTCCTGTGTGGCGGTCAGCAGCGGGTGCAGCACCTTGATCGGCGCCTTGAACATTTCGACGAATTCGAGCAAGCCCTGGTTCGCCAGGCACAGGCCGCCGGAGAAGCTGTAAGCGTCCGGGTCATCCTGCGCATAGGTTTCGAGCTTGCGGATGTCGACCTTGCCGACCAAGGCCGAGATGTCCTGGTTATTCTCGTCGCCCGGCTCGGTCTTGCTGACGCCGATCTGCTTGAGCACGCTCGGGAAACGCTTGACGACCTTGAACTTGCGGATGTCGCCGCCGTATTCTTCGAGCCGCTTCACGGCCCACGGGCTCAGGATGCGTTGCAGGTAACGCTGCGGAATGCCGTATTCCTTTTCCAGCAGCGGCCCGTCTTCGAGCGCGTCGAACAGACCGAGCGGCGACTCGTTGACCGGCGAGCCCTTGATTGCATAAAAAGGCACCTGCTCCATCAGCAGCTTCAGGCGTTCGGCGATCGAGCTCTTGCCACCGCCGACCGGGCCGAGCAGATACAGGATCTGCTTCTTTTCTTCGAGCCCTTGCGCGGCATGGCGGAAGTACGAAACCACCTGCTCGATCGCGTCTTCCATGCCGTAGAACTCGGCGAACGCGGGATAGATCTTGATGACCTTGTTCGCGAACAGGCGCGACATGCGCGGGTCGTTGCGCGTGTCGACGAACTTGGGTTCGCCGATCGCCTTGAGCATCCGCTCGGAGGCCGTCGCGTAGGCAACGGGGTTGCGCTTGCACTCGGCGAGGTAGTCCTCGATCGAGAGTTCTTCTTCGCGGCTGCGCTCGAATCGCGCGGCAAAGTTGCTGATCACATCCATGCTGATCTCCTGTGCGGTTGCCAAGGAGACGTTGAAGGCAGGGTGCGTGGCCGTTCAACGTCTGGGGGAAGTTCTGATGACACCCGGTGGGGCGCCATCAGAGCTTTCCGTGTCAGCGGATCGGGTGATTCAAGCTTCGTTCATTCTGCGTCAGTCGGTCCTTCGAGTACAAGGTTCAAGGCCAGCCATTTCGGCGGCGGCCCAACACATCAAATTGGCTGCACGGTGTTTAGCAAACAACGTGCCGGTGATGTGTTCGTTGACCTCGATACGTTGCAGAGCGTGCGCGGATGCACGAAGTTCCGCAAAGCGTGTTCAACGTTGCGTGAGCCCGAGCTTGTTGAGCAGGCCGTTCAACTCTTCGAGCGAGCCGAACGCGATGGCGACCTCGCCTTGCTCGCCGCGTTTGGTGCGCTTCTTGACGCGGATCTCGACCGCCGCCGTCAGCGCATCCGACAATTCCTGTTCGATGCGTTGCAGGTCACGCGGCTTCTCGTGCTTCGTGCGCAGCAGCGGCGTCTGGCGGCCTGCGCTGGCGCTCGCACGTGCGACGAGCTTTTCGGCGTCGCGTACCGACAGCTTCTTCGCGACGATCTCGGTGGCGCTGATGATTTGCTGTGCACCGTCGAGTGGCAGCAACGCACGCGCGTGGCCCATGTCGATGTCGCCGGCCATCAGCATTTGCTGCACCGGCTCGGTCAGATTCAACAAACGCAGCAGGTTGCTCGCCGCGCTGCGCGAGCGGCCGACGGCCTGCGCGGCCATCTCGTGCGTGAGCCCGAATTCGTCGGTCAGCCGCTTCAGGCCTTGCGCCTCTTCGAGCGGGTTCAGGTCTTCGCGCTGGATGTTCTCGATCAGCGCCATCGCGGCGGCCGATTCGTCCGGCACGTCGCGCACCAGCACCGGCACTTCGTCCAGCCCGGCGAGCTTGGCGGCGCGCGTGCGGCGTTCACCGGCGATGATCTCGTAGCGGTCGGGGCCGACCGAGCGCACCAGGATCGGCTGCATCACGCCCTGCGCCTTGATGCTCTCGGCGAGCTCGTACAGCGAGCCTTCGTCCATGCGCGTGCGCGGCTGGTACTTGCCGGGCTGCAGTTGCGTCAGTTTCAGCACATGCGGCAGGCCGTCGCTGATGACGGTGGGCGGATCGCCGGCCTCTTTGACGCGGGGGCCGAGCAGGGCTTCGAGGCCGAGGCCGAGGCCTTTGGGTTTCTTGGTGACCATGGCGTGATTGTGTGTGATCCGGTGTGCGATCAATCCAGCAAGGTTCGCAGCAGCGCCCAACCCTGCGGCCAGTCGCCGAGGTCCGACTCGCCGTTGATGTGGCCGCGGGGGCCGATGTCGAACGCCGACGCACCCCAATCGCGTGCCATCTGCGCGGCGCGTTCGGGCGCGCAGTACGGGTCGTCGCTGCTGATGACGGCGAGGCTCGCGAACGGCAGGCGCGCGCGGATCACCGGGCGCCAGTTGAACAGGTTCGGCGGCATGTCGTCGCGTTCGGGGTCGGGCGTGGCGACCAGCAGCGCGCCGCGCACGCGTGTGGTGAGCTGTGAGTGCGCGGCCCACGCGGCGACGAGCTGGCAGCCCAGACTGTGCGCGATCAGCACCGCCGGTTGTTCGGATTCGAGCAGCACCTCGTCGAGCCGCGCCATCCAGTCGCCGCGCTTGGGCCAGAGCCAGTCGTCTTGGTCCACGCGGCGGCAGCCGTGCAGCGCTTCCCAGCGCGTCTGCCAGTGCGGTGCGTCGGAGTTCAGCCAGCCGGGCAGCAGCAGAAAGCGCACGGGATAACGCAACGGGAGGTCGGCGTCGTTCGTCATCGGGGTGGTTTATCCTTGGTGGCTGTTTCGAGAGGACAAGAGATGGTCTACCACGCGTTTGTTGACGGCCAGGAAGGCACGACCGGCCTGCGCATTCACGAGTATCTCGCGCAGCGCGACGACGTCGAAGTGCTGCGCATCGATGCCGACAAGCGCAAGGACCCGGCCGAACGTGCGCGCCTGCTGAACGCGGCCGATGTCGCGTTCCTGTGCTTGCCCGACGTGGCGGCCAGAGAGGCGGCTGCACTCGTTACCAACCCGAACACCTGCCTGATCGACGCGAGCACCGCGCACCGCACCGCGCCGGGCTGGGCCTTCGGCCTGCCGGAGCTGGCGCCGTCGCAGCGCGCGCTGATCCGTTCGTCGAAGCGCATCTCGAACCCGGGCTGCCACGCCTCGGCCTTCATCCTGCTGTTGCGCCCGCTGGTCGACGCAGGCTTGGTGCCGGCCGGGCTTGCGGTCTCGGCCAGCTCGATCACCGGCTACTCCGGCGGCGGCAAGAAGATGATCGAGCAGTACGAGGCCGGCGGCGATCCGGGGCTCGATTCACCACGGCCTTACGCGCTGAGTCTGGCGCACAAGCACGTGCCCGAGATGATGGCCCACACCGGCCTCGCGACCCGGCCGATCTTCATGCCCATCGTCGGCAAGTTCTACAAAGGCTTGTCGGTCAGCGTGCCCTTGCATCTGTCGGAATTGAAGGCCGGCACGACGCCCGAAGCGGTGCAGGCGGCGTTCGAGCAGCGCTACGCCGGCGAGCGCTTCATCCGCGTGATGCCGCTGCGCGACCCGGCCGCGCTGGCTGACGGCTACTTCGACGTTCAAGCCTGCAACGACACGAATCGTGTCGACATCTTCGTGTTTGCGAACGAGTCGCAGCTCATTTTGATGGCCCGGCTCGACAACTTGGGCAAGGGTGCGAGTGGCGCCGCAGTGCAGGCCATGAACGTGCACCTCGGGTTGGACGAAAGCAAGGGCTTGTGAGCGCGCTCTGACGGATCAGGCCGTCACCGGGTCGCGCGTGCGGTAGTGGTACCTGTAGGCATCGGCGAAGCCGAGCCGGTGGTAGACGGTGCGAGCCGCGTGGTTGTCGCCTTCGACCTGCAGGTACGCGTGCCGCGCACCCTGTGAGCGCGCCTGTGTGAGCAAGTGCTTGCACAGCGTGCCGGCCAAGCCCCGCCCGCGGGCCGACTCGGCCGTGAACACATCATAGAGCCCGACCAGATCGCCTTCGAGCGCGAACTGGCCACAGGCGACGGGCACGCCGTCGGCGCGCAGTTCGAACGCGAAGAACGGCACCGGCGAGTTCAGCAGTCGCTCGGCGTGGGCCTGCCGCTGCGCCAGCGGTGAGCCGCGGAAGCCGCCGACGCGCTGCGCGAAGGCTGCGAGTCCGATGGACTCGATCGTGATGTGGCTCGGTGCGGATTCGCCGGATGCAGGCAGGCCGGCGAGCGCCATCACGCGCGTGTCGTCGAAGCGCCGCAGGCCTTGCGCTTCGAGCAGCGCATCGAGCCCGGCCGGCAATGTGAAGGGCGTGATGCGCACGATCAACGGCAGCTTTGCGTCATCGAACACCTGCGCGCACGCCGCGAGCCGATTTTCGACGGTCAACCGCCCGGCCGCGACCGCATTGACGCAGCGCGCGCGCTTCGCCTTGCCGGGCGAAAATCGGACCAGCCAGCCATCGAGCCAGCGTTGCTGGGGCGGGGCGCTGGCGTTCAGGCCGGCGTCTTCGATGCGAGACAGCAGGGCCGCGTCGAAGGCAGGATTCAGTTCATCGTCAGTCATCGGCGGCATCAGGCGACGGCCGCCGCCGACGCGCCGAGGCGAGCCGACATTTCCTTCGCGAACTCGACGAAAGCGATTGCGCCTTTCGAGGCCGGGTCGAACACAACGCCTGGCAGCCCGTAGCTCGGCGCCTCGGCCAGCCGCACGTTGCGCGGAATCACGGTGTTGAACACCTTGTCGCCGAAGTGTGCCTTCAGTTGCTCGCTGACCTGCTGCTGCAAGGTGATGCGCGGGTCGAACATCACGCGCAGCAGGCCGATGATCTCCAGATCGGGGTTCAGGTTCGCGTGCACCTGCTTGATCGTGTTGACCAGATCGCTGAGGCCTTCGAGCGCGAAATACTCGCACTGCATCGGCACGACGACGCCGTGCGCGCTGCACAGGCCGTTCAGGGTCAGCAGGCTGAGCGAGGGCGGGCAATCGATCAGCACGAAGTCATAGTCTGCATCGACCGCCCGCAGCGCGCCTTTCAACCGCTTGTCGCGGCGCTCCAGCGCAACCAGCTCGACCTCGGCGCCAGCCAGATCGCGGTTCGCGCCGAGCACGTCGTAGCCGGCCTTGGTGTTCGCCCGCCGGGCTTCTGCGATCGAGGCATTTTCGAGCAAGACATCGTAGACGGAGAGTTCCAGCGCACGCTTGTCGACCCCCGAGCCCATCGTCGCGTTGCCCTGCGGGTCGAGATCGACGACCAGCACGCGCTTGCCGATCTGGGCGAGCCCGGCGGCGAGGTTCACGGTGGTGGTGGTCTTGCCGACGCCGCCCTTTTGGTTGGCGATGCAGAAAATTCTGGCCATGGGCGCTCGGAGTTGGAAAAAGAGGGCGCTGAGTGTCGAAACAGCCGCTCGAATTATAAAGAGCGACGACGTGCCAAAAGCGTGCCGGCACCGACCCGGATTCAGCGTTTCGGGCGCATCCAGACGATGCACCGCTCGGCATCGAGGCCCGGAACGGCGAGTTGTTCCACGTGAAACACATCGACCGTTTCTGGCAGCAGCGCCAACTCGTCGGTCGGTGGCTTGCCCTTCATCGCCATCCACACGCCGCGCGCCGAGAGGTGCTGGCGGGTCAGGCGGGTGAAATCGACCAACGACGCGAAGGCGCGCGACGTGATCACATCGAACGGTGCCGCGATCATCTGCTCGACCCGCGCGTGCTGCGCATGCAGGTTGCGCAACCGCAGTTCGCCGGCCACTTGCTGGACGAATGCCGCCTTCTTGCCGACGGTGTCGACACAGGTCACGTCGATGTGCGGATCGAGAATGGCGATCACCACGCCAGGCAGGCCGCCGCCGCTACCGACATCGAGCAGCCGCGCCGGTGCCGTGCCGATCTCGCGGCGCAGCGGGCCGATCACCGCGAGGCAGTCGGCGACGTGCTGAGTGAGCATCTGCGCCGGGTCACGCACCGCGGTCAGGTTGTAGTGCGCGTTCCAGCGCTGCAACAGCGCGAGGTAGGCGAGCAGGGCGTCGGCCTGCGCATCTGATGCGTTCAGTGCGAGCTGCTCGATGGCCCCGCGCAGCGCCGGCCGCAGCGTGCTCGTTGCGACGTCCATCAATGAGCGCTGGCGGCGTCGTTGGCAGGCAAGGTTGCGAAACCTTTGAACCGGCCCTTCTTCAGATGCACCAGCAACAACGAGATCGCAGCCGGCGTGATGCCGGACAAACGCGATGCTTGGCCGAGCGTTTCCGGCCGATGCTTGCTCAGCTTCTGGCGCGCCTCGAACGACAAGGCCGCCACCTGCGAATAGTCGAGCTCGTCCGGCAGGCGCAATGACTCATACGACGCAGCCCGCTCGACATCGCGGTTCTGCTTGTCGATGTAGCCGGCGTACTTGATGCTTATTTGCGTCTGCTCGATCACCGAGTCGGCGAGCAATGCGCCGAACTCGGCATGCAATGTTTCACGTGAAACAGCCGCGTCGGGTCGGGCGATCGCGGCGATCTCGGCGACACCGTCGAAATCCACATCGGGCCGCTTCAGCAACTCGGCCAGGCTGTATTCGTGCTCGATCGGCGCGCCGAGCAGCCGGGTGGCATCCGCTGCCGGCAGGGCGGTCGCGTGCACCCACGTCGAGCGCATGCGCTCCATCTCGCGCGCGACGGCGTCGCGCTTGCGGTTGAATGCGGCCCAGCGCGCGTCGTCGACCAGCCCCATCGCGCGGCCGGCTTCAGTCAAGCGCAAGTCGGCGTTGTCTTCGCGCAGCTGCAGTCGGAACTCGGCGCGGCTCGTGAACATGCGGTACGGCTCGGTCACGCCCTTGGTGATCAGGTCGTCGACCAGCACGCCAAGGTAGGCCTGATCCCGGCGCGGCAGCCAGGCGTCCGCGCCACGAACTTGCAGCGCGGCGTTGATGCCGGCGAACAGGCCTTGCGCGGCTGCCTCTTCGTAGCCGGTCGTGCCGTTGATCTGGCCCGCGAAGAACAGGCCGCCGATCGAGCGTGTCTCGAAACTGGCCTTCAGCTCGCGCGGGTCGAAGTAGTCGTACTCGATCGCGTAGCCGGGTCGCAGGATGTAAGCGTTCTCCAACCCGACCATGCTGCGCACCGCGGCGAGCTGGATGTCGAAGGGCAGCGAGGTCGAGATGCCGTTCGGGTAGAACTCGTGCGTTGTCAGGCCTTCGGGTTCCAGAAAGATCTGGTGCGAATCCTTGTCGGCGAAGCGGTTCACCTTGTCTTCGATGCTCGGGCAGTAGCGTGGGCCGACGCCGTCGATCAGCCCGGTGAACATCGGGCTGCGATCGAAGCCCGAGCGGATGATCTCGTGCGTGCGCGCGTTCGTGTGCGTGATCCAGCACGGCACTTGGCGCGGGTGCTGCGAGGCATCGCCCATGAAGCTGAACACCGGCACCGGGTCCAAGTCGCCGGGCTGTTCGGTCAGCACGCTGAAGTCGATCGAGCGGCCGTCGAGGCGCGGTGGCGTGCCGGTCTTCAGGCGGCCTTGCGGCAGTTTCAGTTCCTTCAGCCGCGCCGACAACGCCACCGCCGGCGGATCCCCCGCGCGACCCGCGCTGTGGCTTTGCAGCCCGACATGGATCTTGCCGTCGAGAAACGTGCCGGCCGTCAGGACCACGGCCTGCGACTTGAAGCGAATGCCCACTTGCGTGATGGCGCCGGCGATTCGGTCACCTTCCAGAATCAGATCATCGCAGGCGCCTTGAAACAACCACAGGTTCGGCTGGTTTTCAATGCGTTGGCGAATCGCCGCCTTGTACAAAATCCGGTCGGCTTGGGCCCGCGTCGCGCGCACGGCCGGGCCTTTCGAGCCGTTCAGGATGCGGAACTGGATGCCGGCTTCGTCGGTCGCCGCGGCCATC
>JAZJZJ010000065.1:0-4145 GCA_040389925.1 Pseudomonadota bacterium
GATCATCGACGAGCCGTACACGAAGAAGCTGAAGAAGCAGTTCGAGTGCCGCTGTGGCACCAAGGGCTGCCGCGGGACGATGCTCGCGCCGAAGTCGAAGAAGAAGTCCTGAGCGCTGCTGCGACGATGCCCGAGCAAGCCGCCATTCACTGGGGCGCCGAGGCGCTGTGGGAGCAGCTCGGGCCGCTGCTGCCGGGGCTGAGTGTCGAGGTCGTGCAGCGTGCCAGCTCGACCAACACGGTCCTGCTTGAACGCGCCCGCGCCAGCCCCGACACGCGCGCTGAAGGGCCCGATGTGCAGGTGCGCCGCAGCGTCGAGAGCGGCGCGTACGGCCGCCGCGCGGTCGATCTGCAGCCCTGCCTGCTGGTCGCCGAGCACCAGAGCGCCGGCCGCGGCCGGCAAGGGCGGCCGTGGCAGTCGACGCCGGGCGCGTCGCTGACCTTCTCGCTCGGTTTGCCGCTCGCCGCGGCCGACTGGTCGGGGCTGTCGCTCGCGGTCGGCGTGGCCTTGTGCGAGGCGCTTGCGCCGCCGCACACGGGCAGTGAACAGAGCGGCCCGCAGATCGGCCTGAAGTGGCCGAACGACCTGTGGCTGATGGACGGCCCGGTGCACAGCGCCACGAGCGGCCGCAAGCTCGGCGGCATCCTGATCGAAACCGTGTCCGCCGGCACCCAGCGCCTGGCGATCATCGGCGTCGGCCTGAACGTGCTGCCCTTCGACGCGCCCGAGGTGCGCACCGGTTTCGCATCGCTGCACGAGCTCGACCCGGCCGCGACCGCACCGGCAGTGCTCGCGAAGATTGCGCTGCCGCTGGTGCAGGCGCTGCAGCGGTTCGAGCGCGAAGGCTTCGCGGCCTTCGCCGAGCGCTTCGCAGCGCGCGACCTGCTGCGCGGCCGCACGGTGCGCACGACCTTGCCCGAGGCGCCCGAGGGCATCGCGCGCGGCGTCTCGACCCAGGGCGCGCTGCTGGTGCAGTCGGCGGCCGGCATCACGAGCGTGTCGAGCGGCGAAGTCAGCGTGCGGCTCGCGCCCGACGCATGAAGAAGCGGTCATGCTGCGCGCGCTGATCGTCGCCCTGCTGCTTGCGAACCTCGCGTTTTTCGCGTGGACGCAGGGCTGGCTCGATTCGGTCGTCGGCATGCGTTCGATCGGCGACCGCGAACCCGAACGCCTGCTGCGCCAGGTGCGCCCGGAACTGATCCGCATCCTGCCGGCCGATGCCGCGAGCGCGGCGGCGGGCGCGCCCGCATCGACCGCCCTCGCCTGCTTCGAGGCCGGCCCGTTCACCGATGCCGAGATCGGCGCCGCGCAAGCCGCCGCGCAGACGGCGCTGCCCGCCGGCAGCTGGGCCGCCATCAAGACCGAGCAGCCCGGCACCTGGATCGTCTACATGGGCCGGTACACGAGCCGCGAGGCGCTGACGAAGAAGGAAGACGAGCTGAAGCGCCGCAACGCCCCGTACGAGGAAATCGGCGCGCCGCCGGCGCTCGCGCCGGGGCTGTCGCTCGGCCGCTTCGACCAGCGCAATGCGGCAGTGACGGCGCTCGACCAGTTCACGCAGCAGGGCATCCGCACCGCGCGGGTCGTCGAACTCGCGCCGGCGTCGAGCCGGCACATGCTGCGGGTCGACAAGGCCGATGCGGCGTTGTCGACGCAACTCGTCGCGCTGAAGGCCGAGGCCTTCGGCAAGGGTTTCGCGGCCTGCGCGAAGCCGGCCGGCGACTGAGCCCGACCTAACGGCGGCGGCGCGGCATGACCGCGCGCACGCCGATCAGCGCGGCCATCAAGCCGAGCAGCCCGCCGAACCCGAGCGCGCCACCGCCGCCGGAGGACGGCTGTGGCGGCGGCGCCGGCGTGACGGTCAACGCGACGCTGCGCGTGCTCTGGCTGCCGGCCGTGTCGGTGAGGGTCAGCGTGACGCTGACGGCGCCGGCAGCCTGGGCCTGCACCACGGCGGTGGCCGAAGTCGAGCTGGTGAGGCGGGCCAGCGTCGCCCCTTCCGTGATCGCCCACTGATAGGTGGCGATGCTGGCACCGGCGCTCGGCCACGAGCCGCCCGCGTCGAGGGTCACCGAGGCACCGACCGCCACCGACGGGGCCAACGGCGTGATCTGCGCTGTGATGGTGGCGGCGGCCAAGGTGGCGGCACCCGCATCGACCAAGCCGGCGCCGCAGGTGGTCGTCGTGCAGTAGCACTCGTACTTCTGCTCACCGGAGGATGGCGCCGCGCAGGCCTCGACAGGCAGCAACGGACCACCGTCAACTCGACTCGCCAAAGGTGCGCCGCTGGTCGGAAAGGCCCGCGCGGTACTTTGCAGTGCGACTTTCACCTGCGCCGGGGTCAGCGTCGGGTTCGCTGACAGCATCAGCCCGACCGTGCCCGACACCAGCGGCGCCGAGAAACTGGTGCCGAGCGAGGCGTCCAGGCCATCGCCTGTGTAGATCGAGCCGCCGGCGGCATCCGCGACCGGCGTGGTCGTGCCGCTGTTGCTGGTGGTCAATACCGGGTACAGGCACGCGCCGCTCTCGTTGACGCAGTTGCCGGCCGGCGCGGCGAGCGCGATCTCGGGGCCGAGGTCGGAGTAGCCGACCTTCGTGCCCGCATGGCGCACGCCGGCGACCGCGATCACGCCGGCGCAGTTCGCGGGCGTGCCGACGGCCAGGCCGTCGTTGCCGGCCGCGGCAACGACGACGACGCCGGCGTTGTTCAGCTGGCCGACGACGTCGCGATAGCTGGCACTGCAGGCGCCGGTGGAGCCCAGACTGAGGTTGAGCACCTTGGCCGGAAACTGATTGAACTGATCGGTTGTCGGCAACTTGGTCAGGCCGCCGGCCCACAGCATCGCGGCCTGGATGTCGGAGTCGTAGCCGCCGCCGGTACCGAGCACCCGGATCGGCAGCAGCATCACATCGCGACCCGCACCGGCCATGCCGATGCCGTTGTTGGTCGCGGCGCCAATCAGCCCGGCCGTCTGGGTGCCGTGCCAGCTGCTGTCATAGCCTGCTTCGTGGTCACCGGGGTCGGACGGGTCGGCGTCCGGCCCGTCGCCGTCATTCGAGATGTCGGCGCGCACGAAGTCGTAGCCCGGCCTCAGCTTGGGCACGAGATCAGGGTGATCGAGGCGCACGCCGGTGTCGAGCACGGCGACGACGACACTGCTGCTGCCGGTCGTGATGCCCCACGCGGCCTCGGCGTTGATCGCCGACACCACGCTGCCCGGGCCGGCGATCGTGCTGCTGGTCGGCGCCCGCAGGTACCACTGGCCGACGGCCGGCGTGGCGCCGCCCTGCTGCGCAGCGTAGAGCGGGTCGTTGGGGATCACCCCGAGCGCGTACTTGCGGGCGTCGACGACCGCGTATTCGACATCGCTCTGCGCCGCCAGGCGTTCGGCCAGCGCCTGCGAGCTGATGCCGGCAGCCATCACGACCTGGGCGCGCGCGCCGATCGGGCGGCCATCGACCAGGCTGAGGCCGAGCCGGTTCGACAGGGCCTGCGCGTGCTGCGGCGGCGCGGCGGGGCGGTCGGCCGACAACGCCCGCATCAAGGCCGACCCGGCCGTGAACTTGACGATGACCCGCGCTTCGGCTTCGGCCGGCGCGCGGAGCTGCGCCTTGCGCGTCGGGCCGCGTTCGGCCACAGCACCCGGCAGCGCAGCAGTGGCGCAGACGCACACCAGCGCCAGGAGCGAAACGGCCCAAGTCGGGCGGCGGCGACGATGGGAAACGGTCTTCATGCGCGACTCACATAAAAAAACAGGCGCCGGATCGGCGCCTGTCGGTGGCTCCGCGCCGATGCGGCGCGAAACGCGGGGACCCTGTGTTCAGTGTAGGCGGGCCCAACCGGGGCGAATCCGCGCATGAACACGGAAAAACGCCCTGTTATCGAACCGCGTTACCGAATCAGCAACTGCGGCGCGCTGATCGGGCCGCCGGCGAGAACCGTGTACACCGCGTTCGGGCTGAGCACATTGGTCGCATCCGCCGGGAAGGCGCCGTTCGTCGACGACGACAGCTTCAGGATCATCGGATTCGTGCTTCCGGCGACCGAAACGTAGCCCGATGCCGCGCCGGCGGCGATGCCGTTGCCGATCGGCGCCGTGTTGGCCGTCAGCGTCAGCGTGCCGGCACTGCCGGTGACACCGTTG
>JAZJZJ010000066.1:0-2183 GCA_040389925.1 Pseudomonadota bacterium
CTACCAGCGGTCATTGTGAATGTCGCTTCCCACACGAAACGACGAGGGGCCCCGCCTGGCCGAGGTAGATCGCCGACGTGTTCAGCGCCATCAGCGCCGGTGCGAGCGCGGGCGCTGCCATGCCCAGACGCGCCTGCTGGGTCGAGTTCGATGCGAAGCAGCCGAGCGCCCACGGGACCAGGACCACCGCGGTGCCGATCAGCGTGCCGGCGAGCGGCCACGCCAGCAGCGAGAGCGCGATCAGCGCCAGCGTGAACGCGACCGCGACGTTCGGTCCGACGCGGTCGATCACGCGCGTCAGCACGACGTTGCCGATCAGCCCGAACGCGCCGAACCACATCAGCAGCCCGGTGATCTGCTCGGTGCTCGCGCCCAGCGTGTGCTTGTAATACGGCGCGAAGTACGAGAACAGCGTGAACTGACCGGCGCCCGAGAGCGCGGTGACGAGCACCATCGCCATCAGCACCGGGCTGGTCAGCACATCTTTCCAGGCCTGCAGCGAGAGCGCGGCGGGGCGCACGTGGTTGGGCATCACCGCGAAGACCCAGACCGCAGCCGCCAGCGACAGCACGGCGATCGTGCCGAACGCAAACTCCCAGCCGAAGGTCTCGCCGATCCACGCCGACAGCGGCAGGCCGAGCACCGACGCCACCGACCAGCCGAGAAAGATGAAGGTGATCGCGCGCCCGCGTTCGTGCGGCGCGGCCATGAAGCCGATCGCCGCGGCGGCCTGTGGCGTGAACACGGCGGCGGCGAGCATCGTCAGCGCACGCACCGGCCAGAGCGCGGCGTAGCTCGGCATCAGCGCGCTGATCGCGTGGCCGGCGCCGTACCAGAGCAGCGCCAGCGCGAGCAGGCGGCGCCGGTCGAACCCGGCGACCCAGCCGGCGAGCAGCGGCGCGCCGAAGGCCATCGTCGCCGCGGCGATCGCGATCAGCTGGCCGGCGAGCGCGACCGAGACGTCGAGCGAGCGCGAGATGTCGTTCAGGGTGCCGGCCACCGACATCACGCCGCAGCCGATCACGAAGTTGCCGAACATCAAGGCCCAGCGCAGGCTGGGGTTCAGCGGCACGGCCTGGGTCGCCGGCGCTGCGGCGACCGTCATCGGAGCACTCGCAGGGCCTCGGGGTTCAGGATGTTCGTCGGCGTGCCATTGATGAAGTTCACGACGTTGTCGAACGCGGCCTTGAAGTAGAGCTCGTAGCTGTCCTGCTCGACATAGCCGATGTGCGGCGTGCAGATCGCGTTCTCGAGCCGCAGCAGCGGGTGGCCTTGCAGGATCGGCTCGCTCTCGAACACGTCGACCGCCGCCATGCCGGGCCGGCCGCGGTTCAGCGCCGAGACCAGCGCGCCTTCCTCGATCAGCTCGGCGCGCGAGGTGTTGACGAGCAGCGCGGTCGGCTTCATGCGCGAGAGCGCGTCGAGCTTGACGACGCCGCGCGTGCTGTCGTGCAGGCGCAGGTGCAGCGAGAGCACGTCGCAGGCCTCGAAGAAGGCCTCGCAGCTCGGCGCGGCGACATGGCCGTCGGCTTCGGCGCGCGCCCGTGCCGACTCGCTGCCCCAGACCGTGATGTGCATGCCGAAGGCCTTGCCGTAGCCGGCGACCAATTGGCCAATCTTGCCGTAGCCCCAGATGCCGAGCGTCTTGCCCTTGAGCACCATGCCGAGGCCGAAATTCGGCGGCATCGAGGCCGCCTTCAGTCCCGACTGCTGCCACGCCCCATGCTTCAACGTGCCGATGTACTGCGGCAGCCGGCGCATCGCCGCCATGATCAGCGCCCAGGTGAGCTCGGCCGGCGCGACCGGCGAGCCCACGCCCTCGGCGACCGCGATGCCCATCTTCGTGCAGGTTTCGACATCGATGTGCGAGCCGGCCTTGCCGGTCTGCGAGATCAGCTTGAGTTTGGGCAGCTTCTCCAGCAACTGCCTCGGGAACTGCGTGCGTTCGCGAATCAGGACCAGCACCTCCGCATCGCGCAGGCGAACCGACAGCTGGCCGATGCCCTTGACGGTGTTGGTGAAGACCTTGGCGTTCAGCGATTCCATCACGCTGGCGCACTTGAGTTTGCGCACTGCGTCCTGGTAGTCGTCGAGGATGATGATGTTCACGGGGATCGGGGTCGCTCGGTGCTGCCTGCAGGCTCGGCCTTGATTGTGCACGTGCTCGCGAAGGCCGCTAGCAT
>JAZJZJ010000067.1:0-2925 GCA_040389925.1 Pseudomonadota bacterium
TCGCGTAGTCGCGGCACATGCGGGTGTGGAACTGGCCCGTCTTGCCGGTGATGCCTTGCGTGATGACCTTGGTGTTCTTGTTGATCAGGATGCTCATGGGGATGTTCCTTGCTTACTTGGCCAGCGCGGCCAT
Source organism: Pseudomonadota bacterium (assembly GCA_040389925.1). GTDB lineage: Bacteria > Pseudomonadota > Gammaproteobacteria > Burkholderiales > Burkholderiaceae_C > LMDS01. The sequence continues at coordinate 134 of JAZJZJ010000067.1, forward strand.
CACGGCCTTCGCGGCATCGGCCATCGATTCGGCGGTGATGATGGGCAGGCCCGAGTCCTTCAGCATCTTCTTGCCGAGGTCTTCGTTGGTGCCCTTCATGCGCACCACCAGCGGCACGTTCAGGTTCACGGCCTTGCACGCGGCGATCACGCCTTCGGCGATGGTGTCGCAGCGCATGATGCCGCCGAAGATGTTGACCAGGATCGCCTTGACCTTCGGGTTGCCGAGCATGATCTTGAACGCTTCGGTGACCTTCTCGGCGGTCGCGCCACCGCCCACGTCGAGAAAGTTCGCCGGCTCGCCGCCGAACAGCTTGATCGTGTCCATCGTCGCCATCGCGAGGCCGGCGCCGTTCACGAGGCAGCCGATGTTGCCGTCGAGCTGGATGTAGGCCAGGTCGAACTTGCTGGCTTCGATCTCGGCCGGGTCTTCCTCGTCCAGATCGCGGTACGCGACGATCTCGGGGTGGCGGAACAGCGCGTTCGGATCGAAGTTGAACTTCGCGTCGAGCGCGATCAGGTTGCCCTTGCTGTCGCAGTTCAGCGGGTTGATCTCGACCAGTGACGCGTCGGTCTCCATGTAGCAGCGGTACAGGTCCTGGAAAATCTTGATCGCTTGCGCGTGCGAGCCTTCAGGCAGGCCGATCGCCGAGGCGATCTTCTTCGCCTGCGCGTCGCCCAGCCCGGTGAGCGGATCGATCACTTCGGTGACGATCTTCTCGGGCGTGCTGTGCGCGACCTCTTCGATGTCCATGCCGCCTTCGCTCGACGCGATGAACGCGACCTTCTGCGAGGCGCGGTCGGTCACCAGCGAGACGTAGTACTCCTTCTTGATGTCCGCGCCTTCTTCGATGTACAGGCGCCGCACCTTCTGGCCGTCGGGGCCGGTCTGGTGGGTCGTCAACTGCATGCCGAGGATCTCGGTCGAGAGCTTTTCCACATCGGCCATCGAGCGCGCCAGCTTCACGCCGCCGCCCTTGCCGCGGCCACCGGCATGAATCTGCGCCTTCACGACCCAGACCGGGCCGCCGAGCTTTTGCGCGGCCTCGTTGGCCTCGCGCACGCTGAACGCGGGGTAGCCGCGCGGCACCGGCACGCCGAATTGGCGCAGGATTTCCTTGCCTTGGTACTCGTGGATCTTCATGGTCGGGTCTCTCGGACTTTCAGTTTTCGGAAGTGACGACAGCCGCGTCGCCTGGAGGCGGGCTGCTTGCGGGAACGCTGTTCTGCGGGGCTCGATACCAGCGCGGGTAATAAGTCTTCACGGCCGGGCCGTCGGCGCGCAGCGCGTGGCAGCGGTCGATCTGGAACGGCTGGGTGCTGTCGGCGCTGTCGCCGCGGGTGTCGAGCACCTCGCCGGCGAAGGCTTGGACGACGGCGGTCGGCAAGACCTGCGTCAGTTCGGTGATGTGGGTGCAGCCCTGAACACCGCCGAGCCGCTCTCTGACGGCATGGCGGAAGCCCTTCATCAGGTTCAGCCCGACGAGGCGGCCGTAGAGGTCGCCGTAGCTGTTGCACTCGCCCGGATACGGCATCGCCGAGGTCTGCGCGCCGGCTTCGATCACGTTGAAGCGCTCGTCGACGACGAGGCGCAGCAGCATGTCGTGGATCGGCGCGCCGGCCGGCAGCATGCCGGTGGCCATGCGGGTCTCGCGCGAGCGCAGGTCGGTGATGTGGGCATCGACCTCCCACAGGCCGTTGCCGCGCGCGTAGATCTGCACCTCGATGCTGCGGCGGTGCTTGAGCTGGCGGTCGCTGGCTGCGGTCGGCAAGGCCATCGGTGGGGCAGAGGGCAAAGTGGCGGGGTGTTCAGGCCGTTGCGGTGCTTCGGCCCGGCCCCGCAAACAGCGACGACGCCCGGCAAACCGCAAACAGCCGGGGAATGTAGCATGCTGCTCTGCACCATCGCTGACGCGGGGTGACACCCGGCCGGGGCGCCCCGACGGCAGGGAGCAGGCTCAGCGGTCGTCGTCAGAAGTGGCCGGACCGCGCAACACGCGCCCGATCACTTCGGGCGAGAAGCCCCGGCCCGCCAGAAAGCGGGCTTGCTTCGCACGTTCGGCCGGACTCGCCGGCCACGCTGCGAACTTGCGTTCGCGCACCGCACGCGCGCGCTGCAGTTCGCTCTCTTTCAACGCCAGTGCCGCATCGGGCGCGAGCGTCACGTGGTGCTGCTTCAGCTCCTGACGGATCCGCAAGTTGCCGAAGCGGCTCGCGCGCGCATGCACGCGCGACTCGGCGAAGCGTTCCTGCGACAGATACTGATGCGCCTCGAGCCAGTCGAGCACGGCGTCGACCCGCGCCGCGGGCGTCGACTCGGCTGGCGGCGAACCCGCCTCGGCAGCCGCCGCGTCTTCCGCCACCGCATGCGGCAGCAGCTTGCGCCGCAACTCGACCCGGCTCTGCTCGCGTTGCGCCAGCCATTGCAAGGCGCGGCCCTTCAGTGATCGCACTGGCCTCACGCCCGCTCCGGCGCGGACCTACTCCTTGACGACCTTCAGTTTCGCCGGCTTCTCGTCGGCCAGCCCGGCGCCCGCCAGCAGCCGGATGCCCGCGGCAGCGCGCACCTTGTTCTCGATCTCGAACGCAAGCTCGGGGTTCTCGCGCAGGAATTCGCGGGCGTTGTCCTTGCCCTGGCCGATCTTCTCGCCGTTGTAGGCGTACCAGGAACCGCTCTTCTCGAGCACCTTTTGTTCGACGCCCATGTCGATCACCTCGCCTTCGCGGCTGATGCCCAAGCCGTAGAGGATGTCGAACTCGGCGGTCTTGAACGGCGGCGAGACCTTGTTCTTG
>JAZJZJ010000068.1:0-72382 GCA_040389925.1 Pseudomonadota bacterium
TCAGCTGCGCGTCCTTCTTCTGGTCGCCTTCGAGCGCCGACATGAACTCGCGCGTCCCGCTTTTCGCGATCGTGCCGAGGTTCGCGACTGCTTCATCCAACGACAGGCCGATGCCGTTGTCGGTGATCGTGATCGTCTTCGCCTCGGCGTCGAACGCGACGCGCACGTCGAGGTTGGGCGCGTCTTCGAGCAGCGCGGTGTCGTTCAGCGCCTCGAAGCGAAGCTTGTCGCAGGCGTCGGAAGCGTTCGAGACCAGCTCGCGCAGGAAGATTTCCTTGTTCGAGTAGAGCGAGTGCGTGACGAGGTGCAGGATCTGCTTGACCTCGGCCTGAAATGAGAGCGTTTGCTTGTCCATGATCTTGTTCGCCGGTGCTGCCCGCAGCGGCACCGTGCCGCCGGGAAGCCCGGCATTTTGGGCCAAGCGGCGGTCATTTCAAGTCAGGCCGGCTCCGGCAGCAGCTCGAACGTGCCCTTCTGCTGCACCCAGGTGTCGTGGCCGGAGGCAAAGCCGACCATCCGGGACGTCTCGAGATTCAGCGCGACCGTCAGCGTATAGCCACCCGCCGAGACGTATGAGACGACGACCACCTCGTCGCTGATCGGCGCGACCGCGCCGAACTTCTCGTGGTGCAGCTTCGTCGGCTCCTTGCCGTCGACGCTGCGCCAGACCACGCTGCCGTCGGTGTTGAAGGTGTGCTCGAAGGTCTGGCCCGCGACCGGGCCATCGCTGAAGCGCCAGCGGATCGTGCGCCCGAGCAGCGCACGGCGTTCGGCCTGGGTCGTTGTCATCGCTTCTCTCCTGGTTCCCGCCTGGATCACTCCTGATTCTTCAACGTCGCCCGCAGCGTGATCTCGGGCACGCTCGCGAGCGCCTTCGACAACGGGCAATCGCGCTTCGCGGCGGCCGCGATCGCCTGGAACCTGGCGTCATCGATGCCCGGCACCGTGGCCTCCATCGTCAGCGCGATGCGGTCGATCGCGAAGCCTTCACCCTGCTTGGCCAGGCGCACCGCAGCCTTCGTGTCGATCATCGTCGTCGCGATGCCGGCCTTGTCGCAGGCGAACGAGAACGCCATCGTGAAACAGGCGGCGTGCGCAGCGCCGAGGATCTCCTCCGGGTTCGTGCCCTTCACGTCGCCCTCGAAGCGGCTCGCGAAGCCATACGGATATGCCTTCAGCGCGCCGGTTTCGGTGCTGATCTGCCCGACGCCTTTCTTGCCCGCACCTTCCCAATGCACGCTGCCAGTCTTCTCGATCATGGTGTTTCCTTTCGATGGTTCGTGACGCGTTCCAACACGGCCGGCGTCACTTCGGCCGCGGCCACTTGATCTTCCTGTCGGGCTGCGAAAGCCGCCCGGCGCGCAATTCCTTCACCGCCGCGACCACTGCGCGCGCGACGTTGCGCGCTTCCTCCTGCACCGCGTGATCCTTGTCGAGCGCGTCGTGGCTGTTGTAGTAGGGCTCGTAGTAGCCGATGTAGCGATCGAGTTTCGCTGCCACGCCGGCATCGATCAAGCCCATCCAGTCGAGCCAGTCGGTCAGGTTGCGGCGGTGCGTTTCGACGCCGGCCACATCACCATGCACGATCACGCCGTAGGCCCGGCCGGCCAGGTGCTTCGGGTAGTCCCAACCGGTCTGCTCGATCGCCTTCGCTTCGGCGACCGTCTTGCCGTGCGTCGACGTCACGTCAGGGTTGCCGCCGTCGGCGCAGACCATGCGGTCGATCATCAGCTTCAACGGGCTCGGCGACTGGTACCAGTAGGTCGGCGCCGCGATGATCACGCCGTGCGCTGCGACCCAGCGTTCGTAGATCTCGGCCATCCAGTCGTCGGCCTGGTTCAGCGCGTGGTTCGGGTAGCAACTGCAGGGCCAGTGGCACAGCGGCATCGCGCTCGAGACGCAGCCCTTGCACGGGTGGATCGTGCGGCCGTATTGCGAGGTGACGAGGCTCAGGTCGAGCACGTCGGCGCGGGCGCCGAGGCCTTCGATCACGTGGCGCGCACTCTCGGTGAAGCGCCATGTCTTCGAGATCTCGCCGGGGCAGCTGCCGTCGTTGCGCGCGCTGCCGCAAATCACGAGGATGCGCGACCTGGTCTTCGGGTCGTGCCAGCGCTTCTGTGCGGTCTTCAGGCGCTGGCGCGTGTCGAGCCATTGCACCGACGCCTCGTAGCTCGGGTCGGCGAACCCGCGGCCGGCCGGCTTCGTGATCGGCGCCTTGCGGCCGTGCTGCACCGCATCCCAAGCGATCGCTTCGAGGCGCGCGATCGCTGCTCTTTCCGGCTCGTACGCCGGGTCGTAGAAGCGCACGTTGAAGCGCTCGCTGAATTCGGAGCGCGTCAACTCGGCCGGCGCCTGACCTTTGCGGATCTTCGTCATCGAACCAGTATCCGCAGCCGACTCGATTCGCGGCGTCGGAGTCGGCCGCGTGGAGGGGTTGGTCGCGTCCTACAGCAGAATGCGGGCATGCCACTGCGCACCGTCACCGCCACCCGCTACGTCACGCCGCTGCGCGAGGGCGGCTCGTTGCCGGCGATCGTCGAGGCCGACGACGACGGCCTGTACGTGCTGAAGTTCCGCGGCGCCGGCCAAGGCCCGCGCGCGCTGATCGCCGAGCTGGTGGCGGGCGAACTCGCGCGCGCCGCGGGCCTGCCGGTGCCCGAGATCGTGTTCGCCGAGCTCGATCCCGAACTCGCGCGCACCGAGCCCGACCCCGAGATTCAGGACCTGATCCGCGCCAGCGCCGATCTCGTGCAAGGCAGCCGCGGCCTGAACCTCGCGCTCGATTACCTGCCCGGCTCGGTCACGTTCGACCCGCTCGCGTTTGTGCCGGCCGCCGAACTGGCATCGCGGATCGTCTGGTTCGACGCCTTCGTCAGCAACCTCGACCGCACCGCGCGCAACACCAACATGCTGGTGTGGCACGGCAAGCTCTGGCTGATCGACCACGGCGCGGCGCTGTACTTTCACCACGACTGGCGCGACTTCATGGCGCGCGCCAACAGCCCGTTCGCGCTGATCAAGGACCACGTGCTGCTGCCGTTCGCGACCGAGCTCGACGCGGCCGACGCGTGGATGACGCAGCGGATCACGCCGGCGCGCATCGCCGAGATCGTCGCGCTGATCCCCGACACCTGGCTCGAAGACGAAACCTCGTTCGCGAGCAAGGCAGCGCACCGTGATGCGTACGCGCAGTTCCTGGCCGAGCGGCTTGCCGCGCCGCGTGCCTTCTTCGAGGAGGCCGTCCGTGCCCGTTCCATGCACGTATGACTACGCGATCGTGCGCGTCGTCCCGCGCGTCGAGCGCGGCGAGTTCGTCAATGTTGGCGTCATCATCTCGTGCGCCGAGCAGGGCCTGCTGCAGGCCGCGATCGAACTCGACGAGTCACGCTTGATCGCGCTCGACCCGGACGTCGACCTCGCCGGCATCCGCGCAGCGCTCGCGGCGATCCCGCTGATCTGCGCGGGCGGTGATGCGGCCGGGCCGCTCGGCCGGCTCTCGGTGCGCGAGCGCTTCCACTGGCTCGTGGCGCCGCGCAGTTCGAGCATCCAGACCTCGGCGGTGCACACCGGCCGCTGCGTCACGCCCGAGTTGATGCTCGATCAGCTGATGCGCAAGATGGTCCGCGCCCCTGCGCGGCTGCAGCCCGATCAGCCGGCCGCGTAGTCCGCCATCGCCTCGCCGAGGCGGATCGGCTTCGTCGGCGCCCACAGCGGATTGAACTGCAGCGCCGCCTTCGGGAACAGCATCACAACGGTGGAGCCGAGCAAAAAGCGGCCCATCTCCTCGCCTCGCTTCAGCGTGATGTTCTGGTCGTCGTAGCGCCACTCGCGCACGTCGGCGACGCGGCGCTGGTTGACGACGCCGTGCCAGACCGTCGCCATGCTGCCGACGATGGTCGCGCCGACCAGCGTCAACACGAACGGCCCGTGCGCCGACTCGAACACGCACACGACCCGCTCGTTGCGCGCGAACAGCCCCGGCACGCCGCGCGCCGTCAGCGGATTCACCGAGAACAGATCACCCGGCACGTGGATCATGCGCAGCAAGCGGCCGTCGCAGGGCATGTGGATGCGGTGGTAGTCCTTCGGGCTCAGGTAGAGCGTCGCGAAGTGGCCGTCCTCGAACTGCGCCGCGAGCGCGGCGTCGCCGCCGACCAGCGCGGTCGTCGAGTACGCGTGGCCCTTGGCCTGGAAGATCTGGTCCTTCCGGATCGCGCCGAACTGGCTGATCGCACCGTCGACCGGGCAGATCAGGTCGGCGCTCGCGAGCGGCCGCGCGCCGGGCTTCAGCGCGCGCGTGAAGAACTCGTTGAAGCTCTTGTAGCTCGCGATGTCGGGGTTCGCCGCCTCGCCCATGTCGACGCCGTACTTCGCGACGAAGCCGCGGATCAGCCTGGTCGTGCGCGCGCCCCATTCGCGCGACGCGCGCCAACCCGCATAGCGGGTCAGCGCCTGCTTCGGCAGCAGGTACTGCGGGAGTACTTTCAGGCGATCGGACACAGGTGCAGACCACAAGGCTCGGGAAGGGCGGGATTGTATCGACCGCACCCCATGACGCGCTGCACTAAAGTGACCGCATCACCGACGAAGGCCACCGATGCTCGCCCGCCCTGCCCCGCACCTCGCCCCGCATTTCACCCATTGGCCACCCGCGCTGTCGCTGCACCTGACACTGCCCGAGACCAACCTGTTCCACAACGCCGAGGTCTCGGCCGCGCGCTACCCCGACAAGCCTTTTATCGTGTTCTACGACTCGGCCGTCACGTTCCGTGAGTTCCGCGACGAGTGCGAGCGCATCGCCGGCTACCTGCAGCACGCCTGCGGCGTGAAGGCCGGCGACCGCGTGCTGCTGTACATGCAGAACAGCCCGCAGTGGATCCTCGCGTTCTACGCCATCCTGCGCGCGAACGCGGTCGTCGTGCCGGTGAACCCGATGAACCGCACCGAGGAGTTGCGCCACTACGTGCGCGACACCGGCGCCAGCGTCGCGTTCGTGCCGCAGGACCTGTGCGAGCAGATGCAGCCGCTGCTCGCGAATGACGCGAAAGATGAGCCTGGCCTGCAACACCTGATCGTCGCGACCTACAGCGACGGCCTGAAGAACCCGACCGACCTGAACGTGCCGGATTTCGTCGTCGAGCCGCGCCGCCGCTTCGACGACTCGCGCATCGTGGCGTGGGTCGACATGCTCGCGCGCGATCTGCAACCCGGCCCGCTCACCCAGGGCGCCGACGACCTCGCGGTGATGCCCTACACCTCGGGCACCACCGGCCACCCGAAGGGCTGCATGCACACGCATCGCAGCGTGATGAGCACGCTGGTCGGCGGCGTCAACTGGTTCCAGCGCAGCCAGGATTCGGTGTTCCTCACCGTGCTGCCGCTGTTCCACGTCACCGGCCTGTCGGGCAGCCTGAACGGGCCGCTGTACGCAGGCGCCACGATCGTCGTGCTGCCGCGCTGGGACCGCGACACGGCGGCGCTGTGCATGCAACGCTACAAGGTCAACACCTTCCAGGCGATCACGACGATGCTGGTCGATTTTCTCTCGAACCCGCAGCTCGGCGACTACGACCTCGGCAGCCTGCGCGTCGTGCGCGGCGGCGGCGCGGCGATGCCGGCGGCCGTGGCTTCGAAACTGTTCGCGCTCACCGGCCAGCACTACATCGAGGGCTACGGCATGAGCGAGACGATGGCCGCGACCCACATCAACCCGATGCACCGGCCAAAAGCCCAGTGCCTGGGCATCCCGGTGTTCGATGTCGACGCGCGCGTGATCGATCCGGCCACCTTGCAGGAAGTGCCGCAAGGCGAGACCGGCGAGATCGTCATCGACGGCCCGCAGGTGATGCGCGGCTACTGGAACGATCCCGACGCCACCGCCAGGGCCTTCATCGAACTCGACGGCCGGCGCTTCCTGCGCACCGGCGACCTCGCGATGGTCGACGCCGACGGCTACTTCTTCATGGTCGACCGGCTCAAGCGGATGATCAACGCGAGCGGCTACAAGGTCTGGCCGGCCGAGGTCGAGGCGCTGCTGTACCACCACCCGGCGATCCTCGAGGCCTGCGTGATCGCGGCCAGCGACGCGAAGCGCGGCGAAACCGTCAAGGCGCTGGTCGTGCTGAAGCCCGAGCAGCGCGGCGCGATCACCGAGCAGCAGGTCATCGACTGGGCGCACGCGCACATGGCGGCCTACAAGAGCCCCCGCATCGTCGAGTTTGTACTGTCACTGCCGAAGTCCGGTTCGGGTAAGGTGCAGTGGCGCGAACTGCAGGAGCAGGAGTTCGCACAACGACCGGCCCGCAATGCCTGAGCCGGCAACCACCCACGGAGACACCGCGATGACACAACCGATTCCGCATGCCGTGCGCCGCCGCAGCGTCCTGCTGGGCGCCGCCGCACTGGCCGCACCGTTCGCGACGCGCGCCCAAGCCTTTCCGAGCAAGCCCATCACGCTGATCGTGCCGTGGCCGGCCGGCGGCTCGACCGACCGCCACCTGCGCGCGCTGGCCGAGATCGCGGGCAAGAACCTCGGCCAGAACATCGTCGTCGAGAACAAACCCGGCGGCGGTGGCACGACCGGCCCCGGCACGATGGCGCTGACGGCCAAACCCGACGGCTACACGATCGCGCAGTACCCGATGGGCATGGTGCGGTTGCCGCACATGCAGAAGGTGCAGTGGGACCCGTTGAAAGACTTCAGCTTCATCCTCGGCATCAGCGGCTACACCTTCGGCTTCACGGTGCGCGCCGACTCGCCGTACAAGACCTTCAACGAGTACATCGAGGCTGCGCGCAAGGCGCCCGGCAAGATCGACTACGGCTCGACCGGCACCGGCACCTCGCCGCACCTGCTGATGGAAGAACTCGCCGGCAACGCCAAGGTCGAATTGAACCATGTGCCGTTCAAGGGCAACGCCGACCTCACGCAGGCGCTGCTCGGTGGCCACGTGATGGCGATGAGCGACGCGACCGGCTGGGACAAGTTCGTCGATGGCGGCCAGATGCGCCTGCTCGTGACCTTCGGCGAGCAGCGCACCAGGCGCTGGCCGAACATCCCGACCGCGAAAGACCTCGGCTACAACGTCGTCTCGACCTCGCCCTACGGCTTGGTCGGCCCGAAGGGCATGGACCCGGCCGTGATGAAGACGCTGCACGACGCCTTCAAGAAGGCGATGGACGACCCGAAGCACATGGAACTGCTGGCGCAGCTGAACCAGGACATCTGGTATCGCAGCGGCGACGACTACGCCAAGTGGGCACGCGACCAGTTCGCGAAGGACAAGTCGCTGATCGAGCGCCTCGGCCTGGCGGCGAAGTAACGCACCGACCACGAAAAAGGCGGGCCTGCAGGCCCGCCTTTCTTCTTGGGGGCGCGCGGCCGCCTACTTGATCGCGCTCAGCTTGATCTCGCGAATCTTGCCGTTCTCGACCACCGCGACGCGCGTGTCGGCGGTCGAGCCGCCGCGCGCATCGACACCGTCGATGCTGTTCGGGTTCAGCAGCGGCGCCAGCGTCTTGTAGGCCTTGTCGAGTTGCGCGCGGATCAGCGTGGCGTCGGTGACCGAACCGGCCAGCTTCATCGCCAGCGCGGTGGCGTGCACCGCGCTGTAATTCAGCGAGACTTCCGAGCTTGGATCGCGGCCCGGGTAGATTTTGCGGAAGCGCTCGACGAAGGCCTTCGAGTCCGGCGTCGCGTCGTCCACCAGCGGCAGCACGCCGATCGAGCCCTCGAGGCTCGCATAGCCGCCGCTGACCTTCTGCACCTCGTCCATCTTGGCCTGATCGATCAGGATGAAGCCGCCCTTGAAGCCGAGTTCACGCGCCTGCTTGACGACCAGGCCGGTCGGCTCCGAGGCGCCACCGATGAACAGGACATCGGGCTTGCCGGCCAGCGCGCGGCTCACGCCGCTGTAGAAGTCGGTCGCACGGTTGTAGCTCATCGGGTTGTCGGCAACGATCTTGCCGCCGGCCGCTTCCCACGCGGGCTTGAAGGCCGCGTTCCAGGCCTTCGCATAGTCATGGTCGGCGTCGGCCAGCGCAATGTTCTTGCCGTACTTGCCCATCGCGTGCTTGATGAAGGACGGGATGTAGCTGGTGAACTCGGGCGGTATGCGCAAGGTCAGCTTGTTGCCGCGCGCGGCGATCTGCGGCGTGCTGCTGTAGGCCAGGATCAGGTACTTCTGCGCCTCGTTGTTGGTCTGCAGCGCGTAGATACCGCCGGAGTGCGGCACGAGGATCGCCGGGGTCTTGCTCTCTTGCACGAGGCGCTGCGCGTTGATCGCGGTCTCGCTCGGGTTGTACTTGTCGTCGAGCGCGGCGATCTCGAGCTTGTATTTCTTGCCGCCGACCTCGAAGCCGGCCGCATTGATCTCGGCCGCGGCCATGTTCATGCCGTCGAGCACGTTCTTGCCGTACAGCGCGGCGCCGCCCGAGAGCGGACCGGAGTAGCCGATCTTCACGACCTCTTGCGCGAGCGCCGGGGCGGCCGCCATTCCCAATGCGGTCACGAGAGTGGTCGCGATGGCCGCGGTGAGTCGATTGAACTTGAGCATGTTGTCTGTCTCCTTCGGGTTGACTGGATTGAAACCTTGGCGCGGCGTCAGGCGCCGATGTAGGCCTTGCGCACCGCGTCGTTGTTCAGCAGCGTTTGCGGGTCGCCTTCCATCACGATGCGGCCGCTCTCGATCACGTACGCGCGGTGCGCGATCTTCAGCGCCGCGAACGCGTTCTGTTCGGCCAGGAGCACCGTGGTGCCGGCGCGGTTGATGCGCTGGATCACTTCGAACACCATCTTGACGACCAGCGGCGCGAGGCCGAGCGACGGCTCGTCGAGCAGCAGCGCCTTCGGCCGGCCCATCATCGCGCGGCCGATCGCGACCATCTGCTGCTGACCGCCGCTCAAGGACCCGGCCGGATCGCCCTGCTTCTCGGCCAGGATCGGGAACAGCCCCATCACCTCGTCGAGCACCTTCTGGTTGCCGGCCTTGTCGCCGCGGTGCACATACGCGCCGAGCATCAGGTTCTTCAGCACCGACATCTGCGGGAAGAGCTTGCGCCCCTCGGGGCACTGCACCACGCCGGTCGAGACGATCTGCGAGGCCTTCATGCCGACCAGCTCGGTGTTGCGGAACCGGATGCTGCCGCCGCCGGCTCTGTGGATGCCGCTGGTGGTCAGAAAGATCGAGCTCTTGCCGGCGCCGTTGGCGCCGAGCAGCACGACGAGTTCGCCCTCTTTCGCGTTCAGGCTCACGCCGTTCAGCGCGCGAAAGCTGCCGTAGTTCAGCGAGACGTTCTCAAGCGTGAGCATCGCTGTTCGCCTCCATGTGATCGATGCCGGCGTGATCGGCGCCGAGGTAGGCGTCGATCACTGCCGGGTTCGCGCGCACCTCGGCCGGCGTGCCTTCGGCGATCTTCTCGCCGTAGTTGAGCACCAGGATCTTGTCGGCCAGGCTCATGATCATGTCCATCTTGTGCTCGATCAGGCACACCGTCAGGCCGCTCGCGACCATCTTGCGGATCAGCGCGGCCAGGCCCACGGTCTCTTCCGGGTTCACGCCACCGGCGGGCTCGTCGAGCATCACCAGGCTCGGCGAGGTCGACAGTGCGAGTGCGAACGCGACGCGCTTGCGCTCCTCTTGCGAGATATCGCCGGCGAGCCGGTTCGCGATGTGCGAGAGGCCGACGAAATCAAGCGCGTCGCGCGCCTTCTCGCGGCAGATGCGCTCTTCGGATTGAAGCCGGCCGCTGCCCCACAACACATCCCAGAGCCCCGAGCGGGTGCGCAGGCGGTGGCCGACGATCAGGTTGTCGAGCACGCTCGCCATGTCGAACAGCGCGGTGGTCTGGAAGGTGCGCGAGATGCCGAGCTGCGCGACCTCGTCGGTGCGCAGCTGCGTGATCTCTTGCCCCTTGAACACGATGCTGCCCGAGGTCGGCTGGTGCGTACCGCCGATCAGGTTGAACAGGGTCGTCTTGCCGGCGCCGTTCGGGCCGATGATCGCGTTGATCTTGCCGGTCTCGATCTCGGTGCTGACGTCGTTGACCGCGGCCAGACCGCCGAAGCGCTTGGTCAGGTGCGTCACTTTCAGGATCGCGTCAGACATGACTCGCTCCCTTCGTCACGCCCACGGGCGGCGTCGCGCCGGGCGCCGCAATCACCGGGCTCGCCTGCGATGCGCGCCGCGCCTTCCAGCCCATGGCCGTGCCGACCACGCCGTGCGGCAGGAAGATCACCAGCAGCACCAGCAGCGGCCCGAACACGACGAAGCGGTACTCCTGCAGAAACTGCAGGTACTGCGTCAGCCACGGCACCGAGAGCGCGCCGAGCAGCGGGCCGAGAATGGTGCCGATGCCGCCGACCAGCATGTACATCGTCATGTCGAAGGTGTGCTCGACCCCGGCGATGCCCGGGCCGAGAAAGCGCACGAAGCCGGCATACAGGCCGCCCGCCATGCCGGCGTAGAACACCGACAGCATGAACGCCAACAGCTTGTTGCGCATCAGGTTGATGCCGAGCGATTCGGCGAGCTCGTCGCTGTTGCGGATCGCCATGAAGGTGCGGCCGAGCAGCGAGCGCACGATGCGATGCATCACCCACAGGCCGAGCACGAGGCACGCGAACACGAGGTAGTAGAGCGTGCGCGGTGTGTCGAACGCGATGCCGGCGATCGCGCCGGGTGCCGGGATGCCGATGATCCCGACCGTGCCGTGCGTCAGGCTCTCCCACTTCTCGATCACGAGGAACATGATGTAGCCGACGCACAGCGTGAAGATCGAGAAGTAGTGGCCCTTCAGCCGCAGCGAGACGATGCCGACGAAAAAGCCGAGCAGCGCCGCCGCCAGGCCCGAAAGGGCGAACGCAGCCCAGAACCCCCACTGGTGGTCGACCGTCAGGATGCCCACCGTGTACGCGCCCACCGCCATGAAGCCGCTGTGCGCGAGGTTGAACTGGCCCGTGTAGCCGGTGATCAGGTTCAGGCCGACGGTGGCGAGCGCGAAGATGTAGGCCGTCGACATCACGGTCAGGTGATAGTCGTTCTTCGCGATGAACGGGAACAGCAGGCCGAGCAGCAACAGCAGCGTCCAGCCGAGCCTGCCTTCGAGCTTGTTCAACAAGAGAGCCATCACCGCACCCCCTTCGTGAAGATCCCCTGCGGCCGGATCGACAGGATGATCACGAGCAGCGCGAACGCGATGATGTCCTTGTAGTCGGTCGACAGGTAGAACGCGCCGAAGCTCTCGGCGAAGCCGATGATCAGCCCGCCGACGATCGCGCCCGGCACGCTGCCCATGCCGCCGAGGATGATGATCACGAAGGCTTTCGTGATCACGAGGTTGCCCATCGCCGGATAGACGAGGTTGATCGGCGCGTACAGCGTCGCGGCGATCGCCGCGAGCGCGCCCGAAATCGCGAACGTCAGCATCGCGACCTTGTTCGCGTCGATGCCGACCAGCGACGCGCCATCGCGGTTCTGTGCCATCGCGATGATGGTCGAGCCGGTCACGGTCTTCTTCAGGAACAGATGCAGCAGCACCATCAGCGCGAACGCCGCGGCGATGATCAGCAGGCGCTGCGCCGGCAAGGTGATGCCGCCCAGATCGATGATGCCGGTGTAAGGCGTTTGCATGCGCTGGAAGTCGGCGCCCCAGATCGCCTGCGCGCCGGCTTCGAGGAACAACAGCACGCCGATCGCCGCGATCATCGGGTGCAGGCCCGAGGCGTTGCGCAGCGGGTGGAACACGAGCCGCTCGGCGAGCGTGGCGAGCACCGCGACGCAGGCAGCCGAGCCGGCCATCGCGATCCAGTAGTTCAGCCCGAACGCCTTCATCAGATGGAACGACACGAATGCGCCGGCCATGTAGAACGCGCCGTGCGCGAAGTTCGGTACGTGCAGGATGCCGTAGACCAGGGTGAGGCCGAGCGCGACGAGGCTGTAGATGCCGCCGAGGGTCAGCCCGTTCAACACCTGTTGCAGGAAAAGGTCCATCGTCTGTGCTCTCGAAGCAGAGGTGCTGCAGCGCGGCGAATCTTGGGCGACGCACGCGGCAACGTCAACGCCGCGCGCCTGCAGGCAAGGCCATTGCGCCGGGTTTCCAGGGCAAACACCGACGCGATCCGCGGCGCGACGCACGCGCGCTCGCGGGCTCGCATTTGCGTGCGTCGCAAAAGTGACAGGCGCGCCCCGTGACAACCCTCGTGCGGCGAGTCGACCCGCTGCGCTGCAACGCGCGCATCATCACGGCTGATGTGCCGACCCTTGCGAATCCTTCGATGACTGCCCTGCCCCCACCCCCTGAATCCACGCCCGACCCCGCCTACCGAACCCTCGGCGACCTCGTGCGCGAACATGCTCGCGCGCGGCCCGATCACGCCGCGCTCGTGCAGGGTGACGAGGTGCTGAGCTACGCCGCACTCGATGCGCTGATGGACCGAATCGCGGCCTCGCTGCAGCGCGACGGCCTGCAGCCCGGCGACGCGATCGCGATCTGCGCGCTCGCATCACCGCGCTACGCCGCGGTATTTCTCGGCGCGCTGCGCGCCGGCGTGACGGTGGCGCCGCTCGCGCCCTCGGTCACGCCCGAGAGCTTCGCGTCGATGCGCGGCGATGCGCAGGCGCGCTGGCTGTTCGCGGATGCGGCGGCGCTCGAACCGCTCGCGGGTGCGGGGAACGCGAACGATTGCATTTCGCTCGACGGCGTCGCGCCCGGCCGCGCGTTCGACGCCTGGCTGATGCCGGCGGGGGCGAAGCCGGTGCCGGTCGACGTGCCGCCCGACGCGCCGTTCAACATCATCTATTCGTCGGGCACGACCGGTATGCCGAAGGGCATCGTGCAGTCGCACGGCATGCGCTGGTCGCATGTCGCGCGCGGCGCGAACTACCGTTACGGGCCCGAGGGCGTGACGCTGCTCGCGACGCCGCTGTACTCGAACACGACGCTGGTCGTGTTCTTCCCGACGATCGCCTTCGGCGGCACCGTCGTGCTGATGGCGAAGTTCGACGCGGCGAAGTACCTCGCACTCGCGCAAGCGCATCGCATCACGCACACGATGCTGGTGCCGGTGCAGTACCAGCGCCTGATGGCGCTGCCGAGCTTCGACGCGCACGACCTGACGAGCACGCTGTTCAAGTTTTGCACCAGCGCCCCGTTCAACGCCGCGCTGAAGGCCGATGTGCTGAAGCGCTGGCCTGGCGGGCTGATCGAGTTCTACGGCATGACCGAAGGCGGCGGCACCTGCATCCTCATGGCGCACGAGCATCCGACCAAGCTGCACACCGTTGGCCAGCCGGCGCAGGGCCACGACATCCGCCTGATCGACGACGCAGGCGTCGAGTTGCCTGCAGGGTCCACGGGCGAAGTCGTCGGCCACTCGGGCGGCATGATGCTCGGCTACCACCGCCAGCCCGCGAAGACGCGCGAAGCCGAGTGGTTCGCGCCCGATGGCAAGCGCTTCATCCGCACCGGCGATGTCGGTCGCTTCGATGCCGACGGCTTTCTGGTGCTGATGGACCGCAAGAAGGACATGGTCATCAGCGGCGGTTTCAACATCTACCCGAGCGACCTCGAAGCCGTGTTGCGCGAGCACCCGGCGGTGGCCGATACGGCGGTGGTCGGTGTGCCGTCCGAGCAATGGGGCGAGACGCCGGTCGCATTCGTCGTGCCGCGCGACGATGCCGCACGCGCCGACCAGATCCTGCAGTGGCTGAACCAGCGCGTCGGCAAGACCCAGCGCCTGGCCGACCTGCGCTTCATCACCGAGCTGCCGCGCAGCGCGATCGGCAAGGTGCTCAAGCGCGAACTGCGCGATCTCTACACGACCGGAGACAAGCCATGACCGATCACCTCACCCGCCGCCGCTTCAATGGCACGCTGCTCGCCGGCAGCGCCGCGCTGGTCACCGCGCCGGCCGTGCGCGCGCAGGCCGCGTGGCCGAACAAGCCGATCCGCATGATCGTGCCGTACACGCCCGGCGGCTTCACCGACGTGACCGCGCGGCTGATCTCGCAGAAGCTGCAGGAGCGGCTCGGCCAGACCGTGACGATCGACAACAAGCCCGGCGCGAACAGCATCATCGGCGTCGACCTGATCGCCAAGGCGCCACCCGACGGCTACACGATGGGCGTCGTGATCGCGGCCTACGCGGCCAACACCTCGCTGTACCCGAAGCTGCCCTACGACCCGAAAAAGGATCTGGCCGCGGTCTCGCTGATCGGCATCTCGCCGTTGATCGCCGCGGTCAACAACGACGCGCCGTTCAAGACCGGGCCCGAGTTGATCGCCTATGCGCGCGCCAACCCCGGCAAGGTCAGTTTCGGCTCCAGCGGCGGCGGCTCGGCCGCGCACCTGACGACCGAGTACCTGAAGGCGCTGACCCACACCTTCATGGTCCACATCCCGTACCGCGGCGCGGCGCCGGCCCTGACCGACCTGATGGGCGGGCAGATCCAGCTGTTCTTCGACGCGGCCTCGGGCCTGCTCAACCCCGGCAAGACCGGCAAGGTGCGGTTGATCGGCGTCGCGAGCGAGCGCCGCCTGGCGGCCGCGCCGGAGCTGCCGACCTTCATCGAGCAAGGCATCGCGAACTTCACCGGCAGCACCTGGGCCGGCATGCTCGCGCCGGCCGGCACGCCGAAAGAGATCGTCAGGCGCGTCGCCGACGAGGTCGCGCGCATCGTGCGCATGGACGACGTGAAGGCGCGGCTCGAAGGCATGGGCACGATTCCCGTCGGCGGCACGCCCGAGGCGTTCGAGGCTTTCCTCGCCGCCGAGACCGCCAAATGGGGCAGCGTGATCCGCAACGCCAAGGTCACTGCAGAATAGGCCGATGGACACACCGAAGATCAGCTACCAGTCGCTCGGCGCGAGCGGCCTGAAGGTCTCGAAGCTTTGGCTCGGCGCGATGATGTTCGGCGACCAAACCGATGCCGCCGAGGCCGCCAGCATCGTTGCCGCCGCGCGCGACGCCGGCGTCAACGCGATCGACACCGCGGACGCGTATGCGAACGGCGAGTCGGAGCGCATCACCGGCCGGCTGATCGCCGCCGACCGCGCGCGCTGGATCCTCGCCACCAAGCTCGCGAACCCGATGGGACCGGGGCCGAACGATCGCGGGCTGTCACGCCGCCACATCATGGCCGCGGTCGACGCCAGCCTGCAGCGCCTGGGCACCGATTTCATCGACGTGCTCTACCTGCATCGCGAAGACGCGACGACGCCACTCGAAGAAACGCTGGCCGCCATCGCGACGCTGATCGAGCGCGGCAAGGTGCATCACTTCGGCCTCTCGAACTTTCGCGCTTGGCGGATCGCGCGCGTCGCCGAGATGTGCCGCGCGATGGGCTTGCAGCCGCCGGTCGTGTGCCAGCCGCCGTACAACGCGATGTCGCGCCAGATCGAGACCGAGTTGCTGCCGTGCTGCGCGCATTACGGCCTCGGCGCGGTCGTCTACAGCCCGCTCGCGCGCGGCGTGCTGAGCGGCAAGTACCAACCCGGCGCGGCCCCGCCCGCCGGCTCGCGCGCGGCGCGCAACGACATGCGGATCATGCAGACCGAGTTTCGCCCCGAGTCGCTCGCACTCGCCGCGAAGATGACCGAGCACGCGAAGGCGCGCGGCCTGACGGCCACGCAGCTCGCGCTCGGCTGGGTCTGGAACAACACCCTGGTGAACGGCGTGATCGGCGGGCCGAAGACGCTCGTGCAATGGCAGGATTACCTCGACGCGCTCGACGCGCCGTTCAGCGCCGAAGACGAAGCCTTCGTCAGCGCGCTGGTCAGCACCGGCCACGCATCGACGCCGGGCTACAACGACCCGCAGTACCCGTTGACCGGGCGCGCACCGCGCACTGGTTGAAGCCGGGTTCGTTCGGCGCGGTTTCAGTGCGCCGACATCAGCGGCCTGCGACACCCGCCTCGCGTCCTGACTCAGTCTGCGCATCGAGCCCGCGATCCGGCGACTCGGCCACCTGGTTTTCGCCCGAGCCGACCTCGATCAGCTCCTCGATCATCAGGTGACCGTAACGCTGCGCGCGGCGCGCGTTGAAGCGCCGCGCGATGGTCGCCACGCGCTGCGCCTGGTCGCTCTTCGGCGCGCGCACGACCAGAAAGCTGTGGCCCTTCGCGGCGAGTTCGCGGTGTGACTTGACCAGGTTCAGTTCCTGGCCGATGCCGGCGAGCACACCGGCCTGCTCGATGTCGATGTCGGCCTGGCGCTGCATCTGCTCAGGCGAGTAAAAGACGATGTCGGCCGGCTCGAAACCGCCACTCAACAAGGCCGTCATCGCACCACGCGCGTCGGCTTCGGTCGGCAATGCGACGATCACGTGGCCGACGGGCTTGAACACGCCATAGGCTGCGGGTCGATCGGTCGGACTCATGGGCACTCCTGGTTGACGAGCCGGGCGGCCCGCTTGCCGCGCATCGTCCACCCTCGGCGCGCGTGCGTCACCCGGCCGATCGAGCATTTGCTCGTCGGCGGGCGCCTACAGAGTCGCGACCACCGGCCTTTCTCGTCGAGGGACAAGACTGCAGGCGCGGGACCTGCGTGCGAACTTCAAGGCGAGCGGCCACGCGCAGCGCGGCCAGACCGGCAGCGGCGTCGACATCACGCTGAAAGGCAGCTGGGACATCCGCCTCGACGAACACGCCGCCTGGGCCGACGCGAAGCAGCAGCTGAACGACGCGGTGCTCGGCGGCCTGCGGCGCTGTCTGCGCGCCTGGCCGCGCTCGACGACGCGACGCTGAACGCGGTGATCGCCAAGGTCTTCCGCCCCGGCAGCATCAACCTGCAGAAGTACCTCGCCGACCAGGGCGGCTATCCGTACTGGCACAGCGAGCTGTATCCAAAGCTCGACGGCGGTGAATCACTGCACCGCACGGTGCTGCGGACGCTCTACCTGAGCGACGGCTTGGAGGGTGGCGATGACCTGCCCTAAAAGGTTGAGCGTCGCCAAAGTCAGCTTTGAAAGCGGGCTGACATTCGACGATCGTGGTCGACCCGCTGCAGTCAGTCTTTACCGCCCCGCTTGCCTCATGGCTCGCGTGCGGCCGCACGCAGCTCCTCAATGAATCTGCGGCGTGTTCACCCAAAGCACCCGCGCCATCCCGGGCCCCGGATTGTGATAACGGTTGGTCAGGTGATTCTTGAAGAAGAACGAATCGCCCGCACCCAGCTCATACGACGTGGTGTCGATAACCAGCTCGATCCGCCCCTCGAGCACGTAGCCCACCGTCTCCCCCTGGTGCGTGATCTTGTCGACCTTGGAGCTTCCGGGCTCGATCACGTGGATGTTGCATTCGAGCAGATTGCCCGCGGCGAAGGGCACCAAGCGCTCGTAGGAAACGCCAGGCCCTTCACGCAGCGGATCGGTGCGCAGCACCGCGCGCTGGCCGCTGCGAAGCACGATGCCGGGTGAGCTGATGTCAGAGCCGAAGAATGACGACATGTCGCGGCCCAGCGCGACGACGATCTTCTGCAGCATCGCCAGCGGCGGCACGACGCGGCCGCTCTCGATCTTGGAGATCATGCTTTCGGTATAGCCGACTTCATCGGCGAGGTCACGCATGCGCTTGCCGGCCAGCATCCGCGCGTGCTTCACGCGCAGCCCGATCTGCAGCCCGTCGGTGCCCTTGTCGGGGATGGTGGCGGCCTTGGACCGCGTCTTCTTGGTCTTGCTGGCCGCGGTCTTGGTACGAGCGGGCGTGCGGGGCTTGGTCAGGGGCATGGTCGCAGAGGTTAGCGCACGTCGGGCACGCCGAGGGCGGCCGGCGGGGTCTGGCGGCCGACCAGCCCGCCGACCGCGAGCAGCGCCAGCAGGTAGGGCAGCATGATGAGCAGCGCGACCGGCGCGTCGATGCCGAGGGCGGGGAGCTGGAACTGCAAGGCGGTCGCTGCGCCGAAGAAAAGGCAGGCGACGGTGGTGCGGCCGACCTTCCAGTTACCGAAGATCACGCCGACCAGCGCCAGGTAGCCCGCGCCGCGCGTCATGTTCTCGGTGAAGGTGTGGATGTCACCCAGCGACATGAAGGCGCCGCCGAGCGCTGACATCACGCCGGTGAAGACGACCGCGCCATAGCGGATGCGCACGACCGAGCCGCCAGACTTGTCGAGCGCCTTTGGCGCCGCGCCCGCCGCATGCAGGCGCAGCCCGAGCGCGGTGCGCGTGAAGACCAGCCACACCGCCACAATCAGCGCAAAGGCCGCGTACAACAGCCAGCACTGGCGGAACACCGCCTCGCCAACGACCGGCAGGTCGCCCAGCAGCGGCGGCTTCCACATGGGGAGGCCTTCGATCTGGACGCGCGAGCGGGCGCCGAGCAGCTCCCGGTAGCCGACCGTCGTCGCGCCCAGCATCAGCACGTTGATGCCCAGGCCGCTGACAATCTGGTTCGCGCCCAGCGAGACGCTCAGCCAGGCCTGCAGCAAGGCCAGCGGCACGACGCTCGCGACGGCGAGCACCAGGCCCAGCAGCGGGCTGCCGGTCGCCAGCGACCCCATCGCGCCGGCGAAGGCGCCGAGCAGCATCATGCCCTCGACGCTCAGGTTCAGCACGCCGGCGCGCTCGCTGACGAGCTCGCCGATCGCACCCAGCATCATCGGCATCGCCAGCCGGAGGCTGGAGCCGATGAAGAGGGCGGCGATGCCGAGGCTGCTTGCATCCATCTCAGTGGCTCCCGGTCTGCTGGCGCGGCAGCCAGTGCGCCGCGCCTGCGAGCGCGAGGATCACGATGCCCTGCACAAGCAGCACGATCGCGCTAGGCACGCCGGCGACGAGCTCCATCTGGATCCCGCCCGAGCGCAGGAAGCCGAACAGCAGCGCGCTCGCCAGCACGCCCTTCATCGAGCCGCGCGCGAGCAGGCCGACGACCAGCCCGTCGAAGCCGTAGCCTGACGAGAAGCGGTCGCGTAGCACGAACTGCTCGCCCTGCAGCATGAAGCCGCCGGCCAGGCCCGCGAACGCGCCGGCGACGAACATGGCGAGCATGACCGAGCTGCCGATGCCGATGCCGGCGCGGCGTGCCGCGACCGGGTTCATCCCCACGGCCGTCAGCTGCATGCCGATCGCGCCGCGCGACAGCAGCAGCGCAACGACCGCGGCGAGCACGAGCACGATGGGCACGCCGGCGTGCATCGGCACGCCGCCGTCGGCGAACAGCATCGGCACGTGCGTCGCTTCCGGGATGTCGAGCGACTCGGGCAGCGTCGCGCTGCTCGTCATCGGCTGGCGCAGCAGGTTGACCGACTGCACGCACCAGTACAGCAGCCACACGCCGACGAAGGAGAGCAGCAGGGTGCTGATCACCTCGTTGGTGCCGACCTTGACCTTCAGCGCGCCGGCCACCGCGCCCCACAGCCCGCCTGCGAGCGCGGCGAGCAGCAGTGGCACCATCCACGCCAGCGGGCCGGGCAGCTGGGCCGCGCCGGCGTGGATCGCGATCGCGGTCGCGACGATGCCGCCGACCGCGATCTGGCCTTCCCCGCCGACGTTGGTCAGGCCCGCGCGGTTCGCGAACACGAAGCCGATCGCGACCAGCGCGAGCGCCGTTGCGCGGTTGAGCGAGGCGCCGATCGCGTAGCCGGAGCCCCAGGCGCCGTCCGCGAACGCGGCCAGCGCGTCGAGCATCTTCACGCCGGCCAGCGCGACCAGCACGAGGCCCACAAGCAGCGCGGCCGCGACCGTCGCAAGCGGCATCCATACGCCGGGCGACAGGGCGGCCCGGAAGCGGCGGGGCGCGGCCGACGGCACCGCGCTCATGCGTGACCTGCCATCAGGGCGCCGAGGCGCTCCCGTTGCGTCGGATGGGCCGGGCACTCGCCGGTGATGCGACCGCGGAACATCACGAGGATGCGGTCCGCGACCGCGAGCAGGTCGTCGAGCTCGGAGGAGATCATCAGCACCGCGACGCCCGCACGTGCCGCCGCGCGCAGCCGCTCGTGCACGGCCTCCACGGCGCCGACGTCCAGGCCTCGCGTCGGCTGCGCAGCGACCAGCACCGCGAGGCCCGGCACGTTCAGCTCGCGCGCCAGCACGGCCTTCTGCTGATTGCCGCCCGAAAGGCTGGAAAAGGGAGCGTCCGGTCCGCTCGCCCTCACGTCGAAGGCGGCCATGCGCGCGCGCGCCGCGTCGCGCTGCTTTTCGCGGTCGATCAGGCCGAAGCGGAAGAAGGGCTTCATCTGGTTGAGGAAGAGGTTGTCCGCTACGCTCATCGACAGGATGCAGCCCACCTCGTGGCGATCCTCCGGCACGATGCCGACGCCGGCCCGCGTCACCTCGCCTGGCTCGCGGCCGGCCAGCGCGCGGCCCTGCACCGAGAAGCCGCCGGCGCTGGGGTGAAGCATGCCGCCAAGCACCGCGCCGAGCTCGGTCTGGCCGTTGCCCTCGACACCGGCGATGCCGACGATCTCGCCGCGCCGCACCTGCAGGCTCACGCCGTCCAGGCGCGAGACGCCGTGCGCATCGTCGAAGCGCAGGCCCTCGACTTCGAGCAAGGGCGGCGCATTCGCCGGCACGGCTTCACGTGGCGTGCCTTCGTTCGTGGCTTTCAGCTCGCGCTGGATCATTGCGCTGACGAGGCGGTCGATCTCCGCCGCGGGCGCGTCGGAGCGCGCGACCACGCGGCCGCCGCGCAGCACGGTCGCACGGTGCGCGGCGCGCTGGATCTCGGCCAGCTTGTGCGTCACGAGAACGACGCTGCAGCCTTCGGCCGCGACGCGCCCGCACACGTCCAGCAGCGCCGCGATCTCGTCGGGCAGCAGCACGGCGGTCGGCTCGTCCAGCACCAGCAACCGCGGCCGGCGCATCAGGCACTTGACGATCTCGACGCGCTGGCGCTCGCCCATCGAGAGGTCCATCGGCTTTGCGTACGGTTCCACCTGCAGGCCGAACTGCGCGCAGAGCGCGCTGAGCGCATCGGCGCACTCGGCGCGACGCAGCAGGCCGCGGCCGGTGCCCAGCAGCAGGTTGTCGACGACGCTCAAGTCGTCCACCAGGCTGAAGTGCTGATGCACCATCGCAACGCCGTGCCGGAGCGCGTCGGCCGGGCCGCTCGGCGCGTAGTCGGCGCCGGAGAGAAGCATGCGGCCCGCGTCCGGCTGCAGCACCCCGAAGATCGCGTTGCACAGCGTGGACTTGCCCGCACCGTTCTCGCCCAGCAGGCAGTGCACCTCTCCCGGGGCGATCTCCAGCGAGACGGCGTCGAGGGCCTGTAGCGCGCCGAAGCGCTTGGAGAGGCCAGACAGTTCGAGCAAGGCGGACACGTCAGCCTTCCAGCGTCTTGATCTTTCCTTCGCGGAGTGCCTTCTCGGTTTGCTCGATCTTCGCCTTGACCTCGGGCGGCGCGTTGCAGACCACCATCGCGGAGGCCTGCGGGCCCATCGCCAGGCCGAAGGCCTTGTAGCCAGGCTTCCAGCTGCCGCCGAGCGCCTCGTTCACCGCGTACTGCAGCATATAGCCAATGCCGGTCACGCTGTAGCCGAGGTAGAGCTTGTCGGTGCCGCAGCGATCGGTGTAGCTGCCGATGAGGTGCG
Organism: Pseudomonadota bacterium; assembly: GCA_040389925.1. GTDB lineage: Bacteria > Pseudomonadota > Gammaproteobacteria > Burkholderiales > Burkholderiaceae_C > LMDS01. Next base: position 21,527 of record JAZJZJ010000068.1, read on the forward strand.
TGCCCTTCTCGGTGGCGGCCTGCTCCATGCCGCGCAGGCCGAGGTTCATGATGTGATAGTGGATGTCCGCGCCCTGCCCGATCGCGGCGAGCGTCGCTTCCTTGGCCTTCGCGACGTCGTCGAAGTCGCCGACGATGGCCTGGAAGAACTTGATGTTCGGGTTGACCGAGCGCGCGCCGTTGCGGAACTCGGTGCCGGCGTTGACGATGGGCGGCACCTCGATGCCACCCACGTAGCTGATGCCGCCGGTCTTGGAGAGCATCGCCGCCGCGACGCCGGCAACGTAGGCGATCTCCGCCTGCTTGACGTCGTAGCCGGCGAAGTTCGGCAGCCCATCGCCGCTGCCCTTGTTGCCGCCGATCAGCGAGAACCTGACCTTGGGGAAGCGCTTGGCGACCTTCACCACCGCGGTCTGGACCTGGCCGGCCGCGCCAATCACGAGCTGGTTCTTCTGGGCGAGCGAGGTCAACGCCTGCTCCCAGTCGGCGTTGCTGACGTTCTCGATCAGCTGCACCTTGATCTTGCCGCCGTGCTCCTTCTGCGCCGCCATCAGGCCGTCGTAGGCCGATTCCATCCAGCCCTTGTCGGCGCGCGAGCCAGGCAGCAGCACGCCGACGGTGAGCGGATCGGCCGCCTGCGCCGGCAGCACCGGCAGCAGGGCGGCGAGAGACAGTGCGGCCGCCAGCACGGTGCGCCGCTTGAGGGAGTGAATGACGATCATGGTGCAAGTCCTCGGGGTTGTTCTCCGCCAAGGCGGCGGCCAAGCGTATGCTGCAACAGCCATGCCAACCGTTCAAGTCACTTGACTAATTGGCTTGAAGCTTGCATCGCCCGATACGAGAGTCACCGGCTGTCCAGGTTCTCCGCGCCCGTCTCTCCAATCACGTCACTTGAACGCCAGGAGCATGCCATGAGTCAGGATCTTTCCAGCCGCACCGAGACCGGGACGATCGCGCGCATCGCCGGTGCGGTTGCCAGCGGACGCACCAGCGCCGTGCGCGTGACGCAGGAGGCCTTGCGCCGCATCCGCGCCACCGACGATCGCCTGCACGCGTTCTGCACCGTCGACGAGGCCGGCGCCCTGCAGGCCGCCGAGGCGCTGGACCGCCGCATCGCGCGCGGCGAGAAGGTCGGCGCGCTCGCCGGCGTGCCGGTCGGCGTCAAGGATCTGATCGCGACACGCGGCCTGCGCACCACCTACGGCTCCCGGCTGTACCGCCATCACGTGCCGCAGGAGGACGACGTCGTCGTGGAACGGCTGCGCGCCGCGGGCGCAATCATCGTCGGCAAGACCAACACCTCCGAGTTCGGCTACGGTGCCTTCGGCCACAACGCGGTCTTCCCGACCACCCGCAACCCCTGGAACCTGGTGCTGACACCGGGCGGATCGAGCGCGGGGTCGGGTGCGGCGGTCGCCGCCAACGTCGTGCCGCTGGCGCTGGGCAGCGACGGGGGCGGGTCGGTGAGGTTGCCGGCATCGCTGTGCGGGATCTACGGGATCAAACCGTCGTGGGGGCGCGTGCCGGTCTACCCGGGCTGTCGGGACGAGCGGTTCCCGGGCATCTCGAGCTGGGAGTCGCTCGAGCACATCGGGCCGATCACGCGCCACGTGAGCGACGCGGCGCTCGCGCTGTCCGTCCTCAGCGGGCCGAGCGAGCGCGACCGCGCCTCGCTGCCGCTCCAGATCGGCGACTGGTCGGTGCCCGCTGCCGAGAGTCTTCGCGGCAAGCGCCTTGCCTACAGCCCCGATCTGGGTTTCGCGATCACGGACCCGGAGGTCGCGGCGATCACGGAAGCGGCGGCGCGCCGCCTCGCTGACGCTCTCGGCTGCGAGCTGACGATAGCGGCGCCGACGATCGGCTCGACCGGCGCAGCGTTCGAGGCGCTCGTCGCGTTGGACACCGATCGCGAGGGGCTTCTGCGCATGGCGAGCGAGCAGGGCGTAGAGCTCGACGGCTGGCTTGCGCGCTTGCTGGCGCGCGAATGGACGGCGCAGGACTTCACAGCCGCGACCTTCGAACGCAAGCGCGTGGCCAACGCGACCTGGCGCTTCATGGAGACCTCCGACTTCCTGCTGACGCCGGCCACCGCGTGCCCGGCCTTCGATCTGGAACTTGAGGGGCCCACCCACATTGGTGGCCAACCGGTGCCGCCGACCGCGTGGGTGGCGTTCTCTGCGCTCGGCAACATGACCGGCCTGCCCGCAGCCTCGGTCGCCGTGGAGCGCACGCGTGCGGGGCTGCCGGTGGGCTTGCAGATCATGGGCCGGCAGCACGACGACCTCGGCGTGCTCGCGTTGTCGGCGGCGGTCGAGTCACTGTATCCACCGGCGCTGCCGCCCGTCTGCTGCACGGAAGGCTGGGAGGCGCTGTGGGCGTGACGTCCTTGCGCGTCGAGCCGCTGGTCGCGGGGCGTTTCGCGCCGTTCGGCGACGTCATCGAACGGCGCGAGGGCACGCCCCAGCGCTGGATCAACGCCGGCACCTCGCTGCGTCTGGACGGCCTGTGCGATCTGCACGGTCCCGACGCGAACTTCGCGATCAGCGTCGTGCGGGCGTCCGTACGCGCGCTGCCGTTTCGGCTCGAGTGCCTGGAGCGTCATAACCTGGCGAGCCAGGTGTTCCTGCCGTGGTCGGCCGGTCGCTTCCTGGTCGTGGTGGCACCCGGCGCCGATGCCCCGCAAATCGACGGCATCCGCTGCTTCGCCGCCTCCGGGCGGCAAGGCGTGCACTATCGACCGGGGACCTGGCACCACCCGCTGATCTCGCTCGACGCGATCGACTTCCTGGTGATCGATCAGGCTGCCCCTGGAGGCATCGTCGACTGCGATATCACTGCACTGGTCGGCACGGAGCTCTGGATCGACTTGCCTGAGAGAAGCGACCACCAGTGAGCGAGCACACTTGGATGTCCGCTGTCGGCGAGACCTGACGTCAGAGGCGATCGACCCGAACGACTGCAACCAGTCTTCTGCGCAAGTTCGCCTTCTGGCCGATCGCGTGTCGCAGACTCTTGTCGGCACGCTGCGTACGCGACAACTGCGTCGGAGCCAGGCAGCGCGCTCAGGATGTCATCGCGTCACACAACAGGACCGCGACATCGCGGAAGTGAAATGACCCTGAAGGCAGGGATCACACCTCCCGGAAGACGCAACCCGGACTTGTGAGAGTCGAGGATTCGCGCAATCCACGATGGCTCAACGATCTGGCAAGCGGTAGATTGCTCGCGTCACTCTTCACCCATCGCAGTCATGAAGTTCCGAGAGGTCGCCACCGGCTTGCAGTTTCCAGAGGGCCCGATCGCGATGCGCGACGGTTCGGTGCTGCTGGTCGAGATCGAGGCCGGCACGCTGACGCGCGTCTCGCCGGCCGGCCGCGTCGAACGCATCGCCGCGCTGGGCGGCGGCCCGAACGGCGCGGCACTCGGGCCGGATGGCGGCGTCTATGTGTGCAACAACGGCGGCATGCACTTCTCGAGCGCCGACGACGGCAGCCGCCGCCCCGGGCCGCAGCCGGCGGACTACTCGGGCGGCCGCATCGAGCGGGTCGATCTCGCCACCGGCCGCGTCGAGCGGCTGTTCGATGCGGTCGCCGGCGTGCCGCTGAAAGGCCCGAACGACATCGTGTTCGATGCCCACGGCGGCTACTACTTCACCGACCTCGGCAAGGTGCGCGACCACGACCTGGACCGCGGAGGCGTGTTCTACGCGCCGGCCGGCGGCGGCGCGCCGGTGGCGGTCGCCTACCCCGCAATGACGCCGAACGGCGTTGGCCTGTCGCCCGACGGCGCGACGCTCTATTACGCCGAGACCGAGGGCGCGCGCCTCTGGGCCTTCGACGTGACAGCGCCGGGCGTCGTGCGCCGCGACCCGTGGCCCTCGCCGCACGGCGGGCGACTGGTCGTCGCCGCGCCCGGCGGGCACTACCAGCGCTTCGATTCGATGGCGCTCGATGCGCTCGGCAACATCTACATCGGCACACTGCTGCACGGCGGCATCACGATCGTCTCGCCGGACGGAAGCGTCTGCCGTCACATCGCGCTGCCCGACCGCTACCCGACCAACCTGTGCTTCGGTGGCCCGGGCATGCGCACGCTGTACGTCACGTTGTCCGGCAGCGGCCGGCTGATCGCGATGGACGACTGGCCGGTGCCCGGCCTCGCGCTGCACCACGCGGCATAAGCCGCAGGTTGGTCCTACGCCGTGCCGGCAGGGATCCGGCCCGACGGCACGCCCAGCAGCGTCGTGCGGTACATGCGGCGCGTCTCGGCCAGGTCGTAGTCGGCCAGAGCGATATGCATCGTGCAGCGGTTGTCCCACAGCAGCAGGTCCGCCGGCTGCCACACATGGCGGTAGACGTTCTCGTGCACGGTGCTGCGCTCGTGCAGGTGGTCGAGGATGGGCGCGCTCTCCTCGACCGTCATCCCCTCGATCGCCACGGTCGTCATCTCGCTGACGTAGAGCGCAGGGCGGCCGGTCACGTCGTGCACCCGCACGATCGGCTGGTAGACCGGCGGGTTGCGGCGGCGGATGTCGTCGAGCTCGGCCGGCGTGCGCTGCAGCCGGGTCTCGCGCGCCGCGGTCATGTCGTGCAGCGCCCAGCGCCGGTCGAGGAACTCGCGGTACACCGGCGACAGCGACTCCCACGCGCGGTACATGTTGCAGAACATCGTATCGCCGCCGACCGACGGCAGCTGCTGCGCGTGCAACAGCGAGCCCTTCGCGGGCCGCAGCGTGGTCGACAGGTCGGAGTGCCACTGCCGGCCGACCGACAGCTTCTTGCCGGTCGCGGCCTCGAGGTTGTTGACGAGCAGGATCTCCGGATGCTCGGGGTGCCGGAACTTCGGGATCGCGGCGTGGTCGTCGAGCAGGCCGAAGTGGCGGCTGAACGCGATCTGCTGCTGCGGCGTGAGCTGCTGGCCGCGGAACAGCAGCACCAGGTGGCGGGCCCAAGCCGCGTGCAGCAGTTCGACGCAGTCGGGGTCGAGCGGCGCGCTCAGGTCCAGGCCGATGATCTCGGCACCGAGGGCCGAGCCGAGGGGGCGCACGGTGAAGCGCATCGTCAGGTCTCCGTGGGAATTTCAGACGCCGGGGATGCGGCTCTGGTCGGCCCAGAACAGCAGGCGCTGCTGCAGCCAGTGCATCAGCGTGTGCAACAGGATGCCGATGGCCGACAGGCACACCAGCACCGCGAACACGCCCGAGGTGTCGAGGTTGATGTTCATCTGCAGGATCAGGTTGCCCAGGCCGGCGCGCGAGCCGACGAACTCGCCGACGATCGCGCCCAGCAGGCTGAAGATCACCGCAATGTGCAGCCCGGCGAAGATCATCGGCAGCGCGCTCGGCAGCAGCACCATGCGGAAGATCTGCCAGCGCGTGGCGCGCAGCGAGCGCATCAGTTCGACCCGCTGCGGGTCGGTCGAGCGCAGCCCGGCGATCACGTTCACCAGGATCGGGAAGAACGCGACGATGCCGGCCATGATCACCTTCGAGGTGATGCCGAACCCGAACCAGATGATGAACAGCGGCGCGATCGCCACCTTGGGCGTGGTCTGGATCGCGATCAGGTACGGATACAGCACCTTCTCGACGAAGCGCGACTGCGCGATCAGGCTGCCGAGCACGATGCCGAGCACCGCCGCCCACGCGAAGCCGAGCAGCGCCTCGGTCAGCGTGACCAGCCCGTTGCTGAGGTAGAGCCCGCTGGAGATGCCGTTGACCAGCGAGCGCCACACCGCGGAGGGCGCCGGCGCGATGTACAGCGGCACCTCGAGGATGCGGATCACCGCCTCCCACACGCCGACCACCAGCACGAACAGCAGCGGCACGCAGTACAGCTCGGGGCGCGAGCGCCAGCCGGTGGGCGGTGCGTCGAGGTCGGCGTCGACCGACGCGAGCTGCGCGCGGGTGCCGGGGTTGAGTGTCGCGTCGGTGGTGCTCATTCGATCGCTCCTCGCGCCTGGAAGTGGCGGCGGATCTGTTTCGTGTAGACGCCGAACGCGTCGCTCGCGACCAGGTCGAGCGTGCGCTCGGGGCCGAGGTCGACATCGATCAGCTCGGCGATCTGGCCCGGCCGGTTCGACAGCACCAGCACCCGCGTGCCGAGGAACACCGCCTCGGGGATCGAGTGCGTGACGAACACGATCGTCTTGCCCGCCTCGGCCCACAGGCGACGGATCTCGACGTTCATGTTCTCGCGCGTCATCGCGTCGAGCGCGCCGAACGGCTCGTCCATCAGCAGCGTCGACGGCTCGTGCATCAGCGCGCGCGCGATCGCGACCCGCTGCTGCATGCCGCCCGACAACTCGGTCGGGTACTTGCCGGCGAAGTCGTGCAGGCCGACCAGCGCGAGCAGCTCCAGCGCACGGGCGCGGCTCTTCGATTTGTCCTGCCGCTGCACCGCCGCGGGCAGCATCACGTTCTCGACCGCAGTGCGCCACGGCAGCAGCACCGGCGCCTGGAACACGACGCCGATGTCCTGCTGCGGCCCGATGATCTCGCGCCCGCCGATGCGGATGGTGCCGGCCGAGCGCGGCAGCAGCCCGGCGAGCAGCCGCAGCAGCGTCGACTTGCCGCAACCGGACGGGCCGACGATGGTGAGGAACTCGCCCTGCCGGATGTCCAGCGTGACCGGCCCGAGCGCGCGCACGCGGCTGCCGTCGCGCGAGCGGTAGGACTTCTCGAGGCCGTCGATCTGGATCAGCGGCGCAGCGGTGGCGGGCGGCACCGCCGGGGGAATGGCGCGAAGGGCGACAGTCATCGGGAGGTCGCGGCCGTGGCCGCGCGGTCAGGGGGTTGAGAGGTCGCGCCGACGCTGTCGCGCAGGTACGGCAGACCGCCGCCGGCGCGCACGATGTCGAGCAGGAAGCCGGGCAGCGGCGCGAGTTGCAGCTGCGTGCCGTGCGTGAGGTTGTCGAGCTGGCCGGTCGCGAAGTCGACACGCAGGCGGTCGCCGTCATTGACCGTCGCCGCGCCGGCCTCGCCGATCTCGAGCACCGGCACGCCGGTGTAGATCGCGAGCCGGAACGGCGGCCGCGCCAGCGTGCGCGCAACCAGCCCCAGGCCCATCTCCTTCATCGCGAGAAACGGGTGAGTGTGCTGACTGCCGTGCGAGAAGCGCTTGCCGACCAACAGGATGTCACCCGCCGCGGCCTCGGCCGCGAACGCCGGCCGCAGTTCGGCGAGCAGATGCTTGCGCAGCTGGCGCGGGTCGTACTCGTAGACATGGCGGGCCGAGATCAGCTCGTCGCTGGACACGTCGTCGCCGAGCTTCCAGCAGCGGCCTTCGAGGACGAGGCTCATGTCGGCACCCCTTGCGCGAGCAGCTCGCGCACGTCGGTGATGCGCCCGGTCACGGCCGAGGCCGCGACCGTCAGCGCGCTCGCGAGGTAGATCTGCGCGTCGCGGTGGCCCATGCGGCCCGGGTCGTTGCGCGTGCTGGTGCTGATGCGCACCTCGCCGGCGTCGAGCTGCGCCAGCCCGCCGAAACACGGCCCGCAGGTCGGCGCCGAGAGCTGCGCGCCGGCGCGCAGCAGCGTCGCGAGCGTGCCGTCGCGCATCGCCGCCTCGTAGACGCGGCGGGTCGACGGGATCACCAGCAACTGCACTTCGGGATGGACGCGCCGCCCGTCGAGCAGGCGCGCGGCGGCCTGCAGTTCGAGCAGCGTGCCCGAGGCGCAGCTGCCGATGTAGGCATGGTCGATGCGCACACCGCCGAGTTCGGTCGCGTCACGCACATGGGTCGGCGACGGCGGGATGCTGACCTGCGGTGCGAGCCGCCCGGCGTCGATGAACAGCTCGACATGCACGCGCGCCTGCGCGTCGCCGGCCAGCGGCGTCGCATCGCGCGCGCCCAGCTGACGCAGCGCTTCGGCTGTGTGTGAATCGGCGGGCACGATGCCGGCCTCGGCGCCGGTGTCGATGCTGAGTCCGGCGATCGTCATGCGCTCGCCGATGGTCAGCCGTTCGATGGTCGGGCCGACGTACTCGATCACGCGGTACGCCGCCATCTCGTCGTCGACCAGGCGCATCGCGGCAAGCACGATGTCGCGCGCGCCGACGCCCGCCGCCAGCGTGCCGTCGACATGCACACGAATCGTCTCGGGCACGCGCAACCAGATGTCGCCGCGCGCCATCGGCATCGTCACCTCCATGCCGAACGGCATCGCCAGCGCGCCGACGCCGCCGATGCCCGGCGTGTGGGTGTCGGCGCCGACCACGAACATGCCGGGCGCGACCAGCCCGCGCTCGACCACCAGCGGGTGCGTGATGCCCTCGCCGTCGAACAGGTGGCCGACGTTCGTCTCGGCGGCCAGGCGCCGCGTCATGCGGTTGCGCTCTGCGCCGGCCTGGCTGTGCACCGGCACCTCGTGGTCGATCACGACCGCGATGCGCTCGGGCGCCGCGAAACGGGTGATGCCGATGTCGCGCAGCCGCTTCACATAGGCCGGAAACGAGACCTCGGGCACCGTGACCAGGTCGGGCGCGGCCCAGACGATCTCGCCCTCTGCGACGTGATCGTGCCCGCTCGCCCGCGCGAGGATTTTCTGCACCAGCGTCATCGCCATCGCGTCAGCCCTCGCTCGCCAGGATGCGGTTCTCGAACGCCGCGTGGCGCTCGGCGCCGAGCAGCGCGGTCAGTTGCGCGAGCGGGATCATCGCGTCGACGAAGGGCACGGTCGTGCCGTCGCTGCGCAGCGTCGCGAGGATGCGCCGCTGCAGCTGCACGCAGGCCTGGATCAGCGTGATCGAGTACATCACCAGCCCGAGGCCGGTGGCCGCGAGCTGGGCCTGCGTGAACAGCGGCCGCACCGTCTCGGCGACGGTATGCACCACCGGCACCGGCGAGGCCTTCACGACCGCGTCGATGTCGGCCAGCGACGACAGAGACGGCACCATCACCGCGTCGACTCCCGCATCGGCCATCACCCGGCAACGGCGGATCACTTCCGGCAACCCGTGCAGCGACATCGCATCGGTGCGGCCGATCACCAGCATCTCGCGCCGCGCCGCGAGCGCCGCGCGCAGGCGCTGCGCCATCTCGCCCTCGCCGACCAGCGACTTGCTCGCCATCGCGCCGCACCGCTTCGGGTTCTGCTGGTCCTCCAGATGCAGCGCCGCGACGCCGCCGCGCTCGTAGGCGCGCACCGTCTCGGCGATGTTGGCGATGCCGCCGTAGCCGGTGTCGGCGTCGGCGATCACCGGCAGCGGCGTCGCCTCGACCAGCGCCGCGGCGGCCGCGGCCATCTGCGTGCCGCTGATCAGGCCGATGTCGGGCCGGCCCGCGCTGGCCGCGACCGAGTAGCCCGACAGCGAGACCGCCTCGAACCCGGCCTCGGCGATCAGCAGCGCGCCGAGCGCATCGTGGCAACCCGGCGCGGCCACGCCCGCGCGGCGCGCGAGCAACCCGCGCAGGCGCGCCGCGGCGGAGGCTGGAACTTGCAGCGTCATGCGAACACTCCTACTTGCCCAGCGCCTGGGCCTGCGCCTGCACCGCGGCCGCGTCGAACTTGTTGACCGCGGTGACGAACTGGTTGGTGTACATGTCCTTCGGATCGAGCTTGCCCTCGATGCGCTTGTTCGAGCGCATGAACTCGACCATCGTCTCCGACGCGGTCGCCGGGAACTCGCCCCAGCGCTCGCCCTTCTCCGGCTTCAGGAAGTCGTTGCGCACCTTGACCAGGTTCAGCGCCTGCGCGAACGCGTCCTTCTCGTCGACGCCGGTCGGCTTGCTGTTCGGGTAGACCTGCCAGTGGGCCTTCACCGCGCCATCGGCGTTCGCGACCATCATCGCCGAGCCCTCGGCGATGCAGCGCAGCACCTTTTCGATCACCTTCGGCTCCTTGGCGATGTAGTCGTCGCGCACGAAGTAGGAGCCGCCGAACACCAGCTTCTCGGCGCCGGGCGTCGTGAAGCGGCGCAGCTTGATGCCCATGTTCTCGGCGGTCGCGATCTGCGAGTCCCAGGTGCCCCAGATGTCGACCTTGCCGCTCTTCAGCGCCGCCACCGCCTGCGCGCCGGCGCCAGTCTCGACGAAGGTGACGTCCTTGTTCGGGTCCAGGCCCGACTCAGCGATCATCCCCTTGATGATCTCGACCAGCTGCGCGCCGTACGACACGACGCCGATCGTCTTGCCCTTGAAGTCGGCGATCGACTTGATCGGGCTGGACTCCAGCACCACCGGGAACTGGAAGTTGCGCCGCATGTTCAGGTAGACCGCCTTGATCGGCGCGCCCTTGGAGCGCGCGATGATCGCCGCACCCGGCCCCATGTTGACGAATTGCGCCTGGCCGGTCAGCACCGCCTGCATCGCGGCGGTCGAGTTGGTCGGCTGGATCGTCACGTCGACACCCTCGCGCTCCCAGCACTTGGTGTAGATCGGCAGCGAGGTGTTGTTGGCCTGCGAGGCATCGATGACGGTTGTGCCGACGGTGATCGTGACCTTGGGGCGCTCGTCGGCGGCGTGGACGGCGGTGGCCGCAACGGCCAGCACGGCAGCGAGCGCCACGGCGGCGAGGGGCGGATGGCGAGGGGTCGTGTTCATGCGTTGTCTCCTGGGTCTGGTTTTGTGTGGGAACGGTGACGGGGACGGTCAGCTCGGCGTGGCCTCGTCGGCCCACTGGCTGAAGCGCCGGTTCGCGAGCCAGCCGGCGATCATCGTGCGGTGGATGTCGAGCGGGCCGCCGGCGATCGAGTAGCCGCGCACGTAGCGGTAGCGCCGCTCCACGCCCGACTCCTTCAGGTAGCCGGCGCCGCCCATCAGCTGGATCGCAGTGTCGGCGACGCTCTTCGCGGCCTCGTTGCCAAACACCTTGACCATCGACGACTCCATCGCGTCGGGCCAGCCGTCGCCAGCGGCGAGCGCGTGGTACAGCATCAGCCGCGCGGCCTGGATCTGGATCGCCATGTCGGCGAGCTTCAGCTGCACCGCCTGGAAGTCGACCAGCGCGCGGCCGAACTGCTCGCGGGTGCGCACGTGCTCGAGCGCAGCGTCGTACGCGCCGATCGCGGTGCCCAGCACCAGCGCCGTGCCGCCGCAGCGCTCGAGGTTGTAGCAGTTGGTCAGCTCGGCGAAGCCGCGCTCGCCGACCAGCAGGTTGGTGGCCGGCACCGCGCAGTCCTGGAACAGCAGGTCGGCCTGGTAGTGGCCGGCCATGTTCTCGCTGAGCCGGTCGATCGTGAAGCCCGGCGTGTCGCGCTCGACCAGCACCGCGCCGATGCCGCGCGCCCGCGGCGCGCTGCTGACGCGGCCGTAGACGATGAACAGCCCCGCCAGCGGCACGTTGGAGACGTAGTGCTTGCGGCCGTTCAGCACGATGCGGTCGCCGTCGATGCGCGCCTTGGTCGTCAGTGCGGTCGACGCGGTGCCGGCGCCCGGCTCGGTGATGCCGATCGCGACGGTGTACTTGCCGGCGCAGATGTCCGGCAGGTATTTGCGGCGCTGCGCCTCGGTGCCGAAGGCATAGACGTAGTAGGCTTGGCCGAGGCTCGCGGCCGACATCATGCCGGCGGCGTCCAGGCTCCAGCGGCCCATCTCTTCGATGCACATCGCCGAATCCAGCTGCGGCAGGCCGACGCCGCCGTACTCCTCGGGGATGTTCAGGCCGAGCAGGCGGGCCGCGCCGAGCGCGAGCATCAGCTTGCTGCCGTACGCCGGGTCGGACTCGGCCTCGCGACGATGGGGCACGATCTCGCGCTCGGCGAAGCGCCGCACCTGGTCGACGAGGGCTTGCTGCTGTTCAGTGAGACGGACGGACATGGGAAGGATCTCGCGGCGTTGGAGTGATGAACGGTCGGGTCAGACGATCGACTGCGCACGCAGCCGGGCGATTTCGTCGGCGCCGAGGCCGAGGTGACGGGCCAGCACCGCGTCGGTGTCAGCGCCGAGCGCGGGCGGCGCAGCGGGATGCGCGAGCGGGTCGTGGCGGTAGCGGATCGGGTTGGCCACCAGATCGGGCGCGCCGTCGCTGCCGGGCTGGCGCAAGCCGCGCGATGCGACCTGCGGGTCGGCGAACACCTGCGCCATGTCGTTGATCGCGCCGGACGGGATCTCGGCGCGCTCGAGGGCTGCGAGCCAGTGCGCGGCGTCGCGCGTGGCGAACTCGGCTTCGAGGATCGGCAACAGCGTGTCGCGGTGGCGGATGCGCTCGACGCCGGTCGCGAAGCGCGGGTCGGCGGCCAACTCGGCGCGGCCGAGCGCGCCGCACAGGCGCACGAACTGCGCGTCGTTGCCGACGGTGAGCATGAGCGCGCCCTCGCGGCAATGGAACACCTGCGACGGCACGCCGCCGTTGCCCGCGTTGCCGCGCCGCGGCGGCACCTGACCCGAGATCAGGTAGTACATCGCGTAGTGCGACATCGCCGCAACCGTCGAGTCGAGCAGCGCGATGTCGATGTGCTCGCCCTGCCCGCCGTTGGCGTGGCGCGCGTGCAGCGCGGCGACGATCGCGATGTCGGCGTACAGGCTCGTGATCACGTCGGTGATCGACAGGCCGGTGCGCATCGGGCCGCCGGCGGGGTGATCGTCGGGATGGCCGATGCTGCTCATCAGCCCGCCCATCGACTGGAAGATCGCGTCGTAGCCGGGCCGCTGCGCATACGGCCCGCTCTGGCCGAAGCCGGTGATCGAGCAGTAGACCAAGCCGGGGTTGAGCGCGGCCAGCGTATCGTAGTCCAGGCCGTACCGGGCCAGCGTGCCAACGCGGAAGTTCTCGATCACGACATCGGCGCCGCGCACGAGGTCGGTCACCAGCCGCCGGCCCTCGGGCGTGGCGAAGTCGATCGTCACCGACTGCTTGTTGCGGTTCGCGGCGAGGAAGAACGCCGAGCCGCCGGCCGCCTGGTCGCCATGGAACGGCGGGCCGTAGCGGCGCGATTCGTCGCCACTGCCGGGCTGCTCGATCTTGATGACCTCGGCACCCAGGTCCGCAAGCATCTGCCCAGCCAGCGGGCCGGCCAGCACCCGGCTCAGGTCGATGACGCGAATCCCATCCAGCTTGCCCGGCATCTTGTCTCCAGCGGCGTTGGCGCGCGGCTTGGGCCAGGGATTGGCACGGCGGCGTCGTTTGCAACGATTCTCGAAGTCGACAGCGGTCCGTGTCAAATGTTATTCTGAATGGAGACAAATCGATTCTCCATAGAAAATGAAAAACAGCCAGATCCGCACCGACGCCCCCGTGCCCGCAATGCCGCCGGTCGGCAAGCCCGTCGGCGCGAGCCAGAGCACGATGCGGCTGCTCGACTACGCGATCGACCAGAACGGGCCGTGGAGCGCGGCCGAGGCGGCGCGCACGCTGGAGTTGAACCCCAGCACCTGCTTCAACCTCGTGCAGACGCTGGTCGCCGGGGGCTACCTGGCCGCGGCCGATGCGACCAAGCGCTACACCGTCGGTCCGGCGTTGCGCGCGCTTGCGCAGCGGCTGGTCGCGCAGTCGCTCGACCTGAGCACGGTGCGCCCGTCGATGCAGGCGGTGGCCGATCGCTGGAAGGTTACGGTCACGCTGTGGCATCGCCGCTCGGCGCTGCGAATGGAACTGATCGCGGTGGCGACTTGCAACACCGCGGTCAACATCCAGATGCCGGTTGGTCAGACGCTGCCGATCCTGGTCGGCGGCATGGGGCGGATCATGGCGTTGCAGGGCGGGCTGAGCGACGCGCAGCGCCAAACAGCGTTCGACGAGGTGGTCTGGCAGCGCCCGCTTGCCTTGTCCGCACTGTTGACCCAGGCGCGCCAGGCAAAGCGCCTCGGCTGGGGGCTCGACGACGGCTACATGCACCGTGCGGTAACGGCTGCGGCGGTCCCGGTGCTTCCCGCCGTCGCGGGTGAGCCAGTGGAGTACGTCTGCAGCGCAACCATGTTCCGGCACCAGTACGCCCGTGTGGCGCTGCTTTCGATCGCGGAGGCACTTCGTCCCGTCGCCGCGAAGTTGACCGTGGCTCTGCGCGTTTGAATCGACCTTGCCACCTTGGTCGCCCAGCCATATCAACAGGTCATGGCACTACCGATGTGTGCCGTGCGAGATGGACCGTTTTGCAGCGGTTGCTGGCGGTGACCGCCAGCGGGCGTACTCACGCTGCCTGGCACACAGCAGGCGCTGGCGCGACGGGCAGGTGTCGGACAAACCTCAACTGAAGCAGGTTCTCGCCAGAGACCTCAGAAGTCCACCCATCCCCGACAGGAGATCCGCCACCTGACGCTCCCTGATTCGCAGAGGCGATCGGGCCGCCAGGCGCGGCGCGCCATCCCGGCGCGCCGCTCCATCACATCACCTTACTGCTGCTTGTACTCTTCCATCGGCTTGTCGTTCGGGTTCGCCCACGCGGCCTTGGTAGCCTCGCTCAGCGGCAGACCGACGCGCGTGTTGGTCGGCGGGATCGGCTGCAGGAACCACTTGTCGTAGAGCTTCGCGACCTCGCCGCTCTTGAGCATCGCCTTGACGCTGTCGTCGACCGCCTTCTTGAAGGCCGGATCGTCGCGCCGCATCATGATCGCGATCGGCTCGACCGACAGCACCTCGCCGACGATCTTGAAATCGGCCGGGTTCTTGGCGCGCGAGATGTTGCCGGCCAGGATCTGGCCGTCCATCACGAACGCATCGGCACGGCCCGACTCGAGCAGCAGGAAGCTGTCGGCGTGGTCCTTGCCGAACACCTCCTTGAACTCGATGCCGTTGGCGCGCTGGTGCTTGCGCAGCGTCTGCACCGAGGTCGTGCCGGTGGTCGTCACCAGCGTCTTGCCGGCGAGCTGCGAGATGCTGGTGATGCCCGAGTTCGCCTTCACGGCGGTGCGGACCTCTTCAACATACAGCGTCGGCGCGAACGCGACGTCTTTCGCGCGCGTCGCGTTGTTGGTGGTCGAACCGCATTCGATGTCGACGGTGCCGTTCTGCACCAGCGGCACCCGGTTCCCGGACGTGACCGGCTGGTACTTGATGTCGAGCTTGGCCAGACCGAGCTGCTTCTGAATGTCGGCCAGCACCTTCTGGCAGACGTCGTAGTGGAAGCCGGTGTATTTGCCGTCGCCGAGCGTGTAGGCGAGCGCGCCGGAGGATTCGCGCACGCCCATTGTGACGCTGCCGCTGTCCTTGATTTTCTTCAGCGTGTCGCCGGTCTGCGCGTGCGCCGTGGCGGCCAGCGTCAGCGCCAGGGCGCCGCCGAGTGCGAGCGCGAGTGCGTTGAGTTTCATGTGATTCACTTTCGTCATCGAGGTCAGGGGTTCAAACAGGGAAGATGCAACGCGCGGTCGCGTTGGTCGGCTTCGCGATCGGCGTGTAGGTCACCATTGCACCGGGCGCGCCGATGTTCAGGCGGCGCTGCGCGTAGAGCGCCGAGGTCGCGGTGCCGGTGCCGACGACGAACTGCTTCAGCTTGCCGTCGGCCGGATCGACCGACGTGAAGTCGGGCAGCGGCGTGCCGCCCGGGTTCTCCACGCACGGCAGCGTGGTCGTCGCGGTCGGCTGCAGGAAGGTCAGCACGTCGTTCGGCCCGCGCACGTAGACGTACTGCAGCCGGTTGGTGCCGCCGATGCTGACGGTGCGGCTGAAGTAGCGGCCCGACCAGAGGCGCGAACGCGTCGCCTCCGAGAAGCCGCTGATCGCCTTCGCGCCGTCGGCGGTGCCGAGCTTGACCAGGCGCAGCCCGGTCATCGACAGGCTGCCGTCGGGCTGCACGTGCGCGACACCCGGGTTGCTCGGGATCGCCAGCGCACCGTTGAACACGACCGTGGTGGCGCCGAAGTTGACCACGCTCGCGTTCGCGGCGTCGCGCTCATAGACGCCCTTGCGCACCCCCGCCGACTTGGCGGTCTCGAAGAACGTCGCGCTGCCGGTCTGCGGGTCGTTCTGGTAGTAGAACGTGCTGTGCAGGTAGGTGCCGTCGGCGAACGCGACCAGGAACTCGGGCTCGCTGCTGCCGTTCGGACGCAGCCACGCGCCGACGAGCGCGTCGGTGCCGGTGACGCGCGCCATCGTGATGCCACCCGCGGCCGTCAGCGTGTCGCCGGCGATGACCACGCTGGCGAGCGTGCCGGCGCCGGGGCCGGCCGCTTCCGAGGCCTCGATCAGCGTCGTCGTCAGCGTGCCGGCATCGAGGCTGTAGCGGCCGTAGCGGTAGCCGAAGCCGTTGTCGAACGCGGTCGTCGCGGTGTTGGTCGCGAGCGGCGCGACGCCCGAGTCGATCGTCTGGTGCACGAAGGTGCCGTCGCCGGCGAACAGGTACAGCTCCTTGACGGTGGCGGCACCCACCGTGGTGGTGCGGATCCACGCACCCTCGATCGGTGCTGCGGCCGTCTTGGCCTGCGCGGCCGCGACATTCGCGAGGTTCGCCGCGGTCGGCACGAGGCTGTCCTGCAGGGCCGCGAACAGCGTGTCGCGGTCGGCATCGGCGAGCACGCCGGCGACTTGCGACAGCACCTGCTGCAGCGAACCGGTCGCCGCCTGGCCGAAGGCACCGAGGCCGGCCTGGCCGGTCAGGCCCGAGGTCGCCATCGTCTTGCCGAAGCCGAGCGTCAACAACTGGCCGAGGCCGGTCATCTTCGCGCGCTTCGCGGCCGTGCCCACCGTTTCGTCGCCGATGTAGTTCGAGTACAGCGTCAGGCCGCCGACGTCGCCGGCGGTGCCGACGAGGTTGTTGAGGATGTTCTCCTCGGCCTGCGCGCGATTCAGTGCGCGGCCGCCGTCGATCTCCGACTGCACGAGCGTGGTGTACGGGCTCACGACCGCACCCTGCCCGGCCGGCGACGCGAGCAGGTAGCTGGTGGCGATCGCGGCGCCGCCGTCGGTCGTTGTGCCGGCCGTGACCTTCACGAGCACCGGGTGCGCGGCGATGTCGGCCTCGGCCAGCGCGGTCAGCGTGAACTTGCCCTCGGCGCCCGTCGTCGTGGTCGGCTCGCTGGCGTCGCAGTCGCGGTTGTCGTTCAGGTCGAGGCAGACGGTCGCGTTCACGAGCAGGCCGTCGAAGGCAACGCCGGCGATCGACCCGGTCGGCGCCGGTGGCGCGACCGGTGGTGGCGGGGCGGGCGCGTCATCGCCGCCGCCGCCGCAGGCGCCGAGGCTGAGGATTGCGGCGCTGGCCATCAGCAAGGCCAGGGGCTGGAGAGATTTCTTCATGTCGGTGTCCAAGGTGTGGCCCGCGCGCCGCACACGTCGGTGCGCGCGGGGCCGTTTCCAGAGGGAGGTGGGTTTGCGTTCTAGCGGTGTGTCAGCCGAGCGGTCAGTCGCGTGCCTTGCGGGCCAGGCCCGCGAGGCCGAGCAAGCCGAGCAGCATCAGGCCGATCTCCGACCAGCCGAACGCGCCGCCGCCGCTGTCTTGTGCCGGTGGCACCACCACCGGCGCCGCGGTCACGTCGAGGAACGCGGCCGAGAGCGCGCCGGCCTTGCCGTCGTCGTTCGTGCCCTGCACGTAGACCATGTGGCGGCCGGCGGCCAGACCCGTGGTGTCGAGCGAGCCGGTCACGGTCTTGGTCGCGTCGGGGAAGTCGGCCTTTGCCTGCGCCGAAGTCGCCAGTGTCAGCGGCACGCCGACGGCGCCTGCTTCCCACGGCTTCTTGTCGATGTAGGCCATCGCCGATTTGACGTTGTAGACCACCGGGTACGGCGGCGGCAGGATCGTCGACTGGCCGGCGTTCGAGTAGCGATAGCGGTTGTCGTCGACGGTTGCGGTGACCGCGACCTTCTCGCCCGCCACGACCGAGGCCGCGCCGACCTTGACGTCGACCGTGTCCGGCCCGAACGGCAGCTGGTACACGCGGTGCAGCACACGACTCAGGTAGTGGAAGCCGTTGAAGTTCTCCGGGTAGGTTTCGCGTGCGAACACACCGCAGTCTTCATAGAACGAGCGGCCCATCTCGACCGTGTAAGCCGGCGCGCCGAGGTAGCCGTACATCGCGTCCTTGGTCGTGCCCTCGGTGTTGTAGCTGAGCAGTTGCTGCGACGAGTAGTTGTTGTGGAACGCCAGGCGCTGCGCGATCACCGCCATGCCCTTGTTGTTCGGCGTGTGCGTGTTGTTGCCATTCTCGGTGCGCTCCACGCCCCACGGCCACAGCACGGCCCGTGCGTTGCTGTGCAGGTCGATGAAGACGCCGCCACCGTAGGTGTCGGGTGCGCCGGTCTGCCAGTCGAGCTCGCCGGCGCCGCCGTTGTCGCGGTTCTCCGGGTTGCAGTAGGTCGCGCTCTTCGGGCGACCGTCCGGCAGTGCGCCGCCTTCCCACTTGCAGTTGGCCTGGTTCCAGGTGCCGCGCGTGTAGTTCAGCACCGCCTGGGTCTCGGGCTCGGAGCCGGCCGAAATGCCGCGGTAGGTCTCGCCGCACGAGTTGCCGTCGGAGCCGCCGGTGCCGCCGGTGGCCCAGCCGAACGGGTAGTTGCGGTTCAAGTCGACACCCGAGCTGAGCGTGTTCGGCACGCCGGCACCCGAGGTCGTCGTGCAGGCCGCGGTGACGTAGTTGGTGTTCTTGCGCTGGCGCGCCGAGATGTCCTGTTCCGCGAGCTTGCGGCCGTCCGGGTTGTGAACGATGAAGTGGTAGCGGTTCGTGTCGACCATCATGGTCGCGTTGGCGTCCTTGCCGTAGTTGTCGAGCAGCCACTCGATGAACTTCATGCCGACTTCCTGCGGCGCGTACTCACGCGCGTGGATGCCGCCGGTCCAGACCATGTTCGGCGGCGCTTCGGTCTGTGCGTCCTGCTTCTCGAAGTTGCCGACCACGATCACCTTCACGGGGCTCGGGTCGACCGGGAACAGGCTCAGGTTGAAGCGCGTGACGATCGACGCCGGCAGGTACTTGATCAGCAGGTTCGCGAACGACGAGCGCGAGTTGTCGGGCACCGCGGTGCCGACCGGCGGGATCACCTGCTGCGTGCCCATCCAGCTCTTGCCGAGCGTCTGCACCTTCACCAGCTTCGGGTAAGCCTTGGCCAGGTCCTCGAACGTGGTGTAGACCTGCTCGACGGTGCGGTAGCACGAGTGCACGCCGTTGGCGATGCTGCTCGGCTTGGCGTTCAGCGCACGCTTGAGCGCACCGGAGCTCATGTCCTTCGCGCGCGACGTGATGAAGTTCTGGATGCGCGCGGTCTCGGCCTGGTCGATCTGCGGCGTGATGCCCATCGCCTGGACCTTCGCCAGCTCCTCGGGGCTGACCTCGGCGTGAACCTCGTGCGCCTTCTGGTCGACGTACGGGTGATCGAGCAGCTTGGTCAGCTTGCCGAGTTCGTCTTCGCTGACGTAGGGAATGCGCACCGAGTAGACCTCGGTGTCTTCGTTCGCCACGCTGGGCATCGCGAACGCGGCGGCCAGCGCCAGGGGCAGGATGGCCAGGCGCGATGCGCGGTGCGAGCTTCTGGATTTCACAGGCTGTTCTCCTCGTTGGAGTGTGTTGAAGGAAAGTCGTCGGTGCGCCTCGAAGATCGGCGCGCGGTGATCCCTTTAGCAGCGAGCGTGCCAGGCAAAATCGGCGTGAAAACGGCCGCGTCGGCGGCCGTCGGAAACGCGATTTTTCACAGGTAAGAGCGGCTTCCTGCCGCATCGCGGGGTTCGATCGAATCGCTCGCGATCGAACGGAAATCCGTAGCGCGCGAACACGCGGAAAACGGAAACCCGCGCAGCGCCGGCGCCTACTGCAGACCGTGCTTGCGGATCTTGTCGTTCAGCGTCGTCTTTGCGATGCGCAGCGCGCGCGCGCTGTGCGCGATGTTGCCCTGATGGCGGTCGAGCTCGACCGAGATCAGGCTGCGCTCGAACGCATCGACCATGTCGGCGAGCGAGCGCTCGGCCGAGGCGTCGCCAGCCGGCGCGGGCTCCAGGCCGAAGCCGTCCTTGCCGATGCCGAGCACCAGGCAGTCGGCGACATTGCGCAGCTCGCGCACGTTGCCCGGCCAGGCGTGCGCCATCAGGCGGCGCATCTGATCGTCCGACAGGTTCGGCTGCGGCCGGCCGAAGCGGCTCGCCGACAGCAGCATGAAGTGCTCGAGCAACAGCGGAATGTCTTCGCGGCGCTCGCGCAGCGCCGGCACCTCGATCGAGACCACGTTCAGGCGGTAGAACAGGTCGGCGCGGAAGGTGTTCTGCTGCGCGCGCTGCAGCAGGTTGTCTTTGGTCGCGGCGACCACGCGCACGTCGACCGCGACCCGGTGGTTCGAGCCGAGCCGCTCGATCACGCGCTCCTGCAGCACGCGCAGCAGCTTGATCTGCATTCCCATCGGCATGCTCTCGACCTCGTCGAGGAACAGCGTGCCGCCGTGCGCGTATTCGATCTTGCCGATGCGGCGCTTTTGCGCGCCGGTGAACGCGCCTTGCTCGTGGCCGAAGAGTTCGCTGTCGAGCAGGTTGTCGGGCACGCCGCCGCAGTTCAGTGCGACGAACGGTGCCGACTTGCGGCCCGACAGCTCGTGCAGCGCCTGCGCCACCAGCTCCTTGCCGGTGCCGGTCTCGCCGTGGATCAGCACGTCGACCGGCGAGTTCGCGACCTCGGCGACGAGCCGGCGCACGCGCTCGATCTGCGGCGAACGGCCGACCAGCTTGCCTTCGATCGAGCCGCGGCCCGACAGCGCCTGGCGCAGCGCCGCGACCTCGAGCGTCAGCGCGCGCTTCTCGAGCGCGCGCCGCACCACCTCGACCAGCAGCTCGGGCGAGAACGGCTTGGTGATGAAGTCGTAGGCGCCGCTGCGCATCGCCTCGACCGCCAAGCTCACGTCGCCGTGGCCGGTGATCATGATGACCGGCAGTGCCGCGTCGACCTCGCGACAACGCCGCACCAGCGACATGCCGTCGGCGCGCGGCAGCCGCATGTCGGTGACGACGACGCCGGCGAAGTTCGGGCGCAGCTGCGGCTCGGCCTCTTCGGCCGACGCGATCGCCTCGACGCGCAGCCCGGCGAGCTGCATCGCCTGCACGCAGCCCAGCCGCATGTGAGGGTCGTCCTCGACGATCAGCACGGTCAGTTCAGGAATCATGGGGAACGCTTTCTAGGGCCTGTTAACGCCATTGGAGGGCTCGCGCCGGGCCGCCGCAGGCCACAGGGCGAGGCGCGAGTGAGGCCGTGTGCCTTCGGCACACAACGATCGAGCAACGACGCCCTGCGGCCTGTGGCGGCCCGGCGCGAGCCCTCCAATGGCGTTAACAGGCCCTGGCCCGGTGGGCAGGTACAGACAGAATCGCGCGCCGCCTTCGGGGCGCCCGAAGGCCTCGATGTCGCCGCCGAACTCGCGCACGATGTCGCGCGAGATCGCCAGCCCGAGGCCGAGGCCGACGCCGCTGGGCTTGGTCGTGAAGAAGGGCTCGAACAGGTGCAGGCGCGCCAGCGCGTCGAAGCCGGTGCCGGTGTCGAGCACCTCGATGCGCACCACCGATGCCGGATCGCGCGCGCCGCCGCGTGCCCCTGCCTCGTCAGGCGCCGCTTCGACCACCGCCTCGAGCGTGAGCCGGCGCTGCGACACCGACTCCATCGCGTCGAGCGCGTTGCCGATCAGGTTGATCAGCACCTGCTCGAGTCGGTTCTCGTCGCACCACGCATGCACCGCGCCGGGCGCGCAGCGGTTGACGAGTTCGACACTGTCCTTGCGCAACCGCGACTCGTACAGGAACAGCGCATTGCCGATCGCATGCGCGACGTCGACGCGCTCGGGCATCGGCCGCGACTTGCGCGCGAAGCCCTTCAGCGGCTGGATGATGCCGCCCATCTGATCCGCCATGCGCGCGATGATGGTCAGGTTGCCGCCGAGTGCGTCGAGGTTGCCGCGGCGCAAAAACTCCGAGGCGTTGCCCGACAGCGTGCGGATCGCACCGAGCGGCTGGGTCAGCTCGTGCGTGATGCCGGTGGCGAGCTGGCCGAGCATCGCCATCTTGGCGGTGTGCACGAGCTCGCCCTGCGCGTCGCGCAGCGTCTGCTCGGCGCGCTCGCGTTCGGCGACTTCCTTTCGCAGCCGCAGATTGGCGTCGGTCAGGTCGCGGGTGCGGCTCTCGACATTGCGTTCGAGCTCGACATTGGCGCGCTCCAGCATCAGCCGCGCGGCGTGCTTTTGCCGCTGGATGCGCCGGTTCTGCGCCAGGAACAGCGCCAGCAACACGACGAAGCTGGCCGCGACCGCCGACATCGCGCCCGACAGCATCGACTGGCTGCGCACCGCACCGAGGTCGGAGAAGGTCATCACGTGCCAGTCCATGCCGTCGAGCGTGCGCGACAGCACCAGCATGCCGGCGTCGCGTGGCAGCGCCGGCAGCAGCGCGGCGCGCGGCGCGTGCTCCTCGATGATCTGGCCGTCGTCGTCGTTGGCGGGGTGCACGCGCAGCGGGAAGCGCGCGAGGCGGCGGTTGTTGTACATGCGCGTGAGCTGCAGATCGACGCGACGCTCCAGCGGCAAATCGGCCAGCGCGGTGTAGCGCCACACCGGTTCGGACGACAGGATCACGACCTGGTTCGCGTCGGCCAGCAGCGCACGCGAGCCGAGCATGTCCCAGGTCTGGTCGATCGGTGCCAGGCTGATCTTGATCGCGGCCACGCCGACCACGCGCGCGCCGTCGCGGATCGGGTGCGAGACGAAGTAGCCGGGCTCGCCGCCGTCGATGCCGATCGCGAAGTGCCGGCCGACCCGGCCCGACAGCGCTTCGAGAAAGTACGGGCGGAACGACAGGTCTTCGTGCAGCAGGCTGTCGTCGGGGCGCTCGCCGTTGCTCGACGCAATCACGACGCCGCGGTCGTTCATCACGAACACCGCGACGCTGCCCAGGTGCGCGTTGAGGCGGCGCAGGTAGTCGTTGCCGACCCGCAGCTGCTGCGCGTCGTCGGGGTGGTTCAGCAGGTCGAGCACGTCCTGGTTGAGCTGGATCGTCGCCGGCACGTACTCGAGCCGCTTGATCACGCCCTGGACCGCCGACGAGAACAGGTCGAGCCGGTGGTTCGAGTCGGCGCGCAACTCGGCGATGCCCTGGCGCTCGCTCGTGACGAAGCCGAGCCAGGCACTGCCGACCACGAACGCCGCGCCGATCAGCCCGAGCAGCGTGCGGCGCGTGATCGGCCACGCCGCGCGCCGTGCCGCCGGGCCGTCCCAGGTCGTCATCACTGCGGCTTGTCGTTCGGCGCGCGGTACAGCTCGAGCAGCGCTTCGGACGGTGGCCAGTTCAGATTCAGCCCCTTCGGTGGAATCGGCCGCTGGAACCACTTCGCATACAGCTTCAGCGCCTCGCCCGACTGCATCAGGCGCGTCAGCGCGACGTCGACCACCTTCTTGAAGGCCGGGTCGCCGAGCCGCATCATGCAACCGTAGACCTCGGACGACATCGGCGTTCCGACGACGACCCAGTCGTCCGGGCTGATCGCCTTGGCGCGCTCGCCGTAGAGCAGCGCGTCGTCCATCATGAAGGCCTTGACCCGGCCCGACTCGAGCATCTGGAACGATTCGCCGTGGTCGCGCGTCGAGACGATGTCGAGGCGCCCGCCATTGCGCTCGTTGAAGGTCTGCAGCAGGCGCTCCGAGGTGGTGCCCGCGGTCACCACGACCTTCTTGTCGACGAGGTCGGGAAAGTCGCGGATGCCGGAATCGCGCGCCGTGATCAGGCGCGTGCCGATGATGAAGATCGACACCGAGAACGCGACCTGGCGCTCGCGCTCGACGTTGTGGCTGGTCGAGCCGCATTCGAGGTCGACCGCGCCGTTCTGCACCAGCGGAATGCGGTTTTGCGGCGTCACCGGCACGAGCCGGATCGTCAGCGCCGGCAGGTTCAGCTCGGCCTTGATCGAATCGAGCACCTTCAGCATCAGGTCGTGCGAGTAGCCCATGACCTGGCGCTTGCCGTCGTAGTACGAGAACGGCACCGACGATTCGCGGTGGCCGAGGTTGATCGTGCCGGTCTGCGCGATGCGCTTGAGCGTGTCGGACGATTGCGCTTGGGCGCCGTGAGAAGTGAGCAGCCCGCCCAACAAGCCGAGTGCGCCGGCGATGCCGCGCAGCCCCAACAAAAATTTCATGCCGATTCGCCGTTGTCTCATGATGGCCGCGCCGTGCAGCCCGTTGGGTTCGAGCCGTTGCAGGTTGCGTGCCTGTTTCGCGGCGTTCACACCGCTGTCACGGGTGCGAGTCTAGTGGCAGCACCGTCGTGACGCCGCCTCGGGGCCTTGCGAACGCGGATCGGCGGATTGCCGCTCGCCGAACGGTGCGAATCGACGGGATTCCGACGCTTCGCCGCGCGCCGTGCGCCATGGTCAAGGCCGCACGGCCGGCGCGTCCATCGCCATGCCGGCGGCGCGGCGCGCGAGGTAGAGCTCGAGCTCGACCAACTCCGGCGCGCCGTACGCGAACGGCTCGGCACGCACGCCGGTCATGCAGCCGCGCAGGCGCCGCTGCAGCGAACCCATGCCCTGCCATTCGAGGCGATAGAGCGGGTAGCCGGTCGGGTGCGCTTGCGGGATCGTGCTGCCGGCCAGGCGCTGGCCGGCGTGCTGGTCGTGGCACTGCGCGCACGAGAAGTCGAGTTGACCGATGCGCTGGTTGAACAGCCGCGCGCCGCGCTCGAGCGCGGGCTGCAGCCGCGCATCGATCGGCGGCGCGACGACCAGACCGCGCGACTGCAACGCGACGAAACTCTCGATCGCCAAGAGGTCTGCGCCCTCGGTCGCGAACGGCGCGGCCTGCTGGTGGTTCACGCGGCAGGCGTTGATGCGCTGGCGCAGGTCGAACGGGCGGTTTGCGGCGGCGTCGAATGCCGGGTAACGTGCCGCCACACCGCGCATCGACGTGGTCGCCGCGCCGTGGCAACTCACGCAGGACTTGTTGGATGCGCCGACCGCGCGATCCCACAGCGCCGCGCCGTCCTGTACCGCCAGCATTGCCGGGTTCGCGGCGTCGTCGCGCTGCATCGCCTGCACCTGCGGCGTCATGAACGCGTAGCCGGAGCGGCGCGGGTCAGGCTCGGCGGCGCCAGCGCCGTTCGCGGCCGCGAGCAACGCGAGCAACGCGAGCGTCGTCAGTGCGACCCTCATGTCACGGTCAGCTCGACGCTCTCGGTCTGCGCGAAACCGTTGTCGCCCTGCCAGCTGAAACGCAGCGTGCCGCTCCCGGTCGCAACCGTGAAGAACGCGACATACGGGTTCGCGGCGATCGCGGGAAACAGCTCGGCG
The DNA here is from genome assembly GCA_040389925.1 of Pseudomonadota bacterium. Lineage (GTDB taxonomy): Bacteria > Pseudomonadota > Gammaproteobacteria > Burkholderiales > Burkholderiaceae_C > LMDS01. The sequence goes on from JAZJZJ010000068.1 coordinate 46,623, forward strand.
CTGAAGATCTCCACATCGTCGCGGCCGTCGGCGTAGCGGCAGCTGAGCCGGCGAATCAGGTTGCGCGGCTGCACGGCACCGTCGTCGCCGTGCCGGTAGCCGGTTTCCATCGGGTGCGCGATCAGCGTGCGGATCTCGATGACCTCGCCGCGTTTTGCGGTCTTCGGCATCGTGATGAGGGCTCTGACCATGATCAGGCTTCGACGCAGGCCGCCAGCGTCACGATCACGTCGACCGTGTGCGTCCAGCAACTGCCGTCGTTCATCTGCGCAACGGCGACGAGCTGCTGCGAGGTCGCCAACCGGATGCGCGTCGAGACGGCCGCGCGGCCGGCGCGCGGGCCGAGGCCGAACACCACGACGTCGCGCTGCGGGTTGCGCTCGTTGAAGATCGCGATCGCCTTGACGTGGTCGGCCGCGCTCATCGGGCTCTGCACGGTGACGGTGATCGGCACGACATTGCCGTTCTCGACCAGCGGCGCGACGTCGAGCATCACGCGCCCGGCCTGCACCGGCGCGCCCGCCGCGAACGCCTTGATCGCCGCCGCGAGCTCCTCTGCCGACGCGCTCGCGGGCCGCAACCAGATCGCGCCGGCCAGACCTGCGGTCATCGTCAGCACTTGCCGTCGTGTCGTCATTTCAGCGTCCGCAGGTAGGCAACCACGTCTTCGACCTGCTGCGCGGCCAGCACCGTCTTGCCCTGCCACGGCACGCCAACGCGCGTGACGCCTTCGCTGCGAAAGTACGCCGGCATGATCGTCTGCGGATTGATGCGCTGGCTGTCGACCAGGCGCAAGCGCAACTGGCCTTCGGACCAGCGCGTGCCGGCGCCCGCGAGGTCGGGCGCGAGGTTGCCCTGGAAGCGCTCTTCGGCAATCGGCCCGGTGTGGCACAGCAGGCACAGGCCGACCTGCCGGTTCGCGACGATCGCGCGGCCGCGCGCCGCGTCGCCGGGCTGGTCGGTCAGCGGGCGCTCGATCGAATCGTCGGCCGCATGCGCGCCGAGACTCGCGAGCCACATGACCGTCGCGAGCAATGCCGACAACGCGCGCATCGAACCGCCCGCTCAGGCCTTCTTCAGGCTGTGATTCGACAGCGGCAAATCGCGAATGCGTTTGCCGGTGGCCGCGAAGATCGCGTTCAGCACCGCGGGCGCGGCGACCGCGATCGTCGGCTCGCCGACACCGCCCCAGAAGCCGCCCGACGGCATCAGGATCGCCTCGACCCTGGGCATGTCGGTCATGCGCACGGCCGGGTAGTCGCTGAAATTGCTCTGTTCGATGCGGCCGTCTTTCACGGTGCAGGCGCCGAACAGCGCGGCCGACAGGCCGTACGCGAACGAGCCCTCGACCTGCGCTTCGATCTGCTGCGGGTTCACCGCATGGCCCGGGTCGGTGGCCGCGACGATGCGGTGCACTTTCAACTCGCCGGCATCGTTGACCGAGATCTCGGCGCAAGCCGCCACGTAGCTGCCGAAGCCCATGATCTGCGCCAGGCCGCGGTACACCTTCTGCCCGCCGACATCGGGCGCCGGTTGGCCCCAGCCGGCGCGCTCGGCGACCGCGTTCAGCACCGCCAAGTGCTTCGGCGAGCCGGCCAGCAGTTTGCGGCGCAGCGCGAGCGGATCCTGCTTGGTCGCGTGCGCGATCTCGTCGATGAAGCTCTCGACATAGATCGCGTTGTGGTTCAGGTTCACGCCGCGCCAGAAGCCCGGCGGCACGTGCGGGTTGCGCATCGCGTGGTCGATCAGCACGGTCGGGAACTTGTAGCCGAGCATGCCTTCGGCGCCGCTCGGCACGAGGCCCTGGAACACCACCGGATCGCGCCCGTTCACGAGGTTCTGCGGCAGCAGCCCGGCGATGATCGATTGGCCCGAAATGCGCATGTGCAGGCCGGTGACGTTGCCCTGCGCATCGAGCCCGGCGGTCATCCTGCATTGCGTGATCGGGTGGAACTTGCCGTGCGCCATGTCTTCTTCGCGCGACCACAGCATCTTGATCGGCGTGCCCGGCATCTGCCTGGCGATCGCGACCGCCTGCGTGACCCAGTCGTGCGCGCCGCGCCGGCCGAAGCCGCCGCCGAGGTTGAGCTTGTAGACCTCGCACTTCGAGGTCGGCAGCCCGGCCGCCTCCGACGCGGCGGCGAGCGCGGCTTCGCCGTTCTGGGTCGGGCACCAGACCTCGCAGCGTTCGGGGGTCCAGCGCACCGTCGCGTTCATCACCTCCATGCAGGCGTGGTTCTGGTACGGATAGGAGTAAACCGCTTCGAGCTTGCGCGCCGACTCGGCAATCGCCTTTTTCGCATCGCCCGATTCGTTGCCGACGATCGCGGTCGGCGCGTCGAGCCCTTCTTTCAGGAACGCGGCAATCGATGCGCTCGAGACTTTCGCGTTCGGCCCTTCATCCCACTCGATCGGCAGCGCGTCGAGCGCGGTCTTGGCGTGCCACCAAGTGTCGGCGATCACCGCGACAGCGCTCGCACCGACCGGCACGACCTTCTTCACGCCGGGCCGGTTCGCGATCGCCGCGGCGTTGAAGCTCTTGACCTTGCCGCCAAACACCGGGCAGTCTTTCACGGCCGCATTGAGCATGCCCGGCAGCTTGAAATCCATGCCGAAGATTTGCGAGCCGTCGAGCTTGGGCGCGGTGTCGAGGCGCTTGACCGGCTTGCCGGCGATCTTCCAGTCCTTCGGGTCTTTCAGAGTCACCTCGGTCGGCGGCGTCAGCTTGGCGGCGGCGACCGCGACCTTGCCATAGGTCGTCGTGCGACCGCTGGGCTTGTGCGTGATCACGCTCGACGCGGCACTGCATTCGGCCACCGGCACCTTCCAGTCGTTCGCCGCCGCCTGCACCAGCATCAGCTTCGCGGTCGCGCCGCCCTTGCGCACATAGTCGTTCGACTCGCGCACGCCGCGGCTGCCACCGGTCGAGAAGTTGCCCCAGACGCGGTTGCGCGCGAGGTTCTGGCCGGGTGTCGGGTACTCGGTCGTGACCCTGGCCCAGTCGCAATCGAGCTCTTCGGCGACGAGTTGCGCCAATCCGGTCAGCGTGCCCTGCCCCATCTCGGAACGCGCGACGCGGATCACGACGCTGTCGTCGGGCTTGATCACGACCCAGGCGTTGACCTCGGGCGAGAACGGGCCGGCCGGCGCAGGCGTTGCCGCACCCGCGGCCTGTGCATTCGCCTGATTCGCAAACGGCACATGGAAGCCGACGACGAGGCCGCCCGCGGCGACCGCCGAGCTGCCGAGAAAGGCGCGGCGCGACACGCGGGGTTGCTTGACTGCGGTGGAAGTGTTGTTCATCGCATGGCTCCCGTTCAGGCCGTCGCGCCACCAGCGGCAGCGGCTTGCTTGATGGCCGCACGCACGCGGTTGTAGGTGCCGCAGCGGCAGATGTTGGTCATCGCAGCGTCGATGTCGGCATCGGTGGGCTTGGGCTTTTCTTTGAGCAGCGCGGCCGCGGCCATGATCATGCCGGCCTGGCAGAAGCCGCATTGCGGCACGTCGAGCGCGGCCCAGGCCTTCTGCACCGGGTGCGTCGCATTCGGCGCGAGGCCTTCGATCGTGACGATCTTCGCCGTGGCCTCGACCGTCGAGACCGGCCGCACGCACGATCGCGTCGGCACGCCGTCGATGTGCACGGTGCAGGCGCCGCACGCGGCGATGCCGCAACCGTACTTGGTGCCGGTCAGGCCGAGTTGCTCGCGCAGCACCCACAGCAGCGGGGTGTCGTCTTCCGCTTGGAACTGGCGTGCGGTTCCGTTCACGTTCAGGCTGGCCATCGAGCTGTCTCCTGGGGGTGGGGTGCCGATCGATTATGTTGTGCGGCAATGACCCTTGCCGGCGCTGCCGATTACCCTGAGCGTGCGGGTCGGGTGTCTGCGCACAATGCAGCCTGACAGCGCGCAGCAGGAGGCGATGAATGACGAGCAGTTCGACGAACCCCAAGCGCAGAACCACGGTGCGCATCGGCGGCGCTTCGGGCTTCTGGGGCGACACGACGCTCGCGGTGCCGCAACTGCTGGCCGGCGGCGAGCTCGACTACCTGGTGTTCGACTACCTCGCCGAGGTCACGATGTCGATCCTCGCGGCGCAGCGCGCGAAGGACGCCTCGGCCGGCTACGCGGTCGACTTCGTCCAGATCATGATGCGCGAAGCGCTGCCGCAGCTGCAGGCGCAGCGCATCCGCGTGGTCGCGAACGCCGGCGGCGTGAACCCGCTGGCCTGCCGCGACGCGTTGCTGGCGCTGGCGTCCGAGATGGGCATCACGCTGCGCGTCGGCGTTGTTCTGGGCGACGACCTGGTCGCACGCGCGAACGAGCTCCGCAACGCCGGCATCACGGAAATGTTCAGCGGCGAGCCCTTCCCGCAGCGGGTCGCCAGCATCAACGCGTATCTCGGCGCGCTGCCGATCGCGCGGGCGCTCGATGCCGGCTGCGATGTGGTGATCACCGGCCGTTGCGTCGATTCGGCCGTGACGCTGGGCGTGCTGATGCACGAGTTCGGCTGGGCCAACGATGCGTACGACCGGCTCGCGCAAGGCACGCTCGCGGGCCACCTGATCGAATGCGGCGCGCAATGCACCGGCGGCCTGTTCACCGACTGGGACACCGTGCCCGACTGGGAGAACATCGGCTTCCCGATCGTCGAGGCTGACGCCGACGGCAGCTTCACGATCACCAAGTCACCGGGCACCGGCGGCCTCGTGACACCGGCGACCGTGGCCGAGCAGTTGCTCTACGAGATCGGCGACCCGCGCGCCTACCTCGTGCCTGACGTGAGTTGCGACTTCACCCAGGTTCGGATGGTGCAGGACGGCGAACACCGTGTGCGCGTGACGGGCGCGACCGGCCGCGCACCGACCGCGAGCTACAAGGTCAGCGCGACCTTCGCCGACGGCTACCGCAACACCGGCTTCCTGACGATCGCCGGCGAGCACGCGGTGCAGAAGGCGCAGCGCACCGGCGCGGCGCTGCTGACGCGCATGCAGCGCATGCTGGCGGCGCGCGAGCTGCCGCCGTTCACCGAAACGCGGGTCGAGGTGCTGGGCGGCGAAGAGATGTTCGGCGCGAGCGGCCGCAGCGGCGCACGCGAGGTGGTGCTGAAGATGAGCGCGAAGGCGGCGTCGAAAGACAGCCTGGAAGTCTTCGCGCGCGAGTTCGCGCCGGCGGCCACGTCGATGGCGCCCGGCACGCTCGGGCTGGTGAGTGGCCGGCCGAGCCCAACGCCGGTGGTGCGGCTGTTTTCGTTCCTGCTGCCGAAGGCGGGGCTGTCGGTGTCGGTCGACGTCAACGGCGAGCGCTGGGCGGTGGCGATTCCGAGCGCGGGCGGGTTCGACCCGCAAACGCTCGGTCCGGCGTTGCAGCATGCGAGCGCGCCGGTCGACGCGAGCGCGCATCGCGTGCCGTTGCTCGCGCTCGCCCATGGCCGCTCCGGCGACAAGGGCAACAAAGCCAACATCGGCGTGATCGCGCGCCGGCCCGAAGACCTGGCCGCGCTGTCGGCTTGGCTCACGCCCGAGCGCGTCGCCGCGCACTTCGCACACCGCGCGCCGAGCCGGGTCGAACGCTTCGATCTGCCCGGCCTGAACGCGATCAACTTCGTGCTGCACGACGTGCTCGGCGGTGGCGGCATGGCCTCGCTGCACACCGACAACCTCGCGAAGGCGTATGCGCAAGTGCTGCTGGCGATGGAGGTGCCGGCGCCGCGCTGAGCCGGTTCAGGGCGATGTCGCGGCAAGGTCAGGGCAACAGACGCGGCGCGCGCTTCTCGTACCAGTGCGTGATGCGCTCGCCGTCCCAGTGCAGCGCAAGGTGCGCGCCCGACCTGGCGTTGCGCAGCGCCTTCGGCCGGAACACGCCGACGCAGAACCCGCCGTCGTGCCGCACGCTCGGGAACAGCACGCCCCAGCTGCCGACCTCACGCAACTGCCGGCCCAGGGCTTGGGGTGCGCCGTAGTGGTTCGGGTCGAGCAGCGCGGCGCCGCGCTTGCCGACGCGTTTGCCAAATTCGCGCAGGTCGTGCAAGTCGGCGCTGAGGGTCGCGGCGATCACGCGCATATCGACATCGATCGCCGGTTCGGCCGTGCGCGACAGAAACAGCGCGCGGTGGTGGCTGACTTCGGCCACCGCCGTCTCCAGCGCGTGCGCCGCATAGTAGATGCCGTAGCTGCCGTCGGAGAAACGCGAGCCTTCCGGGTTCAGGTGCGTGAACGCGGCCATCACCATCGTGCTGCCGGCGCCGCTGACGCGCTCATCCGGCGGCACGAGTTGCAACTGACCGATCTCGTCGCGGATGCGCGGATTCGTCAGCGCCTCGATCGCAAACACGACATCGAGATCGGCCGGATCGGCGACGCGGTCGTAGAGGCCGACGGTCGGGTAGCGCGAGGGGATCAGGCGGTAGCTGGGCCGCCATTCGGTCGGGGTGACCGGAATGGCCTCGAGAGGAGAGGACCGGGACGTCGCCGGACCGCCCCAAGACGGCCCGGCTCCCCCTCGGGGGGGCGACGCCGAAGGCGTCTTGGGGGTCGTCATTCAGGCCTTGCCGCCCCGCTGCGCGTCGAGGTAGTGGCGCACCACGTACAGATCGGCGACCTGCCCGCCCAGCATGCGGGCCAGCGCCGACTTGCCGCCGAACAGCGGCGCCGCGTTCGGCTTGCGCACCCACGCGTCGGCCTGGCTGCCGACCGGCAACAGGATCTGCAAGGCCGCGTAGATGCCGAACAGATAGGACAAGCGCTCCAGCACATGGCGATCGAGCGGGCCGTTCACCTTGCCCTGCTTCCACTGATACAGCGTGGTGCGGCCGACGCCGAGCAAGGTGGTCTGCTCGGTGGCATCTAGTTGCCACGCGTCGCTGATGCGCCAGAAGCTGCGCAACGCGGCCTGCGCCGCGGCCGCGGAATCGAGGTCGACCGGCGGGGCGCCGGGCTTGAGGATGGCGTTCATGGGCACAGGGTAGTCCACTTGCGGACGAATTGCAATTATTCGTCCGTTTGCGAACCATCAGCGCGCGTGCGTCACGCCGCCATCGATCACCAGCGTCGAGCCCATCACGTAGTCGCCGGCACGCGAGGCGAGGTAGATGGCGCCGCCCGCCATGTCCTCGTCGCGCCCGATGCGCTTCGCCGGGATGCGCTTGGCGGTTTCTTCGGCGTGGTCGCGCGCGACGCGGTTCATCTCGGAGGCGAACGCACCCGGCGCGATCGCGCTGACGACGATGTTGTCTTCGGCCAGGCGCAGCGCCATCCGGCGCGTCAGCTGGATCAGTCCGGCCTTGCTGGCGGCGTACGAATACGTCTCCTGCGGGTTCACCGAGATGCCGTCGATCGACGCGATGTTGATGACCTTGGCCGGCTGCGTCTGCGCGGCCGCGCGGAGCGGCGCGATCAGCGCCTGCGTCAGAAAGAACGGCGACTTCAGGTTCAGGTCGACGACCTTGTCCCAGCCTTTCTCGGGGAAGGTGTCGAAGGTCTCGCCCCAGGCCGCGCCGGCGTTGTTGACGAGGATGTCGAGCGTGGCCTCGCGCGCCGTGTAGGCCGCGACCAGTGCCGCAATGCCCTCCATCGTCGACACATCGGCCGGCAGCGAGATGCACTCGCCCTGCGCCGACAGCTCCTTCGCGGTCGCGTCGCAATCGGCGGCCTTGCGCGACGAGATGTAGACGCGCTTGGCACCCGCCGCGAGAAAGCCCGCGGCAATCATGCGGCCGATGCCGCGTGAACCGCCGGTGACGAGGGCGATGCGGCCCTTCAGTGAGAACAGGTCGGTCATGGTCGTGTCTCCGGAGGTGGTGTGAGGGTTGCCATCGATTGTGCGCAGACCCCGACCCGCGCCGCTGTCACCCGCGCGTCGCGCGGGCTCGCTCAGGTCAGGCGTAGGCGGCGCAGAGTTCGCCTTCGGCCTGCAGGCTGTCGAACCCGGTGTAGTCGGCGTGCCAAGCGTGACCGGCGCGCTTCGTCAGCGCTTCCAGCTCGGCCAGGGTCGCGCCGCCTTGCTGGCGCAGTTGTGCGCCGCACTTCGCGAGGTCGGGGAAATGCTGCATCGCCTCCCACCAGATTGCGCGGCCGGCCAGAAAGCCGTTCGCGCCCGCCGCGTACGCGTACTCCATCACGCGCACGAACTGCTTCGGCGTGACGCCGGCCGAAAGCATCACCCACGGGATGCCGGCATCCTTGCAGATCTTGCCCATCGCGTCGAACAGTGCCTGCGCCTTGAGGTGCGCGGGGCTGCCGTCGCGCGCCGGCAGGGTCGCGCCGGGCAACGGGCTCTCGAGCTTGAACAGGTCGATGCCGTACTTCGGCTGCGCGAACTCGCGCACGCTGTCGAGCACCAGATCGGGCATCTTCTCCGGTGACTCGACATAGTCGATCGTGTGCGCCGCGCTCTTCGGGAACGGATAGACGAGCAGCTCGAACACATACGGGATGTCGTGCTGTGCGCACTCCTTGCCGATCGCCTCGACATACGCCTTTTGGTGCGCCAGTACCTCGGGCTCGGCATCGGGCCGGTACCAGGCCAGCACCTTGACGCCATCGCCGCCGGCGCGCTTGATCTTCTCGACGCTCCAGTCGCGGATCGAGTGCGACAGCCGCCCGCCGGCCGTGTCCTCGAAGCGATGGTCTTCGAGCGTGACGACCAGGCCGGTGTGCGCCGGCAGCTTGTCGATGGCGGCGGGGAACGCGTAGTTCGGATCGAACAGCACCGCGCTGGCGTGCTGGCCGACCGAGTCGACGATGACGCGCTTCACGTCGACCATGTCCTTGAAGCTCACGTCGGCCGCGGCGATGCCGCGTTTGGCCGCGATCAGGTTCGCGATCGGCGGACGCTGGTCGAGCGCGACCATCGTGAAGTGGCCTTCGGGCGTCGCCATGCGGCGCAGTCCCCACTGTTTGCCCAGACGCAGATTGGCACTCATGCTGACAACTCCTTGAATCGTTGAAGAGAGGACAGAGCGGTGGCCAGATCGGGCACGCCTTCGCGCCCGCCGGCATGCCGGCATTTGAGTGCCGCCACCACCGAAGAAAACTGAAACGCCTCGCGCAGCGGCACCTGCGCGCCGAGAGCAAACGCGAAGGCACCGTGGAACACATCGCCGGCGCCGGTCGTGTCGACCGCATCGACTTTGAGCGCGGGCAGCCGATGCGTGCCGGTCGCGTCGACCCACACGACGCCACGCTCGCCGAGCGTCACGGCCGCAAGCGCGCAGCCGCGCGAGCGGGCGAAGTGCAGCTGCGCTTCGACATCGCCGGCCTGCGTCGCGTAGCCGGCAAGGGCGGGCTCGGAGAACACCGCGCAATCGACAAAGGGCAGCAGCGCATCGAACACGGGCGCCTCGGCCACATCGCCATCGAGCACGGTCGCCACCTGATGGGCCTGCGCGGTCTGGAAGAGCGCGAGCGCACCCTCGGGCCAGCGCGGGTCGGCCAGCACTGCATCGGCCTGCGCGACCGCATCGAGCGGCAGCCACGCCGGATCGTCCGGCAGATCGGCGCCGCGAAAGTTGACGATCGCGCGCTCGCCATTCGCGTCGACGATGATCCCCGAAACCGACGAACGCGCGCCGTCGAACAACCTGAACTGACTCACGTCGACACCGAGCGCGGCCAGGCCCTGATGCATCGAACGCCCTGCGCTGTCTTGCCCCGCGCGGCCCCAGAACTGCACTTGTGCGCCCAGCTTCGCGGCCGCGACCGACGCGTTCGCCGCCATCCCGCCGCCGCCTTCGCGCAGATCCAGCGCGCGCGTCTTGCCGCCGCCCGATGGCAGCGACTCGACGACCCAAGTCACGTCGAAGGCCGAGAGTCCGAGGCAAATCAGCCTCGGTCGCGTTGGATGGCGCAGGTCGAACATCGCACTCAGCGCAGCGCGCTGCCGTCCTTCTTGTCGAACAGATGCGTCTTGTCCATCGTGAAGCCGAGCGTCACCGTGTCGCCGGCCTTCACCTGGGTCTCGGGCGAGACGCGCGCCACGAAGCGCGTGCCGGCGCGGTCGAAGTACATCAGCGTGTCGGAGCCGAGCGGCTCGACCACGCTGACGGTCACGTTCATGCCCGCTTCGCCGGCCGGCAGCACCTGCATGTGCTCGGGCCGCACGCCGATCACCAGCTCGGCGTGCGGCGTGCGGCGCAGCATCTCGCGGCGCGCCGCCGGCAGCGTGAATTGCGCGCCGTCGTTCAAGCGCAGTCCGTCGGACGTGGCGGTCGCGTCGAAGAAGTTCATCGTCGGCGAACCGATGAAGCCGGCGACGAACTGGTTCGCCGGCGTCTTGTAGACCTCTTCCGGCGTGCCGAACTGCTGCACCACGCCGGCCTTCAACACGACGATGCGGTCGGCCATCGTCATCGCCTCGACCTGGTCGTGCGTGACGAACACCATCGTCGTCTTCAGCTGCTGCGACAGCGCCTTGATCTCGGTGCGCACCTCGCCGCGCAGCTTCGCGTCGAGGTTCGACAGCGGCTCGTCGAACAGGAAGACCTTCGGGTTGCGCACCATCGCGCGCCCCATCGCGACGCGCTGGCGCTGCCCGCCCGAAAGCGCCTTGGGCTTGCGCTGCAGGAACGGCTCGATGCGCAGCATGCCGGCGGCGCGCTGCACGCGGCGGTCGATCTCGTCCTTCGGCGTCGCGCGCATCTCCAGGCCGAAGGCCATGTTGTCGTAGACCGTCATGTGCGGGTACAGCGCGTAATCCTGGAACACCATCGCGATGTCGCGCTTCGAGGGCGTGACGTCGTTGACGCGCGTATCGCCGATGTACAGGTCGCCGCCGTCGATCGGCTCCAGGCCGGCGATCACGCGCAGCAGGGTCGACTTGCCGCATCCCGACGGGCCGACGAACACGACGAACTCCTGGTCGCGGATCTCGAGGTCGAGCGCGGGCACGACGGTCACGTCGCCGTAGCGCTTGACCAGCCCCTTCATGCGAATCGATGCCATCGCCTCGGGCTCCTACGCGAACGCCAGCAACGGCTTCACGAGCTCGCCCGCGACGAAGCGGCCGAACATCTCGGGCAACTGCTCGATGCCGAACTGCGCGTCGACAAGCTGTCGATAGCGTGCCTTCTCCTTGCGCAGCAGCTCGACGTTGAGCGGGAAGTCGCTCTTCGGAAAGTAGAAGGTGCGCACCATGTAGAAGTCCTTGCGGCGGATCGCCTTGTTCTCTTGCACCGGCCACGGCAAATCGCTTTCGCCGATCAGGATCAGCACGCCGCGCGGCAGCACGATCTCCATGCCGAGCGAACGCGCGGCGTGCGAACCGCTGCACTCGACGATCAGCTTGAAGCGCGTGTCGCGCGAGCCGACCGGGTGGCGCTTCGCGCCGAACTTCTCGGCGAGCTGCAGGCGCTCTTCCTTCAGATCGGAGACGCGCACGTCGGTGTAGCCCATGTTCTGCAGCGCGACGATCGCACCCATGCCGACCGGGCCGGCGCCGGTCACGAGCACCGGGCCGGTGGTCTCTGGCGGCACGAGGTGCCTGACGAAGCGCACGCCATGCGCGGCAGTGCCGATCGTGTCGAGCAGCAGCGGCGCGAGTTCGTCTTCGATGTCGTCGGGCACCTCGAGCAGGCACTGCTCGGGGACGGTCAGGTACTCGGCGTAGCCGCCGGGACGGTTCCAGCCGACCAGCACCGATTCGACAATGCACATCTGCGTGTCGCCCGACAAACAGGTTTCGCATCGGCCGCAATGCACCGGGATGTAGACGAGACAGCGCTTGCCGTGCATCGCATGGCCGGGCTGCTCGACGACGCCGAAGATCTCGTGGCCGGGAGTGAACTCCGCGCCCTTGATCCAGAGCTTGGTGTCGGAGCCGCACAGCGCCGTGCGCCTGACCTTCAGCAACACCTCGCCGGGGCCGGCAACCGGCCGATCGACCTCGCTGATCGTGACCTTCTTGTCACCATGGAAAACTGCTGCATGCATGAGAGGACTCCTTAGCCTTTGACCGCGCCCATCGCCAGGCCGCTGACCAATCGGCGCTGCACGAAGAACGCGAGAACCAGCGGTGGCAGCGCGATCAGCGTGGCCGCCGCCATCAGCGCGCCCCAGTTCGCGGCGCCTTCGCCGATGAAGTTGAACGAGGCCGCGATCAGCGTCTTGGTGTCGCCGTTCGACAGCACCAGCGCGAACAGGAAGTAGTTCCACGAGAACACGAACGACAGGATCGAAGCGACGACGAGACCCGGCATCACCAGTGGCAGCGCGATGCGCCACAGGATGCGCGGCACGCTGCAGCCGTCGACCTGCGCGCTTTCGAGCACGCTGCGCGGGATGTTGTCGAAGTACGGCAGCAGCACCCAGATCACGATCGGCATCGTGATCACCGCGTGCGTCAGGATCAGCGCCCAGTAGCTGCCGATCATGCCGAGCTCGCGGAACATCACGTACCAAGGCAACAGGAACAGCGTGCCCGGCGCCATGCGCGCGAGCAAGGTCACCGTCGCGGGCCAGGTGATGCGCGTCCACGAAACCGCGAACGAGGCCGGCACGCCGAGCACGATGCCGATCAGCGTCGAGCCGATCGTGATGACCGCGCTGTTCCAGGTGTAGTGAGCGAACGGCGTGGTGTTGAAGAGCTGGCGGTAGTTGTCGAGCGTCGGCGCGAACCACAGCTTCGGCGGGTAGGCCGTCACTTCCGACGAGGGCTTGAACGAGCCCAGCACCATCCACGCGATCGGCGCCAGGATCATGAACGCGACGATCGCGATCTGGAGCAGGTTCAGGCGGCGAATCCACTTGTCGTCCATGTTCGCCTCCTCACCACGCGACGCGCTTGCGCGCTTGCGTGAGCACCACCACCGCGCCGAGCACGATTGCCGAGAGCGTGATCATCAGCGCGCTCGCGTAGCCGATCTCGAAGAACTCGAAGCCCTTGCGAAAGCCGTAGATGTTCAGCGTGTTCGAGGCGTTGCCCGGCCCACCCTGGGTCGTGATGTAGATGATGTCGAAGAAGCGCAAGAGATCGACGCTGCGCAGGATCGCGGCGGTCACGATCGTCGGCATCAGCAGCGGCAAGGTGATGCGCCAGAAGGTCTGCCAGCGTGACGCGCCGTCGATCTGCGCGGCCTCGTAGACGTTCGGCGGCAGCGATTGCAGGCCACCGAGCACGATCAGCGCGACGTACGGTGTCCACTGCCAGGTGTCGATGAATGCGACCGTCGGGATCACCCACTGCGGCGACGCGAGCCAGTCGGAACGCGGCAGGCCGAAGCTCGTGAGGATGTAGTTCGCCGCGCCGATCGACGGGTCGAGCACCACCAGCCACATCATGCCGACCACCACCGGCGGCAGCACGAACGGCGAGATCATCAGCGTGCGCACGATGCCCGAGAGCTTCTTCGAGCTGTGCAGCAGGATCGCCACGTACGTGCCAAGCACCAGCTGCAACGCCAGCGACAGCGCGTACAGGATCAGCGTGATCTTCATGCCGTTCCAGAACTCGGCGTCCTGCACCATTTGCACGTAGTTGTGGCCGTAGTTCAGCTTCGGCGTGCCGCCGAAGCTGAATTCGTGCAAGCTCATCCAGACCGTGTACGCGAACGGGAACGCGATGAGCGCAACCGTGAACACGACCGCCGGGAGCGACAGGAAGGCGAGCTGGTTCCTGGTGCCGATGGATTGACTCATGGTGTCTTTCCTCAGCCCGCGAGAAAGCCGCCGTCGACTGCGAGCACGGTGCCGGTGATGTAGCGCGCCGCGTTCGACGCGAGGAAGACCGCGCTGCCCGCGACGTCGTCCGGCTGCGCCCAGCGGCCTTGCGGAATGCGCGTGCGGATGCGCTCGTAGTGCGCTGCATCCTTGCGCCCCTCGGCGTTGATCTGCGTCTCGACATAGCCGGGTGCGACCGCGTTGACGCGCACGCCGTCCGCGGCCCACGCGAGCGCAAGTGACTTGGTGAGCATCACGACGCCGCCCTTGCTCGCGCAGTAGGCCGGTATCCACGGCAGCGCGACGAACGCGTTCATCGACGCGATGTTGACGATCGCTCCGCCGCCGTCGTTCGCGGCGAGCAGCGGCTTGCACGCGGTGCACAGCCGGAACGTGCCGGTCAGGTTCACGTCGATCACCTTCTGGAAGGTCTCGACCTCGAACTCCTTGAAGCGCGCGAGGATGCCGGCGCAGTTCACGAGTGTGTGCAGCGAACCGAGTTCGGCAATGAACGCGGCGATCTGTGCATCGTTCGTCACATCGAGCGTCGCGAGCCGCAGATTCGGCTGCGGCTTCAGCGCACTGGCGTCGATCGCGGCGGCATTGACGCCGGTCGCGACGACCTCGCAGCCGGCGTCGAGAAACCCCTGCGAGATCGCCGCGCCGATGTCACCGGCGCCGCCGACCACCAGCACGCGGTGGCCGCTCTTGAACTCGAACGCGCTCATGTCAGGCGTCGCCGGTCACTCTTTCGCGATCAGCGCATCGAGCTGCTTGTCGGCGTCGGCACAGGCCTGCGCGGCCGTCTTCTGCCCGAGCAGCAACTCGTTGACTGCCTGGCCGACGAACTCGCGCGACGCCGGATTCGCGACGATCGGGTAGCCGACCTCCGAGGTGCCGGTCTTGCCCAGTTCGTTGACCGCGGCGACCCACTCCTTGCGCACCGGCTGCTCGTCCATCCACTTCTTGTAGTCGGCGTCGTTCGCGACCGACGCGCGCGGCGGCGCCACGCCTTCGAGCGCGAGTTTCTCCTGCATTGCCTTGCCTGTGGCCCACTGCACGAAGTACCAGGCGGCTTCCTTGTTCTTGCTGTAGCTCGAGACCGACATGGTCCAGCCGATCACGGTCGGATGCGAACCGCCGGGGCCGGCGGGCAGCACCGCGACGCCGGTGTCTTTCAGGCGCGCACCGCCGTCCATCACCGTGCGCAACTCGTTCGACGACTCGAACGCCATCGCTGCCTTGCCCTCTTTGTAGAGCCCCGAGATTTGATAGAAGCTGTAGTTCACGACGCCGGGCGGGCCGTAGTCTTTCAGCATCTTCGCGTAGAGGTCGAGCGAGGCTTGGCCTTCCTTGCTGCACAGCTGCGACTTGCCACCCTTCATGTACTGCCCGCCCATGTTGTGCAGGAACACGCTGTAGGTGAACGGCAGCGCCGGCTTCAGCCCGCGCGAGACGAACGGCGTGACGCCGGGCTCGCAGGTCTTCAGTTTCGCGCTGACGGTTTCGAGTTCGGCCAGCGTCTTCGGGAACGCCACACCGCATTTCTGGAACAGGTCTTTGCGGTAGTAGACAACCGGCCCCTCGATGTTCAGCGGGATGCCCATCAGCTTGTTCTCGAAGCTGGCGTCTTTCAGCATGCCGGCGCTCAGGTCGGCGAAGTCATAGTCTTTCGCGACCGCGGTCTTCACGAGCTCGGTCAGGTCGGCGTACCAGCCGGCCTTCGCGAACTGCATGCCTTCGCGCGAAGGCAGCGACATGAACAGGTCGATCTCGTCGCTGCGCGAGTTCATCACCGTGACCAGGCGCTGGCGCATCTGCTGCTCCTGGTAGGTGTCGACCTTCAAGGTCATGCCGGTCTGCTTCTCGAAGTCGGCCTTGTACTTGATGATCGCGTTCGCAACCGGGTTGTTGTTCGCGAGAAAGGTCACCGTCTTGCCTTGGTGCTTCTTCCAGTCGAACGCGGCCTGGGCCGACGCGCCGACGTGAATCGTGGCGAGTGCGACGGCCGTGAGGGCCACGCGAGCGAAGTGGGAGCGGGTCGAAAGCTGCATGTCTTTGTCTCCTGGCTTGAAGGAAATTCCAGCGGATCGTGGGCCGCCTGTTGTCTGTAACCGGTTACAGAATTGTCGGAACATCGGCCTCTGATGTCAACGGCTCGGATTGCCATTGCCGGGCAAGATGCATAGGTGTTTTCCCCGCATTCTGGCCACTCATCGGCCATTGCTGGCACCGTATCGTTTCCTGTAAACTGTTTCATCATGAAGGCAAAATCAGTCGGGATTCGCGAGGTCGCGCGCCATGCCGGCGTCTCGACCGCGTCGATCTCGCGCGCGCTGAACGCGCCCGATTCGGTCAGTGCCGAACTGCGCACGCGCATCGACGCCGCAATCGCCGAGCTCGGCTACATCCCCGACGCGGCGGCGCGCGCTCTCTCGTCGCGCCGCACCCGCACGATCGGCGCGATCGTGCCGACGGTCGACAACGCGATGTTCGCGCGCGGCATCGAGGCGCTGCAAAGCTACCTCTCGCTGCAGGGCTACCTGTTGCTGCTCGCGACCAATGGCTACGACCCCGAGATCGAATACCGCCAGGCGCAGAACATGGCGAGCCGCGGCGTCGATGGACTGATCCTGCGCGGCGATGTGCATACCGAGCCGTTGCGCCGCATGCTGGCGACGCAGCGCATCCCGTTCGTCAACGTCGGCGTCTACCACCCCGACAAGCCGTATGCCTGCGTCGGTGCGAACAACGAGCTCGCGGCGTGGCGCGCCTGCAGCTACCTGATCGAGCTCGGTCACCGCGAGATCGGGATGGTCGCGGCGGTCTCGGCCAACAACGATCGCGCGTCGGCGCGCGTCGCGGGCGTCGTGCGCGCGCTCGGCGAGCATGGGCTCGGGCTGCGGCCGGAGTGGTCGCTCGAAGTGCCGTACCACCTCGACGATGCGCGCCAGGCCGCGCGCACGTTTCTGACGCTGCCCGAACGCCCGACCGCGGTGATCTGCGGCAACGACGTGATCGCCTACGGCGTGTTGCTCGAAGCCGAACGGCGCGGCCTGAACGTGCCGAACGACCTCTCGGTGATGGGCTTCGACGACCTCGAGTGGAGCCGTCACCTGCGCCCGAGCCTGACGACGATGCACCTGCCGACCGACGAGGTCTGGACCCGCGCCGGCCAGTTCCTCGTGCGCCACCTCGCGGGCCAGAGCACGACGCTGCACCACGAGGTCGACGCCTCGCTGGTGGTGCGCGAATCGACCGGTCGGCCGCGCCGCTAATCCGCCGCGACGTTCAGCCCCGCGGCGATCGCGTGCGCCCGCGCCTGGTGGATCGCGTCGCCGACCGCCGGGCCGCTCAACCCGCGCGCCGCAGCTCGCTCGGCGACCGCGGCGCTGTCGACGCTGAGCGCGAGTTCGAGCGCACGGCCGAGACGCTCGCGCTGCGGGTATGCCGACGCTTCGAGCCCGAGCCGCCCGCGCGCATCGCACTCGCAGGCCAGCAGCATCTCGGCAAACCGATCCGGCCGGCGGACCGCATCGCAGCGCTCCAGCAACCGCACCAGCGCCGCGGCGCCGAATTCGCCGCTGCGGTGCACGTTGCCGTGCTCGCGCGCCACAACCTCGGCAAGCTCGCGGCACGCGACCGGCACGCGCAAGCGGTCGCAGACCGCGCGCACCAGCGCGACGCTGCGCCCCTCGTGGCCGAGATGGCGCGGCAGCACGTCGGCCGGCGTCGTGCCCTTGCCGAGGTCGTGGCCGAGGCAGGCGAAGCGCACCGCCAGGCTGCCATTCAGCCGCGCCGACATGTCGAGCACCATCATCAGGTGCACGCCGGTGTCGACCTCGGGGTGGTAGTCGGCGTGCTGGGGGACGCCCCACAACCGATCGACCTCGGGCAGCAAACGCGCCAGGGCACCACAGGCGCGCAGCACCGTGAACATGCGCGAGGGTGTGGCCTCCATCAGCCCGCGCGCAAGCTCTTGCCAAACGCGCTCGGGCACGAGTGCATCGACCTCGCCGCTCTCGACCATGCGGCGCATCAGCGCCATCGTCTCGTCGGCGACCGTGAAGCCGTCGAAGCGCGCCGCGAAGCGCGCGAGCCGCAGAATGCGCACCGGGTCCTCGACGAAGGCCTCCGACACGTGGCGCAGCACCTTCTCATTGAGGTCGCGCTGCCCGCCGTGCGGGTCGATCAGCGCGCCGGTCTCATCCTGCGCGATCGCGTTGATCGTGAGGTCGCGGCGCAGCAGATCGTCTGCCAGCGTGACCGACGGGTCGGCATGCACCTCGAAGCCGCGGTAGCCGGCAGACGTCTTGCGCTCGGTGCGCGCGAGTGCGTGCTCCTCGCGGGTTTGCGGATGCAAAAAAACCGGGAAGTCGCGGCCGACCTGCAGGTAGCCGGCGTCGAGCAATTCTTGAGGATGCGCGCCGACGACGACCCAATCGCGGTCGCCTTCGGGCAGGCCGAGCAAGGCGTCGCGCACCGCGCCGCCGACGAGATAGCGTTTCATGCGCGCAGTTTAGGGCGCGCGACAGCGCTCAGGCCTGAGTCCGGTACGCCTCTTCGAACGGCAGAAAATCGTGCTCGGCGAGCGCATCGGCGATCCAGGCCGCGACCCCCGGCAGTGCGACCACGCGGTCGATGTACGCCGCGATCGGCGCCGACACCGGCACGCCGTAGGTGCGCAGCCGCATCACGACCGGTGCGAAGAACGCGTCGGCGATGCCGAAGGTGCCGAACAGCATCGGCCCCTCGTGCTGTTCGAGCAGTTCGCTCCACATCGCGACGATGCGCGCGACGTTCTCGCCCACCTCGGGCTGCTCGGCCAGCACACGCGCGCCGACCTCGGGCAGCGAGGCCTCGATGTTCATCCCGAACGCATTGCGCAGCGCACCGAAGCCCGAGTGCATCTCGGCGCAGACGCTGCGCGCGCGGGCCCGCGCCCGCATGTCGGTCGGCCACAGGTGCTTGTCGGGAAAGCGCTCGGCGAGGTACTCGGCGATCGCCAGCGTATCCCAGACCGCCAGGCCGTCGTCGACCAGCACCGGCACGCGGCCGGCGGGGTTCAGGCGCGCCACCTCGGTCTTGAACTTCGAGCCGGGCGCGAACGCGTCGAAGCGAACCATCACCTCCTCGAACGGGATGCCGGCCTGCGTCATCAGCACCCACGGGCGCATCGACCAGGACGAGTAGTTCTTGTTGCCGATGTAGAGCTGCATGCCCGCCTCGCGTGATGATCAGCTTCGCATCCTACCGAACACATCGGCTCAGGGCAGTTCCTTGTCGAGCACGTTCGCGGCGGCCGGGCCGATCGGCCGGCCGAGCCGTGTCTTCAGCGACGGCGACTCCGCGCCGAGCTGTGCGGCGTAGTAGGTCGCGTTGCTCAGCACCTTCTTGACGTAATCGCGCGTCTCCGGGAACGGCACGTTTTCGGCCCAGATCGCCGGCTCGACCACGGCGCCGTCGCGCCAGCGGCGCGGCCGACCCGGCCCGGCGTTGTAGGCCGCGGCGGCGAGCGCCTGCGAGCCGTTGAAGTCGTCGAGCACGAGCTTCAGGTAACTGGTGCCGAGCCTCAGGTTGGTATCACGGTCCGTGATCAGATCGTGGGTGTAGTTCAGGCCGATCTTCTTCGCGGTCCAGCGTGCCGTGGCCGGCATCAGCTGCATCAAACCGGAGGCGCCAACGCTCGAGCGCGCGTCCATGATGAAGCGCGATTCCTGGCGAATCAGGCCGTAGACGTAGGCCGGATCGAGCCCGATCTCGCTCGCCTTCGCAACCACGTCCTTGCGGAACGGCATCGGAAAACGTTGCGCCATGTCGATCTCGGTTCGGGTGCGGTCGCTGGTGTTGATGCAGCGATCCCACACTTCGCGGTCGCACGCGAGTTGCGCGGCGGCGAGCAGTTCGCGGTCGCTCAGGCCGCGGATCGAGAAGTTCCACTCGCGCACGCCTTCGCCGCGCAGGCCGATCGCGATCAGCTGCAGCGCGCGCGTGAAGCCGGGGTTGTCGGCCGTGGCAGCGCGCTCCGCCGCCGTCAGCGGCAGCGGCCGCGGCGGCAGGTACACCGGCTGGCCGAGGTGCTCGGCGGCGAGCGCGGCGTAGAAGTTCAGCTGGCCCGCGATGCTGCCCATCTGCTCGCGCGCAAGGCTGCGCATCGACTCGCCGTCTTGCGAATCGACGCTCACGGCCGTGAGCGCGCGCGCCTTCCAGTAGACCCACGCCGGGTCACGCTGCTCGCTGGCGCTCATCGCGTTGATCGCCTGCACGACCTGCTGCCAGCGCGCCTTGCCGTTGTCGGCACGCAGCGCGGCGCGCACCTTCCACGCGAGCGTGTCGTCGGGCCAGTCGATGTTGCGGCCGGCCTTGGTGGCGTGCTGCGCGGCGCGCTGGTAGTAGTCGGATGCGTCAGGCTGCAGCTTCATCGCCGCCTGTTTGCCGATCGAGGCCCAAGCCCAAGCGGCCAGGTCGGCCGGCAAGGCGCGATCCCAGCGATCGCCCAGCAGGCCGGCGGCGGCATCGGCATCGTTCGAGGCCATGCGCATCAGCGCGAGCGTGGTCAGTTCGGCCGCGCTGCGGTTGGCCGTCGACGCGCTTTTCGCGAGGTAGCGCGCCGGGCTGTCGGTGAGTTCACCGACCGCGGTGCCGGCAGCGAGGCTGACCAACGCGGCGGCTTGGCGCGCGGCGCGCGGGCGGCCGGCGTCGATCGCGAAGCGCGCCCTGCGCCAGGCATCGGCCGCGCCGAACTGCTTCGCGTCGGTCAGCGTCGCGGCGAGCAGTGCGCAGGCGTCGTCGGTATCACGCTGTGCGAACCAGGCGGCGAGCGCGGCGTCGCGCACCTCCTTGCCCGCCTGCTGGTCGACGAACAATGCGTAGCAGGTGACCGCAGGGTCGTCGTTCATCCGGAAGCGCGGAAACTCGGCGGCGAAGTTGACCCAGTCGCGGCGCTTGCCCAACTCGAGCAGCCAGTCGTTGCGGAAGCGGTCCTCGACATACGACCCCGGCCAGCGCGCCGCGAACTCGTTGACCTCGGCCTGCTGAACTTCGCCGATGCGGTTCGTCAGCTCCCAGTAGTCGGGCCACATCGCAAGCGGCAGTTTGGCCTCGATGGCGGCGTTGCGCAGCGCCGCCAGGCGGTTGCGGTCTTTTTTGCGGAAAGCTTCGCGGGCGTCGACGACGGTGGCATCGCCGGCCTGTGCGTGCGCCAGCGGCGCAGCGGCGATCAGCCCCGCGCAGAGTGCGAGCGTGCCGAGCAGGAGGCGCCCATATACTGGTTTGAGAGAGTTTTTCGGGTTCGGCGTCATCACGGGATCATCTTGAATTCAGCATCACACGACGCGCCGTCGAGGCCGCGGCAGGCGCTGCGCAACAGTCTTCTGGCGCGGCGCGAGGCGTTCGTTGCCGGCAGCAACTTCGAAGCGGCCAGCGCTGTGCTGGCGCGGCATCTGACCAAGGTGTTATCGGAGCTGGAGCCGGAATCTTTGGGCCTGTACTGGCCGCATCGCGCCGAATTTAACGCAGTGAGCGCACTCGCGACCGACTCCACGTTCGCAAAGTTGCCAATCGCCTTGCCATTCGCGCAGCGCAAGCCGGTGCAAATGCAGTACCGGGCGTGGGACCGCACACCGCCGACAGCCGTGGATGAGTGCGGTATCGCGACCGCCGATGGCGCGCCGGTCGTGCCCGACGTGGTGCTGGTGCCCTGCGTCGGCTTCACGGCCTCGGGCTACCGACTCGGCTATGGCGGCGGCTACTTCGACCGCTGGCTCGCGCAGCATCCGCACGTGACGGCGATCGGCGTGGCCTGGTCGATCGCCGAGATCGACGATGCAGCCTTCGCGCCCGAGCCGCACGACCAAGCGCTGACCTTGATCGTCACCGAGCGCGGCGTGGTCTGAGGCAGCGCTAAGCCTCGGCCTCGCCGACCGCCCTGCGCGTGTCGGCCGCCTGCGCAAGCACCCACGCGCAGAACTGCGCCACCTCGGGGCGCGCACGGCTCGCGGGCGCGACGACGAGCCAGTACATGTACGGGCTGTCCATGCGCCCTTCCGGCCCGAACGGCTCGACCAGCTCGCCGCGCTGCAGCGCCTCGAACACCAGCGCGACCCGTGCCAGCGCGACACCGTGGCCGGCCAGCGCCGCCTGCACCTGCTGGTAGGTGAAGTTGAGGTACAGCCAGCGCTTGGGCTGCAGCCCCGGCTGGTCGCGCAGCGTGAGCCAGCGCCGCCAGCTCAGGTACTCGGTGCTGGTCTTGGTGTCGTCTTCTTCGGCCAGCGTGTGCTGCGCCAGATCGGCCGGCTTCGACAGCGCCGGCGCGTTGCCAAGGCGGATCTGCTCGGCCAGCGAGCGGCTCACGACCGGCGTCAGCACCTCGCCGAACATGCGGACCGCGCCGGCCGGTGCCTGCGCCGGGCTGCAGTAGCGCAGCGCGAGGTCGAGTTCGGGGTCGTCCATGTCGGCGATCGCATCGGCGGCCGAGACGCGTATGTCGATGTCGGGGTGCTCGCGCTGAAACGCCTCGATGCGCGGCAGCAGCCAGAGTGAGCCGAACGACGCGAAAGTCGTCACGCTGACCCGCTTGCGGCTGCGCACCGCACGAATCTGGCGCACGCTGGCGTCGATCTTCGGCAGGCTCGCCTCGACCGCGCGCAGCAGCAACTGGCCGCTCTGCGTCATCTCGACATGGCGGGTGCCGCGCACGAACAGGGCCGCGCCCAACTCATCCTCCAGCCCCTTGATTTGGCGGCTGATCGCCGACTGCGTGACGAACAACTCTTCGGCCGCCTCGCTGAAGCTCGAACGACGGGCGACGGCCTCGAACGCGCGCAGATGGCTCAGCGACAAGGGCCGGCGAGTCGCTCCACTCATATCAAATCCGCATCAATCGGCGACCTGGGTTTCATTGGATTCTCCGAGCCTGAAGGCCGATGATAGCCATACCGAACACAGGAGATTGATGATGAATGCGCAATCGAACCGGACCCTTCAACGCCTCGCCGCCGGAGAGGCTCTGCACCTCGGTCGCCTCGGCGGCGACTTGGTCGTGGTCGACGGGCGCGTCTGGCTGACGCGCGACGGCGACCTCGGCGACCACGTTGTCGAACCGGGCCGGAAGATCCGCCTCGCGGTCAACGAGAACGCGGTGATCGAATCCGCCGACACGGGCCGCGCGGCCACGGTGCGCTGGTATCCGCGGCGTCAGAGCTTCGCCGGCGCCTTGGCCGAAGCGCCCTTGCGCGGGCTCGCCTTTCTGACCGGCCGGGTCGCGGCGGGCTTCGTCGCCCTCGCGCGCAGCGCCGCAGCCAGTGCGAGCCGGGCCCAGGGCTGCATCAACGGCGGCGACTCCATGGCGTCTTCGGGCGCGCTGAAGTAACTCGTCGCTATTGACTCGACCTTGCCGTCGCGCGCCTTCTCGAAGGTGAACGGCGTGCAGCCGGCGCCCTCGAAGGCCGATCGCGTGAGCGCATCGGCCTTCAGGTACAGGCGCTCGCCGGCAATCAGCGCGACGAACAAGTCATCGATGTAGAAGCCGTGGCCGCCGAACATGCGGCGGGTGCGCACGCTGCCAATCGAGCCCAGCAGCTCCATGCAGTGAGAGACGAACTCGTTCGGGGCAGCAGGCATGGCGCAGTCTTGCACAATGACAGCGCGAACCCAACCCCGATGGAGCCTGCATGCAGCCACCCGCGCCCGACCGCGTCGCCTTGCGAAGCAAACTGATCGCTGCGCGCCTCGCGCTGACCGACCGGCTGGAGCGCGCGGTGCAGTTGCAGCACGCGCTGCGGGTCTGGCTGGTCGGCCGGCGCGAGAACACGATCGGCGCCTATTGGCCGATCAAGGGCGAGTTCGATCCGCTGCCGGCGCTGTACCGCTGGACCGAAGGTGCGCCCGAAGCGGCGACACGCCGCATCGGGCTGCCGGTGGCGAACCGCGAAACCGGCCAGTTGCGCTTTCACGTCTGGTACCCGGGCTGCGCGATGGAGCTCGACGCCTACGACATCCCGAAACCGAAAGACACCGAGGAATTTGCGCCCGAGATCCTGGTCGTGCCCTGCCTCGGCTTCGGCCCGGGCGGTGTGCGGCTCGGCTATGGCGGCGGGTTCTTCGACCGCACCTTGGCGTCGTTGTCGCCGCGGCCGGTGACGGTCGGCGTCAGCTTCACGCACGGCTTTCTGCCGCTGCTGCGCTCGGGCCCGATGGATGTGCAGCTCGACGCGATGCTGACCGAAGACGGCGTGATGTGGGAGCGGCCGTAGCCGCCACCTTCGTTCACCCCAGGCGGCGCATCAACTCCAGCGTCGCGACACTCTGGTTCATCGTGTAGAAATGCAGTCCCGGCGCGCCGCCGGCGCGCAGTTGCTCGCACAGCCGCGCGATCACGTCGAGCCCGAAGGCCTTGATCGAGTCGGTGTCGTCGCCGAAGCCCTGCAAGCGCAGGCGGATCCAGCGCGGCATGTCGGCGCCACAGCTGTCGGCGAAGCGGATGATGCCGCTCGCATTCGTGATCGGCATGATGCCGGGCACGACCGGCACCTCCGCGCCCAATGCATGCGCTTCGTCGACGAAGCGAAAGTACGCGTCGGCGTTGAAGAACATCTGCGTCAGCGCCGAGCTCGCACCGGCTTTCACCTTCGCCACGTAGGCCTGCAAGTCGGCTTGCGGCGAACGCGATTGCGGGTGCATCTCGGGATAGGCCGCGACCTCGATGTGGAACGCGTCACCGGTCTCGGCGCGGATGAACGCGACCAGATCGCTGGCGTAGTGGAACTCGCCGTTGCTGCCGCCGTAGCCGCTCGGCAAATCGCCGCGCAACGCGACGATGCGGCGGATGCCGTGCGTCTTGAACTCGGCCAGCTTCGCGCGGATCGACTCCTTGCTCGCACCGATGCACGAGAAGTGCGGCGCCGCCTCGACGCCTTCGGTGAGGATCGCCTTGACGGCCGCGAACGTGCCGTCCTGGGTCGAGCCGCCGGCGCCGTAAGTCACGGAGCAGAACTGCGGCTTCAGCGCGTAGAGCTGCTGGCGCACGGCGGCGAGTTTGGTCACGCCTTCGGGCGTCTTCGGCGGGAAGAACTCGAGGCTGATCGGTGGGGTGCTTGGGTTCACGTCATCACGTCCTGAATCATGCGGGCGGCACGGCCCACACGAAGAATTCCTTGTTGCCGTCGCCGCCGTCGATGGCGCTGGCGAAATAGTCGCGCACGCTCAGCTTCAGCTCGGCGCAGGCCTCGCGAATGCGCTGCTCGACGCGCGGGTAGCTCGCCGCATCCTTGACGAGCCCGCCCTTGCCGATGTCGACCGGCTGCAGCTCGAATTGCGGCTTCACGAGCAGCACGGCGTGGCCATTCGGCGCGAGGTAGTTCGCGATCGTCGGCAGCAGGTGCGTCAGCGAGATGAACGACAGATCGGCGACGACGATGTCGAACGAGTGCAGCGGCTCGTCCTGCTCGAACTGCGAGCCGGCCACGTCGCGCGCGTTCAGGCCTTCGTGCGAGACCACGCGTGCATCGCTCGCGAGCGCGGCCGCGAGCTGCGCGCGGCCGACATCGAGGCCGACGACGCGCGCCGCACCGCGCTGCAGCAGCGCGTCGGTGAAGCCCCCGGTGCTCTGGCCGACGTCGAGGCAATTCCGGCCCTCGACCTCGATCGCGCAATGCTTCAGCGCGGCTTCCAGCTTCAACCCGCCGCGCGACACGAAGCGCAGTTCCGCGTCGTCGGTGACCTCGATCTGGCAGCCGTCCGGCAAGTCCTCGCCCGCCTTGCGCGGCACGGCCCAGCCTTTCGGGCCGAGCCAGCGCACGGCGCCCGCGTCGATCAGCCGTTGCGCGGCCGATCGGGTGGGCGCGAGCTGGCGCTGCACCAGCAGCTGGTCGGCGCGCACGGATCAGTACCGGTAGGTGTCGGGCTTGTATGGGCCTTGCTTGGGCACGCCGATGTACGCAGCCTGTTCGTCCGTCAGTTCGGTCAGCATCGCGCCGACCTTCGCCAGATGCAGGCGCGCGACCTTCTCGTCGAGGTGCTTCGGCAGCACGTAGACCTTGCCGATGTCGTAGCTGTCGGGGTGCGTGAACAGCTCGATCTGCGCGATCGTCTGGTTCGCGAACGAGCTCGACAT
>JAZJZJ010000069.1:0-2407 GCA_040389925.1 Pseudomonadota bacterium
TTGCCCGATGACGCGAATGCGACCGCCACCGCGCCGGCTCCGGCGATGATTTCGGCCGAGTTGGTGGCGGTCACCGCCACCGCATCGCCGGCGTCGACCGTGCTGCGGTGCATGGTGGCCGTGGTGTCGGCGTCGATCTCGTTGAGCGAACCCGATCCGGCGCCGGCCACGGCGAAACCCGTGCCCTGCTTCGCCAGACCCACCGCCACCGCACCGGCGACGGTGAATGCCTTGATCTCGCCGGTGGAGGCGGCTTCGATGGTCAGGCCGCCGCTGGCACCGTCGGCCCAGATGAAGCTGCTGTCGTCGACCAGCGCTTCGGTGTCGGTCTGGATGTCGTTGAAAGCCAGCGCGATGCCGGCCGCCACCGCCTGGCCGCCACTCGATTGGCTGCCCTTGGCGATGCCAAGCGCCAAGGCACCGGCGATCGTGAAGATGCTCGATTGATCGCCGGCATGGATCAACGCGTCGCCGTCGAGCAGATCGACGTCGGTGTCGATGACCGCCGCGCGGGTGTGGCCTGTGATCGAGTTCAACGCGACCGATCCGGCCAGCACGACAGCATTGCCGCCGTCAGCCAGCGCGCCCGCGCCGCCAGCCGCCAAGGCCCAGATGTCGCCGGCACTGTCGGCGGTGACCGAGAAGCGCCGTTTCGCGCTTTCGACCACGAAGTCCTCGAGCGGCACGTCGCTCAGCGTGATCGTGGCGTCGCGCACGAATGCATCGGTCGTCGCGTTGACGACGTTGTCGCTCAGCGCGCCGGCCAGCGCGACCGCGTTGTTCTTCTGCGTCGAGCTGCCGCCGGGGCCGCTGCTGGCTTTGGTGAAGGCCAAGCCGCCGGTGGCCGAGACGATGCGGTTCTGGTTGTTGGCGCGCATGTCCACCGCGTCGGCGGTGACGATCGCGTCGGACAGCGAGGCCTGCGTCACGTCGGTGACCAGGTTGACCGATGCGGCGGCGGCGATCGCCACCCCCGTCCCGGCCTGCTGCTGCTTGTTCGTCTGCGTCTGTTTCTGCGCGTCCTTGTCGGGCGTGGTGTTGGTCACCGCGCCAGCCACCGTGAAGGCGTAGATGCCGCCGGCGACGCTGGCGCGCGACGTGACAGCGCCTTCGATGTCGATCGTCATCGGGCCTTCGGCTCCGGTGCCGGCGCTGTCGCTCAGCTCACCGATCACCGCACGCGTCTTGCGGTCGGTGTTGTTCACCGCCACCGCGACGCCGGCGCCAATGGCCTTGCTCTGCGCCACGCCACCGGCCCAGTTGATCTGGGTCTCGAGCGTGCCGGCGTAGACGTCGACCCGCCCGCCCTCGATCGTGCTGCCGGCGTCCAGGTGCGCCAGCGTGTCGCTGTTCTGCTCGAAGTACGAGAAGGTGCCGCCCACCGCCAGCTTGCCGGCGTTGGCGCCGGCCTGCGAGAAGGCGAAGCCCATGATGGCTTCTTCGGCCTTGACGTTCAGGCCCGACTGGGTGCCGCTGTACAGCTCGACGCCCGACTCGACCTCGGCCTTGGTGGTGTTGTTGAGCACCTGCACGAAGATCGCGCCGCCAACGCCGCCGCGCTTGCTGGTCGCGCCGCTCGGGCTGAGCTCGAACGACGGGTCGACGTCGCCGCCATTGGCCAACAGCGACGCGGGGTCGAGTGAGGCGCTCGGCAGGTGGAAGCTGAACGTGCCGGTCAGATTCAAGAACTGCATGTAGTTGATCGCCTCGATCGAGACGACATGCTCGTCGACGTTGTTGGCGTTCGAACTGTGGCCGCCAGGCTGCGTCTGGTCGTTGTCGTTGTTGGCCGGGTCGTAGTTGTCCGGGTCGGTGTAGAACGACGGGTCGGGCCGGTAGAACGGGTCCTGGTTGATCTTCGCGCCGCTGTGCACGATCGATTCGGCGACGTTGTTGAACACCAGCACGTTGATCGAGCCGGCGATCGCCAGCTTGTCGGCCTCGGTCGTCGCGCGCGCCCAGGTGTTGAACAGCGACTTCAGGCCACCGGTGCCGTCGAGGTAGGTGTTGACGAAGTCGAAGCCTTCGCTCGTGATCTTGTCGCTCAGCTCGCCGGCCGAGACCGGCACGAACTCGTCGGGCCGGGTGAGGAAGGGGTAGGTCACGCCCGACAGCAGGCGCAGCGCGCGCATCGAGTCGAGCTCGGCGCCGCCTTCGACCAGCGCCTGCGAGCTGTTGTTCTCGATGCCGACGATGATGGCCGCGCTGACCGCGGTGTCGGCCGACGTGTTCTCGATCGGCTTGTTGGCGCGGTGTGAGCCGATCGTGACCTTGGTGTTCTTGTCCTTTTTGCCCGGCTGCGCTTCGCCGGTGCTTTCGGCCGTGAGCTTGAGCGACTCGACGACGCCCGACGTGAGCTCCATGTCGTCGTTGGAGTTCAGGTCGGCGGTGCTCTTGATCAGCGTCT
>JAZJZJ010000070.1:0-15374 GCA_040389925.1 Pseudomonadota bacterium
GAGCTACGTCACCGGCCAGCTCATCGGTGCCGACGGCGGCATGTCGATCCACTGATGCCGGCCATGAGCAGCCCCGCCGAGACCCCCCGCGCATCGCTGCACCCGCTGTTCCACCCGCGCGCGATCGCGGTCTACGGCGCCTCGTCGGACCCGACCAAGATCGGCGGGCGCCCGCTCGACTTCCTGAAGAACAGCGGCTTCGACGGGGCGCTCTACCCGATCAACCCGAAGGCGCCGCAGATCCAGGGGCTGGCGTCTTTCGCCAGCGTGTCGGCGGTGCCGGGGCCAGTCGACCTGGCGATCGTCGCGGTGCCGGCACCCGCCGTGCTGGCCGCGCTCGAAGACTGCGCCGCCAAGGGCGTCGGCGCCGCGGTGGTGCTCAGTTCGGGCTTTGCCGAGGTCGGCGGTCAGGGCGCCGAATGGCAGCTCGGCATCAGCGCGCTCGCGCGTCGCACCGGCATGCGCGTGGTCGGGCCGAATTGCATGGGCGTGATCAACGTGAAGCGCCGCCTCCTCGGCACCTTCACGCCCAGCGCCGCAGGCTTCGGCCTGGTGCCGGGGCGCATCAGCCTGGTCAGCCAGAGCGGTGCGTTCGGTGGCTACTGCCTGTCGCTGATCCGCCAGCGCGCGCTCGGCCTGAACCTGTGGATCACCACCGGCAACCAGAGCGACGTCGACTTCGCCGACTGCGTCAGCCACTTCGCGCAGGACGAGGACACGCAGGTCATCGTCGGCTACATCGAGGCCGCCACCGACAAGGCCCGGCTGATCGCCGCGCTCGATCTGGCGCGGCGCAACGGCAAGCGCATCGTCGTGATGAAGGTCGGCAGCTCGGAAGCAGGCGCGCAGGCGGCGGCTTCGCATACCGCGTCGCTGGCCGGGTCGGACCAAGTCTACGATGGCCTGTTCAAGCAGTACGGCGTGTACCGCGCGCGCAGCATCGACGAACTCTTCGATGTCGCCTACGCCTGTTCGTTGTCGACGTCGACGCCGCAGGGTCGCCGGCTCGGGCTGTTGACGGTGTCGGGCGGCGTCGGCGCGCTGATGGCCGACGTGGCCGCCGAATGCCGGCTCGACGTGGCACCGATGCCCGAGGACGCGCAGCGCCGGCTGAAGGAAATCCTGCCGTTCTGCGGCCCGCGCAACCCGGTCGACATGACGGCCCAGCTCGTCAACGACCTGACGCTGTTCGAGAAGAACTTCGTGCTCATGCTCGAGGAAGGCGGCTACGACCTGATCGTCGCCTTCCTGTCCAGCGTCGGCCAGGTGCTCGATCTGAGCAGCGCGCTGCTGGTGCAGTTGCAGAAGGTGCTGGCGCGCTTCCCCGACCGCACCGTGATCATGTCGATGCTCGCGTCGCCCGAAGTGCGCAAGGTCTACGAAGCGGCCGGCGTGATGCTGTTCGACGAGCCGACGCGTGCGGTGCGCGCCGCGAGTGCCCTGGTGTACTTCGCGCAGGAGGCCAAGCGCGCCCGGTCGTGCACCGCCCTGCCGCTGCTGCCGGCCGCGGCGCTGGCGCCGCCGGCCGGCGCCGTCAACGAAGTCCAGGCCAAGGCAGTGCTGGCCAGCGCCGGCATCCCGGTGGTGCGCGAACTCGTTGCCGCGTCGGAAGACGGCGCAGCGCGTGCCGCCGAGACGCTGGGCTACCCGGTGGTGCTGAAGATCGCCTCGGCCGACATCGCGCACAAGAGCGAAATCGGCGGCGTGCTGATCGGTCTGCAGGACGAGGTCCAGCTGCGCGAAGGCTTCCGCACCCTGATGCAGCGCGCCGCGACACACGCGCCGCAGGCCCGGCTCGAAGGCGTGGTCGTCGCGCGCCTGGCCGGCAAGGGCGTGGAGACGATCCTGGGCGTGGTGCACGATCCGGTGTTCGGCGCGGTCGTGATGTTCGGCCTGGGCGGCGTGTTCGTCGAGGCCTTCAAGGACGTGGCCTTCCGCGTCGCGCCCTTCGGCGCGGACGAAGCGCGCGCGATGATCGACGAGGTCAAGGGCCGCATCCTGCTGACCGGACTGCGCGGGCAGCCGCCGTCGGACGAAGCGGCGCTGGCTGAAGCCATCGCGGCGCTGTCGGTCTACGCAGCGCGCCACGAGGCCGCGATCGAGAGCATCGACATCAACCCCTTCGTCGTGCTGCCGCGGGGCCAGGGCGGGCTCGCCCTGGATGCGCTGATCGTGCCGCGCGCGAACGGCTGACCCGTCAGACCAGGTCGTCGACCCGGCCGCGGCGCATCATCAGCTTCTCGCTGAACTCGAACACTTGCTCGGCGCGCTGGTTGAACACGCGCACCCGGCCGCTCATCACGCCGCGCTTGCCGTCCGACAGGTTCTTCTTGCCCTCGATCGTGATCTCGGCGCGCAGCGTGTCGCCGGGCCGCACCGGCACCGTGAACTTGAAATCGGTCAGCTCGAGCGCGGCGATCGTCGCCGGGCCGAGGATCTCCTCCATCATCCCGGCGGCGATGCTGGCCGTCAGCAGGCCGGGGCAGATGCGACCGCCGAAGTCGGTGTGCTTCCTGGCGAACTCCTCGTTGATGAAGATCGGCAGCTTCAGGCCGGCCAAGCAGGTGAAGTTGACGATGTCGGTCTCGGTCACGGTGCGACCGTAACTCTTGAAGACATCGCCGGGGTTCAGATCGTCGAGCGAGCGGTTGGACATGGCATGCGCCTCGGTTGGGGTTGCGCCGGAGTGGGCCAAACTAACAGTTGGCAGGATACTCCACTCGGTGCATGATGCGGGCGGCCCTCGGTGCCGCGCTTCCCCGGTATTCCCATGTTGTTCCTCAACCCCGATTTCGAACTCCCAAACATCGGCGCCGCGACCACGAGCCTGCGCGGCGCCGTACGCGAATTCATCGCCGGCGAACTGGCCTCCGGCGGTTTCACGCCCCGGTGTGATTCCTGGACCGAAGGGCTGGCGCCCGATTTCAGCCGCCGCCTCGGCGAGCGTGGCTGGATCGGCTACCACTGGCCAACCCAGTACGGCGGTCGCGGCGGCAGCGCCTTCGACACCTTGACGATCAACGAGGAACTGCTCGCCGTCGGTGCCCCGGTCGGCGCGCACTGGATCGCGGCACGCCAGAGCGCCCCGCTGCTGATGCGCTTCGGCAGCGAGGCGCAGCGCCAAGAATTCCTGCCACGCATCGCCGCCGGCACGACCTATTTCGCCATCGGCATGAGCGAGCCCGATGTCGGCTCCGACCTGGCGTCGGTGCGCAGCCGCGCCGAGCTGGCCGGCGGCACGTGGGTGCTGAACGGCCGCAAGGTGTGGACCAGCGGCGCCCACCTGTGCCACTACGCCATCGTGCTGTGCCGCACCGCGCCGGCCGACCCCAAGGCACGCCATGCCGGACTGAGCCAGCTCATCGTCGACCTGAAGGCCCCGGGCGTGACCATCCGCCCTATTCGCATGCTCGACGGCAGCCACCACTTCAACGAGGTGATCTTCGACAACGTGCAGGTGCCGGCCGAGCGACTGGTGGGCAACGCCGGCGACGGCTGGAAGCAGGTGAGCAGCGAGCTGGCCTATGAACGCAGCGGCCCCGAGCGCTTCCTCAGCACGATGC
This sequence comes from Pseudomonadota bacterium, assembly GCA_040389925.1. Lineage (GTDB taxonomy): Bacteria > Pseudomonadota > Gammaproteobacteria > Burkholderiales > Burkholderiaceae_C > LMDS01. The sequence goes on from JAZJZJ010000070.1 coordinate 3,564, forward strand.
CGCTGGTCGAACGCTGCCTGCAGTTCGTGCTGGCCGGCCCGGCTGCCGTGGGCGACATCGCCGCCGGCCGTCTGCTGGCGCGGCTGATGACACTGCGCAACATGAGCCTGGGGGTCTGGGGTGCGCTCGGCGCCGGCCAGTCGCCGGCGATCGAGGCCGCGATGGTCAAGGACCTGGGCACGAACTTCGAGCGCGACGCGATCGAGATCGTGCGCGAGGCGATGGTGGCGGACGAGCGCGTGGCAGGCGACGAAGCACTCGCGCAGCTGATGGCCGACGCGCTGCCGCTGTCTCCGACCTACAACCTGCGCGGCGGGACCAACGAAGTGCTGCGCAACATGATCGCGAAGAACCTGCAAGGAAAATGAGCGACCTCGCCCGCCCCTTGGCCGAAGCGGCCGAACGATTGTTCGCCCAGCGTTGCGGGACCGATGTGGTCGCCAGCGCCGAATCCGGCAGCTGGCCGCAGGCCCTGTGGTCGGCGCTCGAGGCGTTGACGCCCGCACAGCTGCTGGTGCCCGAAGAGCGCGGCGGTGCAGGCGGCGACTGGACCGACGCCTGCACGTTGCTCGAACGCGCCGGCGAATTCAACGTGCCGCTGCCGGTGGCCGAGACCGTGCTCGCCGGCTGGTTGCTCGACCGCGCCGGCCTGCCCGCCGTGGCCGGGCCGCTGAGCTTTGCCTGCGGCACGGTCGATCTGGCCGCAGCGCATCGACAAGGCCGCGTCGCGATCGAGGCGCGCAACGTGCCATGGGCGGCACGCAGCGCGGGGCTCGTGCTGGTCGGGCTGGGCAACGACGCCGAGGCTTGGCTGCTGTACCTGCCGAACGATTCATACACGACCGCGCTCGACCGCGCACCGGCCGGCGACGCGCGCGACCAGGTCTCGCGGCCCGACTCGCAACTCGACGTGGCCGGCGTGACGTGCCGGCCCCTGCCGGGGCTGCGCCATGCCGACGTGCTCGGCCGTGCCGCGCTGCTGCGCGCCGCGCAGATCGCCGGCGCCTGCCGCCGCGTGCTCGCGCTGACGCTGGCCTACACCGGCGAGCGCGTGCAGTTCGGCCGGGCCATCGGCCAGTTCCAGGCGGTGCAACACCAGCTAGCGCAACTCGCCGAAGAGACCGCGGCCGTGCGCGTCGCGGTCCAAGCGGCGGCGCGCACCGGCCACGGCCCCTGGTCGGTGGCGGCGATGGCGGCGGCCAAGCTGCGTGCCGGCGAGGCCGCGGGCCTGTGCGCCCGGATCGCGCACCAGCTTCATGGCGCGATGGGCGTCACCGCCGAACACCCTTTGCATCAAAGCACTCGCCGGATGCTGGCCTGGCGCGACGAGCACGGCGCCGAGGCCTACTGGGCGCGCGAACTGGTGCAGGCCTTGCGCGATGCCGATGCGCCCGGCGCCTGGCAAGCCATCGTTGCCGCGACCAGCCGATGATGATCCGGCCCCACCCTGCGGACACGAGCCCGCCATGACACCTCTGCACGGCATCCGGGTGCTCGACCTGACCGGCTATCTGATGGGCCCGTTCGCCACGCAGATCCTCGGCGACATGGGTGCCGACGTGATCAAGGTCGAACCCGTCGAAGGCGACCTCGTGCGCGCGATCGGCCCGACGCGCAGCCCCGGCATGGGCGGCATCTTCCAGCAGAACAACCGCAACAAGCGCAGCATCGTGCTCGACCTGAAACAGCCCGCCGGGCGCGATGCGGTGCTCAGGCTGACCGCGAACGCCGACATTTTCGTCTACAACGTGAGGCCGGCGGCGATGGCGCGGCTCGGTCTGTCGTACGAAGCCGTGTCCGCCGCGAACCCGGCCATCGTCTACGTTGGAGCGGTCGGTTTCGGCCAGGACGGCCCCTACGCCGCGAAGCCCGCGCTCGACGACCTGATGCAGGGCATGGCGGCGATCCCGAGCCTGTTCGAGCGCGCTGGCGCCGAAGGGCCTCGCTACATCCCAATGGCGATGGCCGACCGCTATTCCGGCATCTCGCTGGTCAACGCGGTGCTCGGCGCGCTGGTGCACAAGCTGCGCAGCGGCGAGGGCCAATCGATCGAGGTGCCGATGTTCGAATCGCTGGTGCAGGGCGTTTTGGGCGACCACCTGATGGGCGCCAGCTTCGAGCCGCCGCTCGGGCCGCCGGGCTACCCGCGCCACCTGAGCCACGACCGGCGCCCGTTCCGTACCTCGGACGGCTACCTCTGCACGTTCATCATCAACGACCGCCAATGGCGCACCGTGCTCGAAAGCATCGGCGAACCCGAGCGCATGAACGATCCGCGCTTCGCGACGCTGCAGGCACGCACCGATCACTCGGCCGAGGTCTATGGCTTCCTCGAGGCGACCTTTCGCACCCGCAGCACGGCGCAGTGGCTGGAACTGCTGGAGAAGGCCGATGTTCCCGCCGGCCCGCTGCACACGCTCGAGTCGCTGCTCGACGACGAGCACCTGAAGGCGGTCGGCTTCTTTGAGCACCACGAGCACCCGACCGAGGGCACCGTGGTCAGCCTGCGGCCGCCGTCGCGCTGGTCGCGCACGCCGCTCGCCATCGACAGGCTGGCGCCGCGGCTCGGGCAGCACAGCGGCGAGATTCTGCGAGAGGCCGGATTCACTCCCGCCGAGATCGCGGCGATGGCTGCAGCGGGCGCCACTTCGCCCGACGCCGCCAGGAACTGAGAACAGCATGCAGGGCAAGGTCGCATTGATCACCGGCGGCACGCGCGGCATCGGCTATGCGGTGGCGCAGGCCCTGGCACGAGAAGGCGCTCAGGTGATCGTGACCGGACGGGACCCGGCGCACGGCGAAGAGGCCTTGGACGGCCTGCGCGGCATCGGCGCCGAGGCTGCCTTCGAGGTCGCCGAAGCCGGCGATCATGCCGCGATGGTGGGCGTCGTCGAGCGCACGGTTCGGCGCCTCGGCGGACTCGACATCCTCGTGAGCGCCGGTGCGGCCGGTGCGCTCGGCCCGACGCCGTTTGCCGAGATGACGGCCGCGCAGATCGAGGCTTCCTTCAATGCACGGCTCTATCCGCGCATCTTTCCCGTCCATGCGGCGCTGCCCGCGCTGCGTGCCCGCGGGGCCGGCTCGGTGATCATGGTGACGACCGACGCGGCGCGCCATCCGACCCCGGGCGAGGCCATCATCGGCGCAACCGGCGCGGCCATCCTGTTGATGACGAAGGCGCTCGCACGCGAGTTCTCGCGCTGGCACATCCGCGTCAATGCGGTCGCGCTGACGCTGACCAGCGACACACCGGCTTGGGACCGCATCTTCTCCAAGCCCGGCTTCGAGAACCGCCTGTTCTCGAAGGCGCTCGAACGCTTCCCGCAGGGCCGCGCGCCGAACGCCGCCGAGGTTGCCGGCGTGGTTGCGTTCCTCGCGTCGGACGCCGCATCGCAGGTCACCGGTCAGACCGTCAGCGTCAACGGCGGCCTGTCGTTCGGCGGATGGTGAGCCTGTGCGCGAGATACCTTGCTCGACCAGGCTCGGCGCGATGACCGCGGCCGTGTTGCGATCAGACGCCGCGAAATTTCGGCTCGCGCTTTTCGAGCAAGGCCGCCACGCCTTCCTTCGCGTCGGCCATCTCGAGCGTGCGCGATTGCGCGAACGCCTCGATTTCGCCGGCGCTGCGCGGGTCCCAGTTGAGGCCACGGTACAGCGAGCGCTTCATCATCCGCACCGCCACCGGCGCGCACGCCGCGATCTCGGCGGCCAGTTCACGCGCCTTCGGCAGCACCTGATCGGGCTCGACGGCGTGGTTGGCGATGCCCATCTCGGCCGCCTGAGCGCCCGAGAACACGCGCCCCGTGAACAGCAGCTCGGCGGCGCGCGGCACGCTCGTGATGCGCGGCAGCAGGTAGCTGATCGCCATGCCGGAGTGGATGCCCAAGCGCGCGAAGTTCGCGCCGTAGCGTGCGTCGCGATTGGCGATTCGGATGTCGCACACCAAGCCCAGGCCAAAGCCGCCGCCGATCGCATGGCCGTTCATCGCCGCGATGACCGGCACCTGGACCTCGAGGATCGTCAGGAACGGCCGGTAGATGCCGAACGAGGCGTCATGCGGCTGCTCGTTGCCGCGGTCGAGGATGCCGCTGCGAAAGTCCGCCCCGGAACAAAAGCTCGTGCCGTTGCCGGTGATGATGACGCAGCGGATGTCGCGGTCGCCCTTGACGCGATCGATGACCTGCTGAAACGGCGCCAGCATCTCGGGCGACATCGCATTGCGATGATCGGGTCGGTTCAGCGTGATCTCGCAGACGAGATCGCGGGTGGTCACAAGGACGGCAGCTTCGGCCATGAACTCTCCTGTATCGAGGCCGGAACGGCCTCATTCGTTGCGGGCACTGCCGTGACGGCGGTGTTTTCGAGGCCCGCGCCGCGCACACAGCGCCGAACCTCTCTCACATCGATGCTAGTGCAAAGGAGCCATCCATGAAATCTCGCAAGTGCAGTCTCGCTCTCGCGGCCTTGTTCACGTTCGCGCCGCTGGCGTCGGTGCAAGCGCAGGCCTGGCCGTCCAAGCCAATCCAGATGATCATTCCTCAAGGGGCTGGCGGCAGCACCGATGCGATCGCCAGGCTGGTGGCGCAATCGCTCGGCGAGCGACTGGCCCAGACGGTGATCGCCGACAACCGTGCTGGCGCCGGCGGCACGTTGGGCGTCGTGGCCGCCGCGAGGGCGCCGGCCGACGGCCACTCGTTGCTCATCGGTTCGAACACGACGATGGCAGCAAATGCCTTTCTCTACGCAAACTTCCCGGTCGATCCGCTGAAGGATTTCGTGCCGCTGGCGCTCGCCGCCGACGCATCTTTCGTCTTCGTGGTACCGGCCAACTCTCCGTACAAAACGCTGAAGGAGTTCGTCTCCGCAGCCAAGGCGCGTCCAGGCAAGCTCAGCTACGGCTCCGGCACCAGTTCTGCCCAGTTGTGCACAGAGCTCCTCAAGGCCTCAGCGGGCATCGATGTGCTCAGAGTGCCCTACAAGTCATCGGCGCAATCGCTGACCGACCTGATGGGAGGCCAACTTGACCTGGTGTGCGAGCCCCTGTCCAGCAGTCAGCCGAATATCCGCGCCGGGCGCTTGCGTGCGCTGGCGCAGACCGGCATCCGTCGCTCGCCGCTGGAGCCCGAACTGGAGACCGCCGTCGAGGCAGGCGTCAAGGGCATGGAATACACCGCCTGGGTGGCCTTCTACGCGCCCGCAGGCGTGCCGAAGGACATCGCCGGCCAGCTCGGTCGCGAACTGCTCGCGATCCTGAAGGACCCGGCCATCGGCGCGAAGATCAGGGCCATCGGATTCGAGCCACGGCCGGCGGATGGGGAAGCGCTCCATGTGCTGCATCGGGCCGAGATGTCGTCGGTGGCCGCCACAGTCAAGGCGGCGGGCATCAAGCCCGAGTGAATGCCGCGTCGCCACCCACCGGCATTGCCAGGGAGAACCCATTGCTCGTCGAAACCTACTTGGGCCGCGTGTCGCCGCTGGAATGCGACCACCTCGGCCACATGAACGTGCAGTTCTACGTGGCCAAGGTCTCCGACGCCGCGTGGCACGTGATGACGTCGATCGGCATCACACCGGCCTTCATCCGCGAGCGGCGCCAGGCGCCGGCCGCCGTCAAACAAGAGATCGCCTACCTGAAGGAAGCGCTGGCCGGCGACCTGCTGCGCATGGAAAGCGGCGTGCTCGAAGCCAGCGAACGCAAGATCACCTTCTTTCACCGGCTTACCAAGATCGAGACCGGCCAGGTGGTGATGACGTCCAAGGTGTTCACCGTCAACATGGACCTCGACGCGCGCCGCTCGGCGCCGCTGGATGCGGCCGTGCTGGCCTGCGCGCGCGCGCGCCTGCTGGCGGAGGAGACGCTGTGAGCGCGCCGAGCTTCATCACCGGCCGCGGCGCGATCAACCCCTGGGAGTGCGACCAGTGGGGCCACCTGAACGTGCAGTACTACCTGGCCAAGGCCAGCGATGCGCAAGCCCATCTGGCGGCTCGTCTGGGCCTGCCGCCGTCACGCCTGCGCAGCGTCGAAGCCAGCCTGATGCCGGCCACCGACCGCGCGCTGTTCAAGCGCGAACTGCGCGCCGGCGACATCTATTTCATTCGCTCGGGCATTCGCGCGGTGGCGGCCGACGGCACACTGGACATCGCCAGCCGCATGGTCAACCAGGAGACCGGCATCGAATCGGCCGCGTTCGAGACGCGCCTGCGCTGGGTCGCGCGGGACCGCACGACGCCCCTGCCCTGGCCCGACGACGTGGCGGCCGTCGCCGCCACGCTCGCGGGTGAACTGCCGGAACTCCAGCCACCAGCGCCGATGGCGAACCTGCCGCCAGCACAACGGCAGCTCGATCGCTTGCTGCTCACCTACCGCGGCTCGGTCGAGGCCTGGGAGTGTGATTCCGGGGGCATGGCGCCGCCGCGCGCACACATCGCGCGCTTCAACGACGCCATCACCCACCTGTTCCGGGCGATGAAGATCGACCGCGCCGAACTGTTCGCGAGCGGGCTCGGATCGGCGGCACTCGACTACGACATCTCGTACCACCGGCCGATGCGCGCCGGCGCAGCCGTCGAGATCCGCAGCGGCATGCTCGCGCTGAGCGACAAGGTCTATCACCTGGTTCACTACGTTCTGGATTCGGCCAGCGGCGAACTCATCACGACAATCGTCGTGGCCGCGTTGTTCTTCGACCTGGCCGCGCGCAAGTCGGTGGCGATACCGCTGGCGGTGCGCGCCGAGGCAAACCGGCTGATCGCCGAGAGCAGCTGAACCCATGGCTCCAGCGCATTCGCGCCAGCACGAGACGTGCCTGAACGCCGCCGGGGGCGCCGTGGCCATGACGGTACGCAATGGTGCCGACGCGATCATCGAGACCTTGCTCGAACTCGGGGTGGACACGGTCTTCGGATACCCCGGCGGCGCGGTGCTTCCGCTCTACGATGCGCTGCATTCCAGGCCTCGGTTGAGACATGTGCTAGTGCGCCACGAGCAGGCGGCCGTGCATGCAGCGCAAGGCTATGCACGCACGACCGGCCGGGTCGGCGTCGTGTTCGTGACATCGGGCCCGGGCATGAGCAACACCACCACCGGGCTGCTGGACGCGTTCTGCGACTCGGTGCCGGTGGTCTGCATCAGCGGCCAAGTGGCCACCATGGCGATCGGCACCGATGCGTTCCAGGAGTGCGACGCGCTGGGCATCTCGCGCACCGTCACAAAATGGAACGTGCAGGTGCGCAAGGTCGAGGCGCTGGTGCCGAGTCTGCGCAAGGCGTTCGCGATCGCCGCCGGCGCACGGCCGGGCCCGGTGCTGGTCGACGTGCCCAAGGACGTGCAGCTGCATCCGCTGCCCGCGGGGCCGGCGCACGCCGGCAGCGCGATTCGCGGGCGCGCCGTTTCGGCCCCCGTCGCGGGCGGGTTGCCTCTGGGGCGATTGCGCAACGCGGTCGATCTGATCACCAAGGCGGCGCGCCCGGTCGTCTACGGCGGAGGCGGGCTGATCAATTCCGGCACCGGTGCCTGCGCCGCATTCGCGGAACTGGTTCGGCGCACGTCGATGCCCTGCACGCTCACGTTGATGGGCCTGGGCGCCTTTCCCGCGTCGGACCCGCAATGGCTGGGCATGTTGGGCATGCACGGAACCCTGGAGGCCAACCTCGCGATGCACCACGCCGACCTCGTCGTCTGTGTCGGGGCGCGCTTCGACGACCGCGTGACCGGAACGCTGGACACCTTCTGCCCAAGCGCGAGCATCGTCCACATCGATGTCGATCCGACCTCGATCAACAAGGTCGTCAGGGCCACCGTGCCCTTGGTGGGCGACTGCGAGCGAATGCTGCGGGCGCTGCTCGACACGCTGGGCCCGCGTGATCTGGCGCCCGCGCGACTCGACGCCTGGTGGTCGCGCGTCGGCCGATGGCGTGCCGAACAATCGCTTGCGTACGTCGACACACCCGAAGCCATCGCCGCACCGGCCCTGATGGCACGGCTGCAGGCCGCCCTTCAAGGGCGCGACGCGATCGTCTCCACCGATGTCGGACAACATCAGATGTGGGCCGCGCAGCACCTTCGATTCGAGCGCCCCCACCGCTGGCTCACCTCCGGCGGCGCAGGCACCATGGGCTACGGACTGCCCGCGGCCATCGGCGCCCAGATTGCCCATCCGGATCGGCTGGTGGTGTGCGTCAGCGGCGACGCCTCGATTCTGATGAACATCCAGGAACTGTCGACCGCGATTCAGCACCGAACGCCGGTCAAAATTGTGTTGTCGAACAACGGCTACATGGGCATGGTTCGGCAGTGGCAGGAGTTGATTCACGGCGCACGCTACAGCCACAGCTACACCGCGGCATTGCCGGACTTCGTCGCCTTGGCCAAGGCCTTCGGCTGGAGCGCTCGCCGCGTCGATCGCCGCGCGGAACTCGACGCCGCGATCGCCGAGTGTCTGGCGTGCGAAGGTCCGTTCCTTCTGGACGTGCACGTCACGGCCGACGAGAACTGCTTTCCGATGATTCCGGCCGGGAGAGGGCACCACGAGCTGCTGCTCGGCAAGGATCGGCCTTACGTCGCGCGGTAGGCACGCTGCGCTCGGGGCCTGTTGATGACTGCGCGACGAGCCGGCCCGCAAACGGGTGTCAATGCGCCAGCGCGCGCGCCGACGCCTGCATGTCCTTGGCCAGTTCGACCGCGGTCGCGTTGTCGATCTGATCGGCCAGGCCCACCGCGGCGATGCTGTGCGTCAGCGCGCGCATGCCGAGCATCGGCACCGCAACGATGACCACACCGCCGATGTAGTCGCCGCGGTCGATGCTGTAACCTTGCTGTCGCACCTGATCGATCTCGCGCCGCCACTGCGGCAGCGAGGGGGCGTTCTGCCAGCGCAATGAGCGAAATCGTCGTTCGATTTCCGTTCGCGGATGACCGCCGAACGCCGCGACGCAGCGCCCGGTGGCGCTGATCAGCGCCGGGAAGCGGCTGCCGATGTCGACCTGCAGGCTCACCAGCGACTGGGCCCGTGACAACGCCACGACGATCATGTGCTCGAGGCCGACCAGCTCGATGCCGATCGCGGTCACGCCGTAGCCACTCGACAGGCGCCGCAGCTCGGGTTGCACGGTGGCCGAGAACCCGCTGTGGCCGACCGCCGCGCGCGCCAGCGGCAGCAGGCCGATCCCCAGCCCGTACTGCTTGGTCGCCGGGTCGACCTTGAGCAACTGCTCGGCGACGAGTGCACGCACGATGTGCAGGCAGGTGCTGGGCACCAGGCCGAGCGCGCGGGCAATCGCGTTGACGCCCATCGGTTCGGGCGTCTGCGCGAGCAGTCTCAGCACCGCTGCCGCGCGCCTGACGGCCGGCACGGCGCGCTCGCGCGGCGTCTCGACAGGTGCGGTGGGTGCCGGTGTTTTCGCCATGAAGCCATTGTATTAGGACAATCATCAGTCTCATTTGACAATAACTAACGATTGTTAGATAGTGGCATTCTTCTCCCGCGATTCCCACCCGAACGATGCCCAGGCTCACTGACACGCTGCGTTTCTCGGACGCTCAGGGACAGTTCTCCTCGGCGCGGCTGTGGGAGCTGTTCGACGGTGACCGTGAGCGGATGAACATCGCGCACGAATGCATCGACCGGCACGCCCGCACCGACGGCGGGCGCACCGCCGTCATCGTCGCCCACGCCGACGGGCGCGACGAATCGTTGAGCTTCACCGAGCTGGCACAAGCATCGTCGCGCTTCGCCCACCACTTCGAGGCGCTCGACGTGCAGCCCGGCGACCGTGTCGCGATCATGCTCGAGCCCTCGCTCGCGTTCTACGCCGCGCTGTTCGGCGCGATCAAGTGCGGCGCGATCGCGGTGCCGCTGTTCACGCTGTTCGGGCCTGACGGCATCCGCCTGCGGGTCGGTGATTGCGCACCACGCCTGCTCGTGACCAACGCCGAGAAGGCGCCGCAATGCGAAGGCCTGACCGGCGTGCAGGTGATCGTGGCGGACGCGGCGTTGTCGACGGCGTTGGCGGCCCTCCCGACACACTACGAGCCCCGTACTCGCGCCGACGACCTCGCGATCTTCCAGTACACCTCGGGCACCACGCGCGAACTGCCCGAAGCCGTCAAGCACAGCCACCGCGCCATCGTCACGCTGATGGTGGCGGCGCTCTATGGCATCGGGCTGCGCCCCGGCGACCGCTATTTCTGCCCGTCGTCGCCGGCTTGGGGACACGGCCTGTGGCACGGCACGCTGGCGCCGCTGGCGCTGGGCATCACGATTGGCGCCTACGCCGGCCGCTTCGATGCCGAGCGGCTGCTGCGCGCGCTGGCCGAACACCGCTTCACCAACCTCGCGGCCGCGGCCACGCACTACCGCATGATCCGGCGCTCGAACGCCGCGCCACGCTATCACTACGCGCTCGAGAAGCTGTCGTTCACCGGCGAACCGATGGACAGCGAGACCGCCACGTTCGTGCAGCAGACCTTCGGCCATCCCGCGTGCAGCATGTACGGCACGACCGAGATCGGCGTGGTGCTGGTCGGCTACCCCGGCGCGCCGGACTTCGTTTTCAAGCCGGGTTCGCTCGGCAAGGCCGTGCCGGGCGGCCGCGTCGAGGTGCAGGATGCGCAGGGCCGGCCCTGCCCGCCCGGCGTGACCGGCGAACTCAAGGTCTGGCGGCGCGACCACTGGATCGCCACCAAGGACTTGGGCCGCGTCGACGACGACGGCTACTTCTTCCACGGCGGCCGCGCCGACGACACCATCATCTCGGCCGGCTGGACCATGAGCGCGGTCGAAATCGAGGACGCGATCCTGAAGCACCCCGATGTCAACGAGGCCGCCGCAATCGGCGTCGCCGACGAACTGCGCGGCCAGGTGGTCAAGGCCTTCGTCGTCTCTGCACGGGCCGGTGATGCGGCCTTCACGCAGGAGATCCAGGAGCTGGTGCGCAGCCGTCTCAGCCAGCACGAATACCCACGCCAGATGGCCTTCGTCGGCGAACTGCCCAAGACCGCCGCCGGCAAGGTCAACCGCAAGATCCTGCGCGAGCGCGAGCTGCTCGCGAGCCGCCCCGCCACCGCCTGACCACTTTCGCCCAGACAGAGGACACCATGTCGAACACCACCGAACGCGAGTTCCCGAAGATCACCGAACAAGGGCTGGACGACCTGCGCCGCCGCATCGGTGTCAAGATCGGCAGCACCGTCGAGCCTTGGTGCCACGAGGCCACGCGCGACAACATCCGCCACTACGCGCACGGCATCGGCGACGACAACCCGCTGTGGTGCGACCCCGACTACGCCGCGAAGACGCAGTACGGCGGCATCGTCGCGCTGCCGAGCTTCCTGTACGCCACCGACCGCATCGTGTCGGGCTATGTGGGTGGCCTGCCCGGCGTGCACGCGATGTGGTCGGGGGCCGACTGGAACTGGCACAAGCCGGTGCGCCGCAACGACGAGATCAGCACCGAGGTGCGGCTGAAAGACCTGACGGTGCACGAGACCCGCTTTGCCGGCCGCGCGGTGCAGCAGACCTACCACGTCGACTTCTTTAACCAGCAGGGTGATCCGATCGCCAGTGCCGACACCTGGTGCTTCCGCACCGAGCGCAATCACGCGCGTGAGAAGGGCACCAAGTACACCGAGGTCAAGGCCCGCCCGCCACGCAGCTACACCGAGGATGAACTCGCGCAGGCCTACCAGCTGTACCGCGACGAGCCGGTGCGCGGCGCCAGCAAGCGCTACTGGGAAGACGTGATTGAAGGCGAAGAGTTGCCGGTGATGTTCAAGGGCCCGATGACGGTGACCGGCTTCATCGCCTACGCGCA
>JAZJZJ010000071.1:0-6725 GCA_040389925.1 Pseudomonadota bacterium
CGGGATGCCGCAGATCGGCGCCATCGCCTCGGGGCTGTAGCCGCGCACGTTCTCGCGCAAGGCCTCGAAGTTGTCGACGCGCTCGCGCACGAAGGCTTCGTTGACCAGGCCTTCGTCGATCACGGTGTGGATCAGCGCATTCAGCATCGCGACATCGGTGTCGGCGTTGAACTGCAGCGTGCGCCAGGCTTGGCGCGAGAGCTCGGTGCGGCGCGGGTCGGCCAGCACGATCCTGGCGCCGCGCTGTGCCGCGTTCTTCATCCAGGTGGCCGCTACGGGATGGTTCGCGGTCGGATTCGAGCCGATGATGAAGATCAGCTCGGCATGCTCGACGTCGTTCACCGGGTTGCTCACCGCCCCCGAGCCCACGCCTTCGAGCAGCGCCGCCACGCTCGACGCATGGCACAGCCGCGTGCAGTGGTCGACGTTGTTGCTGCCAAAGCCGGTGCGCACGAGTTTCTGGAACAGGTAGGCCTCTTCGTTGCTGCCCTTCGCGCTGCCGAAGCCGGCGAGCGACTTCGGGCCGAAGTTGTCGCGCAGGCCGCTCAGCGCACCGCCGGACAAGGCCAGCGCTTCGTCCCACGTCGCCTCGCGAAACACCGCCGACCAATCGGCCGGGTTCGGCGCGACGGCCGGGTCTTTCGGCACACCGGCCTTGCGGATCAGCGGCTTCGTCAGGCGCTGCGGATGACTCGCGTAGTCGGAGCCGAAGCGGCCCTTCACGCACAGCCGGCCGTGGTTCGCCGGGCCGTCGCGGCCATCGACGCTGATGATCTTGTTGTCGCGCACGTTGTAAGTCAGCAGGCAGCCGACGCCACAAAACGGGCAGACCGAATCCACCTTCCTGTCGACGACCTGTGTGCCGACCGAGGTCTTCGGCATCAGCGCGCCGGTCGGGCAGGCCTGCACGCACTCGCCGCAGGCCACGCAGGTGCTGTCGCCCATCTTGTCGCCGAGGTCGAACACGATCTGACTCGCCGAGCCGCGCAGCGCCATGCCGATCACGTCGTTGACCTGCTCTTCGCGACAGGCGCGCACGCAGCGCTTGCACTGGATGCAGGCGTCGAGATTGACCGCCATCGCCGGGTGCGAGAGGTCGGGTGCGGGCTGCGCGCGACACAGCGCGCGCAGCGCGGGGCGCACCGTCACGCCTTCTCTCGACGCCCACTCGCTCAGCTCGCCGTGCGGCAATGCGCCGACCGCGTCGACCCACTTGTGGCCGACTTCGGGCAGGTCGGCGAGCAGCATTTCGAGCACCATCCTCTGGCTCTTCTTCGCACGCGCGCTGTCGGTCGTGACGACCATGTCGGGCTGCACGTTGCGGCAGCAACTGGCGCTGAGCGTGCGCTCGCCGTTCACCTCGACAACACAGGCGCGGCAGTTGCCGTCGGGCCGGTAGCCTTCCTTGAAGCACAGCGTCGGGATCGCGATGCCTTCGCGCGTCGCGACGCTCAGAATGGTTTCACCGTCGAAGGCGCTGACCTGCTTGCCGTCGAGCGTGAACGCGACCGTCATGTGCCGCCTCCGATCTCGTGCGCGAAGTGCGTCACGACACTGCGGATCGGGTTCGGCGCCGCCTGCCCGAGCCCGCAGATCGATGCGTCGATCATCACCTGGCTCAGGTCTTCGAGCGTGGCTTGGTCCCACTGCGCAGCGTCCATCAGCTGCGCCGCCTTGTCGGTGCCGACCCGGCACGGCGTGCACTGGCCGCAGCTCTCGTGCGCGAAGAATCGCATCATGTTGGAGGCCGCGTCGCGCGCGCGGTCGTGCTCGCCGAGCACGATCACCGCGGCCGAGCCGATGAAGCAGCCGTGCGGCTGCAAGGTATCGAAGTCGAGCGGGATGTTGGCCAGGCGCGCCGGCAGAATGCCGCCCGACGCACCGCCCGGCAGCCAGGCGTAGAGCGTGTGGCCCTCCGCCATCCCGCCGCAGTACTCGTCGACCAGCTCGTTCAACGTGACCCCGGCCGGCGCGAGCTTCACCCCCGGCCGCGCGACGCGCCCGCTGACGCTGAAGCTGCGCAGCCCGGTGCGGCCGTGGCGCCCGAAGCCGGCGAACCAGGCCGGACCGCGCTGCACGATGTCGCGCACCCAGTACAGCGTCTCGAAGTTGTGTTCCAGCGTCGGCCGGCCGAACAGCCCGACTTGCGCGATGTACGGCGGGCGCAGCCGCGGCTCGCCGCGCTGGCCTTCGATGCTCTGGATCATCGCGGACTCTTCACCGCAGATGTAAGCCCCCGCGCCGCGCCGCAGTTCGATCTGCGGCAGCTTGAACGGTGCGGCGCGTTGCAGCTTCGCGAGCTCGGTGGCCAGCAGTTCGCGGCAGCCGTGGTACTCGTCGCGCAGATAGACGTAGACCGCGGCGATGCCGACCACGTGCGCGGCGACAACCACCCCTTCGAGAAAGCGGTGCGGGTCGCGTTCGAGGTAGGTGCGGTCCTTGAAGGTGCCGGGCTCGCCTTCGTCGATGTTGACGGCCATCAGGCGCGGCGCGGGTTGGTCGCGCACGATGCGCCACTTGCGGCCGGCCGGGAAGCCGGCACCGCCGAGGCCGCGCAAGCCGGCGTCTTCGAGCAACTGGATCAGGTCGTCGCCGCCGCGCTGGCCGTTGATGACCTCGGCGGCGAGCGCGTAGCCGCCGGCCGCGCAGTAGGTGTCGAAGTCGACGAAGCTTGGTGAGATGTCGGCATCACGCTCGCTGACGCCGCGCTCGGCCAGCGCGGCCGGATCGAACGACGCGCCTGCGAGCGCCACCGGGTGGCGCGTCTGCCCGCCCTGCACCGCCGCGACCACCGCAGCCGCATCGGCCCGCGGCACCGGGCACTGGTGCACGACCGCGACCGGCGCCTGCTCGCAACGCCCGACGCACGGCGCGGCGATCACGCGCGCGTCGGCGCCGAGCAGCGCCGGCAAGCGCGCGAGCAGATCGCGCGCGCCGGCCAGCTCGCAGCTCAGCCCGTCGCACACGCGAACCGTGATCGCCGCGGGCGTTTCGCCCTCGCCGAAGACTTCGAAGTGGTGATAGAAGGTCGCGACTTCAAACACCTCGGCCATCGGCACATTCGTCTCATGCGCGAGCGCGACGAGGTGCCGCTCGTGCAGCCCGCGATGCACGTCGTTCAACAAGTGCAGGTGCTCGATCAGGCGGTCGCGCCGCCAACCGGCCGCCGGCTTCGCACCGAGCAGCGCGCGCACTTCCGCCAGCGACGCATCGTCAACCTGCCGGCCTTTCAGCCGGCTCTTGCGCTTGATGCGCTGGCGCAGCTCGTCGGCGCCGACCACCGCAACGATCGGCATCGGCCTGTTCGCATCATCTGTCTGGCTCATCGAGTTCCCGCAGGGCTGTCGCGCCATCGGACTATCGGGTACGCAGCGGCTGCCGTCCAATGGATTCCGCGAACCGGGCGATTCGGCACGTGAATGAAGCGCCCCGCGCGCTCAGACGCTCGGCAGCCCGCCGCGGGTGGCGGCCGAGCGCAGCCACGCGCCGTCTTGCGCGAGGTCCAGCGCCGCTTCGAGCGCACGCGATCGGCGCATGCCGCCGGCAGCGACCATGAAGCCGATCGGCGTGCGCACCTCGGGCGCACGCAGTGGCAGCACTTCGAGCCCCGGCTGGCCGCGCACCAGCGTCAGCAACGCACCGGGCAGCACGGCGCAGACCTCGCCGTCGAGCACGCTCAGCACCAGGCCGACGATCGAATTGGTCTCGATCACAGGCCGCACCTCGACACCGGCCTCGCGGAACGCCGCGTCGACGATGCTGCGGTTGTGCATCTCGGGCGTCAGCAGGCACAGCGGCAATGCGCCCGCCTCACGCCAGCCGATGCCCTGACCGCGTTGCAGCGTGACGCCGGCGGCGTGCTCGGCACGGCGCAGCAGGAAGTAGTGCTCTTCGTATTGCGGCAGCGCCGTGAAGCGCGTGCCGCGCGCGGTGTAGCCCAGGCCGATGTCGAGCGACAGGTTCTCGAGCCCCGACTCGATCTCGGGCGAGCTGAGCGAGCGCACCACCGGCACGATGCCGCGGTGACGCATCTGCAGCTGCGCGGCGAAGCGCGCCGCCACCGGCATCGTCGTCGGCACCGCACCGATCGTCAGCGCGCCGCGCGGGTGGCCCGCGCCACTGTGCAGATCCTGGCGCAGCAACTCCTGTTCGTGCAGCAGCCGGTTCGCGCTCGCGAGCACGCGCTCGCCCTCGGGCGTCAGGCCCTCGTAGGCACGGCCGCGGCGCACGATCGCGATGTCGAGCTCCACTTCGAGTGCACGGATTGCGTTCGACAGCGCCGGTTGGGTGATGTGGCAGGCGCTCGCCGCGCGGCCGAAGTGCCGATGCTGTTCGAGCGCCACCAGGTAGCGCATCGCATCCAGCAGGTTCATGCGATCAGGTGTTCTTCGAGATCGAGATCGTCGGGAACTTCGACGAAAAATCCTTCGCGCGCTGCGCGATCTTCACCGCCACCTGGCGTGCGACCGACTTGTACAGCCCGGCGATCTCGCCGTCCGGGTCGCTGACCACGCTCGGCCGGCCGTTGTCGGCCTGCACACGGATCGACAGGTTCAGCGGCAGCGCACCGAGGTAATCCATCTTGTACTCGGCGGCCAGGCGTTTGCCGCCCTCCTCGCCGAAGATGTGTTCGACATGGCCGCACTTTTCGCACACGTGCACCGCCATGTTCTCGACGATGCCCAGGATCGGCACGCCGACCTTCTCGAACATCTTGATGCCCTTCTTGGCGTCGAGCAGCGCGATGTCTTGCGGCGTCGTCACGATCACCGCGCCGGTCAGCGGCACGCGCTGGCTCAGCGTGAGCTGGATGTCGCCGGTGCCGGGCGGCATGTCGACGATCAGGTAGTCGAGCTCGGCCCAGTTGGTCTGGCGCAGCAGCTGCTCCAGCGCCTGCGTGGCCATCGGGCCGCGCCAGATCATCGGGTTGTCCTGTTCGACCAGAAAACCGATCGACATGACCTGCACGCCGTAGTTCTCCATCGGCTCCATCGTCTTGCCATCGGCGCTCTCGGGGCGACCTTCGATGCCCATCATCATCGGCTGGCTCGGGCCGTAGATGTCGGCGTCGAGGATGCCGACGGTCGCGCCTTCGGCGGCGAGTGCGAGCGCCAGGTTCACCGCGGTCGTGCTCTTGCCGACGCCGCCCTTGCCCGACGCGACCGCAACGATGTTCTTGACCTTCGGCAGCAGCTGCACGCCGCGTTGCACCGCATGCGCAGTGATCTTGATCGTGAGGTTCGCGCTGACGTTCTGCACCCCGTCGACCGTGCGCGCCGCCGCGATCAGCGCCTTGCGCAGCCCGGCGATCTGACTCTTCGCCGGGTAGCCGAGCTCGACATCGAAAGCCACGTCGCCGCCCTCGATGCGCAGGTTCTTCAGTTGCCGGGTCGAGACGAAGTCGGTGCCGGTGTTCGGGTCGATGACGGTCTTGAGCGCGTCGAGCACGACGGCGTCGGTGAGAGCGGGCATGGTGGCCTTGATGGGAAGCTGGCAGGAAGGTAAGCGGGCAAGTCTAGCGGCAGGCCGATACCCCTCGTCACGGGCCGGCCCAAAAGCGCGCAAGAATGCCGGCCATGCAAAGACGCACCCTCCTTCGCAATCTCTTTCATGCCAGCGCGGCGCTCGGCACGAGCAGTTTCCTGTGGCCGCTCGCGCAGGCGAGCGCGCTAAAAGCCCTCGGCAAGCCGCAGCCCTTCGACCTCGCCTGGCTCAAGGGCCACGCCCGCGCGCTGGCCGGCAAGCCCTACCAGGCGCCGGTCAACAAGCTGCCGGCCGCGATCGCCGCGTTGAACTGGGATCAGTACCAGGCGATCCGCTTCAAGCCCGAGCACGCGCTGTGGGCCGACGACAAGCTGCGCTTCAAGCTCGAACTCTTTCACCTTGGCCTGTTCTTCAAGCGGCCGGTGCAGATGTTCGAGGTCACGAACGGGCAGGCACAGCAACTCGCCTACGACCCGGCGATGTTCGACTACGGCAAGAGCGGCCTCGATGGCAAACGCCAGCCGGCCGACCTCGGCTTCGCGGGCTTTCGCTTCAAGTTCCACCTCGCGCCCGACTTCGACATCGCCGCCTTTCTCGGCGCGAGCTACTTCCGCGCGACCAGCGGCACGCGCCAGTACGGCCTGTCGGCGCGCGGCCTTGCGATCGACACCGGCATGCAGCGCGCCGAAGAGTTTCCGGAGTTCACGAGCTTCTGGTTCGAGCGCCCGGCGGCCGACGCGAACACGCTGGTCGTGCACGCACTGCTCGATTCGCCCAGCGTCACCGGCGCCTACCGCTTCGCGATCACGCCGGGCGACACGACGCTGATGGACGTGGACATCGCGCTCTACCCGCGCCGGGAGATCGAACGCCTCGGCATCGCGCCGTGCACCAGCATGTTTCAGGCCGGCGAGAACGACAAGCGCAAGGGCAACGACTGGCGCCCCGAGATCCACGACTCCGACGGCCTGGCGATCCACAACGGTGCCGGCGAGTGGCTGTGGCGGCCGCTGCGCAACCCGTTGAACGTCAGCTTCAACGCCTTCGCCGACCGCAGTCCGCGCGGCTTCGGCCTGTTGCAGCGCGACAAGGACTTCGCGAACTACCAGGACGACGGCGTGTTTTACGACCGGCGCCCGAGCCTGTGGGTCGAACCCAAAGGCGACTGGGGCGCCGGCGCGATCGATCTGGTCGAGATCCCGACCGACAACGAGACCAACGACAACATCGTCGCGTTCTGG
>JAZJZJ010000072.1:0-12663 GCA_040389925.1 Pseudomonadota bacterium
TCACCGTGCCGCCGCCGCAGATGGTCGCGAACATGCGCGTCGGCAACATGGACGGTTACTGCGTCGGCGAGCCCTGGGGCCACCGCGCGATCGCCGACGGCATCGGCATCACCGCGATCACGACGCAGGACATCTGGAAGGATCACCCCGAAAAGGTGCTCGGCACCACCAACGACTTCGTCAAGAAGTACCCGAACACCGCGCGCGCGGTCGTGATGGCGATTCTGGAGGCCGGCAAGTGGATCGACGCGAGCCTGGGCAACAAGAACAAGATGGCCGAGACGGTGGCCGACAAGAGCTACGTCAACACCAGCGTCGACGTCATCAACCAGCGCATCCTCGGCCGCTACCAGAACGGCCTGGGCAAGACCTGGGACGATCCGAACTACATGAAGTTCTACAACGACGGGCTGGTGAACTTCCCGTTCCTCAGCGACGGCATGTGGTTCCTGACCCAGCACAAGCGCTGGGGTTTGCTGAAGGAGCACCCCGACTACCTCGCGGTCGCGACGCAGATCAACCAGATCGATCTCTACAAGCAGGCCGCCGCGCAGGTCAAGGTGCCGGTGCCGAAAGACGTGATGCGCTCCAGCAAGCTGCTGGACGGCGTGGTCTGGGACGGCAAAGACCCGAAGAAGTACGCCGACAGTTTCAAGGTCAAGGCCTGACGTTCAAGGAGAACCGACATGGTTGCAGCCGTATTCCACTCGCCGCGACAGACGACGCTCGACGCAACACCCACAACGTCGCCCGCGGCCAGCCTCAGCGTCGCCAATCCACCCGTCGTAAAACCCGCGCCGATCCCGGTGCCGCGCAAGCCCCCCTACGACTGGCGCGAACTCGCTGGCAAGGTGCTGCCGCCGATCTTCGGCATCGCGCTGCTGATCGGCATCTGGGCGCTGCTGACGATGAAGAGCACGACCTTTCCGACGCCGGCCGCCACCTTCATCGAGGCGGTCAAGGTCTTCTCCGACCCGTTCTACAGCAAGGGGCCGAACGACCAGGGCATCGGCTGGAACATCCTGTTCTCGCTCGAACGTGTCGCGGTCGGCTTCGGCCTCGCGGCGCTGGTTGGCATCCCGATGGGCTTCGCGATCGGCCGCTTCGAGGTGCTGAACCGCGCGCTCTCGCCACTGATCAGCCTGTTGCGGCCGGTCTCGCCGCTGGCCTGGCTGCCGATCGGGCTGCTGGTGTTCAAGGCCGCAAACCCGGCTGCGATCTGGACCATTTTCATCTGCTCGATCTGGCCGATGATCATCAACACCGCGGTCGGCGTGCAGCGCGGCGGCGTCGGCATCGGCTTCTGGGTCTGGGACGAGTGGAACAACCTGAACGTGCCGCACATTCTGATCGCGATCCTCGTGATCGGCGTGGTCGGCCTGTTGCTCGAGATGCTGCTGGTGAACATCGCCAAGCGTTTCAGCTTCGACGAAACCTGACCGGAGCCTCAACATGAGCCACTTCATCGAAGTCCAGCACGCCGAGATGGTGTTCACCTCGCGCAAAGGCAGCTTCCATGCGCTGCGCGACATCAACCTGACCGTCGACAAGGGCGAGTTCATCACGCTGATCGGCCACTCTGGCTGCGGCAAGTCAACGCTGCTGAACCTGATCGCCGGGCTGACCTTGCCGAGCGCCGGCGCGCTGATCTGCGACAACCGCGAGATCGCCGCGCCCGGCCCGGAGCGCGCGGTCGTGTTCCAGAACCACTCGCTGCTGCCGTGGCTGACCTGCTTCGAGAACGTGCACCTCGCGGTCGAGCGCGTGTTTGCGTCGACGGAGACCAAAGCGAAGCTCGCCGAGCGCACCCACGCCGCGCTCGCGCTCGTCGGCATGGACCACGCGGCGCAGAAGCGCCCGCACGAGATTTCGGGCGGCATGAAGCAGCGCGTGGGCATCGCGCGCGCGTTGGCGATGGAGCCGAAGGTGCTGCTGCTCGACGAACCGTTCGGCGCGCTTGACGCACTGACCCGCGCGAAGCTGCAGGACGAGTTGCTGAAGATCGTCGGCCGCACGCAGAGCACGACCGTGATGGTCACGCACGATGTCGACGAAGCGGTGCTGCTCTCCGATCGCATCGTGATGATGACGAACGGGCCGGCGGCGACGATCGGCGAGATCCTCACGGTCGATCTCGCGCGCCCGCGCGACCGCATCGAGCTGGCCGAAGACACGCGCTACGTGCACTACCGCAAGGAAGTGCTCGACTTTCTCTACACGCGCCACGGGCACGTCGAGAAGCAAGCCGCCTGATCGAGCGCTCAGTCGGCGACCAGCCGGTAGCCCACACCGGTCTCGGTCAGGATGTGGCGCGGCTGCGCCGGGTCGTCTTCGAGCTTCTGCCGCAGCTGGCCCATGTAGACGCGCAGGTAGTGCGTGCGTTCGGAATGCGACGGACCCCACACTTCGCGCAGCAGCGCGCGGTGCGTCAGCACACGGCCCACATTCGCGATCAGCACGCCGAGCAGGCGGTATTCGATCGGGGTCAGGTGCACGAGTTCGCCGTCGCGCTGCACCCGGCGCGTCGTGAAGTCGACCGTCACGGTGCCGAACGAGAACACCGCGCTGCCCGGCTCCGCCGCCTTCTGGTTGCGGCGCAGCGCGACCCGCACGCGCGCCATCAGTTCGCCGACACCGAAGGGCTTGGTCAGGTAGTCGTCGGCACCGGCATCGAGTGCGGCGATCTTCTCGGCCTCGTCGGTGCGCGCCGACAGCACGATCACCGCGACTTGCGACCAGTGGCGCAGATCTCGCAGGAAGTCGACGCCGTCGCCGTCCGGCAGGCCGAGGTCGAGGATCACCAGATCGGGCCGGCGCGTGCCTGCCTCGACCAGCCCCTGCTTCACGGTCCCGGCCTCGAAAACGTGCCAGTGCTCGGCCTCGAGCGCGGCGCGCACGAAGCGGCGGATCTGCGGCTCGTCCTCGACGATCACGGCGATCGGGTTGGGATCACTCACGCGCCCTCTCCTTCCTCGCTCGCCGGCATCGACGGCGGCGACCCCAGCGGCAGCGTGAAGCAGAAACGCGCACCGCGTTGCGGCGCCGGCAGGTCGGCCGACTCGACCCAAATGCGCCCTTCGTGCGCCTCGACGATCGCGCGACAGATCGCCAAACCCAGGCCGACGCCCGGCGTCGCCGACTCGCGCTCGCCGCGCGTGAACTTCTCGAACAGCGCCTCCTCGCGGCCCGCAGGCAGGCCGGGTCCGTCGTCGGTGACGCTGACCAGCAGATCGGGCGCGACCACGCGCGCGGCAATCGTCACCGTGCTGCCTTTGGGCGTGTACTTGCCGGCGTTCTCGAGCAGGTTCGCAAGCACGCGCTCGATCAGCACCGCATCGATGTTGACCAGCGGCAGCCCGGGTGCGAGCTCGGTGCGCACGTTGCGCCCGGCCAGCGCCGCACCGACCGATTGCAGCGCCGTTCCCACCACCTCCTCGATCGGCTGCCAGTCGCGCCTGAGCTGCACCGCGCCGCTCTGCAACCGCGCCATGTCGAGCAGGTTGCCCACCATCGCGTTCATGCGCCGTGCCTCGTTGCCGATCGCACGTGCGATCTCCAGCGGCTGCGGCAGCAGCGGCGGCGTGCTGCCGACCAGCGTGTCGGCCAGACCGTACAACGCGGCCAGCGGCGTGCGCAGGTCGTGCGACAGCGCCGACAGCATCGAGTTGCGCAAGCGCTCGGACTCGATCTGCACGGTGGCCTGCTGCGCAACCTCGACATAGTGCACGCGCTCCAGCGCGATCGCCACCAGCACCGCGAAGGTTTCGAGCTGCTGGCGCTGCTCGGGCACGAGCAGCAGGCGCGGCTGCTCGGGCCGCAGCGCGAGCACGCCGCGCGTGCGCATCGGCGCCCTCAGCGGCAGGTAGAGCCAGGCGCTGCCGGGCAAGGTGTCGGTGCCCAGGCCGGCGGCTTCGGCATGGTCGAGCGCCCATTGCGCGGTGCCGATATCCAGGCTCGGCTCGTGCGGCGCCGAACGCGGCAGCCGCAGGCGCTCGCTCATGTCGAGCAGGAACACGTGCGCGCGGCCATGGAACGCGCGCCCGATCGCACGTTCGGCGATCTCGACGCACTGCTCGGGCAGCAGCACGCTCGACAGGTCGCGCGCGACCTCGAACAGCGCCCGCGACCGCGCCTCGCGGTGTGTCGCGACGCGCGCCTGGAAGCGCAGCCCGGCCGTCAGCTGCCCGGTGATCAGACCGACCGCTAGCATCACCGCGAACGTCAACAGGTACTGCACGTCACTGACCGCGAACGACAGGCGCGGCGAGACGAAAAAGAAGTCGAACGCCGCGACGTTCAGGAACGCCGCCAGCACCGCCGGCCCGCGCCCGAAGCGCACCGCCACGCCGACGACCGCGAGCAGGAACAGCATCACGATGTTGGCGAGATCGAAGATCGGCGCGAGCGGCGTCGCGATCAGCGTGGTCGCGCCGCAGGCCGCGGCCGCCCACAGGTAGCCGATGCGGGTGTCGGGCGCGAACTCGCTGCCGGCGGCATCGGCGTGCGGCTTCGCGGTCGGCGCGGCGGTCTCGCTGCGCTGGCCTTCGCCGACCTCGATCAGGTCGAACTCGGGCGCGAGCTGCGCCAGGCGCCGGCCGAGCGCTTCGCGCTGCCAGAACTGCCACGGCGCGCGCGGCTCGTTGTGGCCCATCACCACCTTCGACAGGTTGTGATGCCGCGCGTGCTCGACCAGCGCGGCCGGCACGTTCTGCGCCGAGAGCACCGCGGTCGTCGCGCCGAGTTCCGCCGCGAGCTTCACGGTCTGCAGAATGCGCTCGCGCTGCGCGTTCGTCAGCCGTTGCAGCGCCGGCGTCTCCACGTAAACCGCGTGCCACGCCACCGCGAGCTGCTGCGACAGCCGCGCCGCGCTGCGCACCACATGGTCGTCGCCGTCGCGCGGGCCGATCGCGCACAGCAGCGCGGCCTCGGTCTTCCAGACCGGCGCGATCGACGCGTTGACGCGATACGCCTGGACGTCGTCCTCGACGCGGTCGGCGGTGCGGCGCAGCGCGAGTTCGCGCAGCGCCATCAGGTTGCCCTTGCGGAAGAAGTTGCGCGCCGCGCGCTCGGCCTGCGCCGGCAAGTAGACCTTGCCGGCCTTCAGCCGCCCGATCAACTCGTCGGCCGGCGTGTCGACCAGCACGACCTCGGAGGCAGAGTCGAAAAACGTGTCGGGCAGCGTCTCGTGCACGCGGATGCCGGTGATGCCGCCGACCACGTCGTTCAGGCTCTCCAAGTGCTGCACATTCAGCGTCGTATAGACGTCGATGCCGGCGTCGAGCAGTTCCTCGATGTCCTGCCAGCGCTTCGGATGGCGCGAACCGGCGACGTTGCTGTGCGCGAGCTCGTCGACCAGGATCAGCGCCGGGCGACGCTGCAGCGCGCCGTCGAGGTCGAACTCGGGCAGCGTTCGGCC
Organism: Pseudomonadota bacterium; assembly: GCA_040389925.1. Classification (GTDB taxonomy): domain Bacteria; phylum Pseudomonadota; class Gammaproteobacteria; order Burkholderiales; family Burkholderiaceae_C; genus LMDS01. The sequence continues at coordinate 5,417 of JAZJZJ010000072.1, forward strand.
GCGCGCGGTGAGCTGCGCGGGCGGCAGCACGTCGAGGCCTTGCAACTGTGCCGCGGTCTCGGCGCGACCATGGGTCTCGACGACGCCGGCGAGCACATCGAGCCCACCGGCCTTCAGCGCACGGCCGGCAGCGAGCATCGCCCAGGTCTTGCCCACGCCGGCCGACGCGCCGAAGTAGATGCGCAGCTTGCCGCGCGCGGCGCGCGTGGCCTCGTCGCGCAGTTGTACGAGCAATTCGTCGGGGTCGGGGCGCGTGTCGGCCATCGGCTATTGTCGCGTTGGCTCAGCTCGGCAGCGCGGCCAGCGCCAGGTTGAGCTTGAGCACGTTGACGCGCGGCTCGCCGATAAAGCCGAACCGCTGGCCTTCGGTGTTCTGCTCGATCAGCGCCTGCACCTTGTCGATCGGCAGCTTGCGTGCCGCCGCAACGCGCGCGGCTTGGTAGTTGGCGCCGCCCACACTGATGTGCGGGTCGAGGCCGCTGGCCGACGCCGTCACCAGGTCGACCGGGATCGGCAGCTTGTTGTCCGGATCAGCCGCCTGCAGCGCGGCGATGCGGCCCTTGACGGCGTCGATCAGCGCCGGGTTCAACGGCCCCTGGTTCGAACCGCTCGAGTTGGCGGCGTTGTTGGCCATCGGCGAGGTCGCCGACGGGCGGCCCCAGAAGTGCTTCGGGTCCGAGAAGTTCTGGCCGATCAGCGCCGAGCCGACGGTCTTGCCGTCGCGCTCGATCAGGCTGCCGGCTGCCTGTGCCGGGAACACCGTTTTGGCGATGCCGGTCACGGCCAGCGGATACGCGACGCCGGTCACGACGGTGAGCGCCGCGAACAGCACGAGGGCCGGGCGAACGATTGCAATCATGGTGGTGTCCTGCTTCAAAGGAGGTGAGTCGCGGCCAGAGCCATGTCGATCAGCTTGATGCCGACGAACGGCACGATCAGCCCGCCCAGGCCGTAGATCAGCACGTTGCGGCGCAACAGCGCCGCGGCGCCGATCGCGCGGTACCTCACACCTTTGAGCGCTAGCGGGATCAGGAAGATGATGATGATCGCGTTGAAGATCACCGCCGCCAGGATCGCCGACGCCGGGCTGTGCAAGCCCATCACGTCGAGCGCCTTCAGCTGCGGGTAGGTGGTCGCGAACGCGGCCGGGATGATTGCGAAGTACTTCGCCACGTCGTTCGCGATCGAGAAGGTCGTCAGCGAACCGCGCGTCATCAGCAGCTGCTTGCCGGTCTCGACAATCTCCAGCAGCTTGGTCGGGTTGGAGTCGAGGTCGACCATGTTGCCGGCCTCTTTCGCGGCCTGCGTGCCGGTGTTCATCGCGACCGCCACATCGGCCTGCGCCAGCGCCGGGGCGTCGTTGGTGCCGTCGCCGGTCATCGCGACGAGGCGCCCTTCGCTCTGGTATTCGCGGATCAGCTTCAGCTTGGCCTCGGGCGTGGCCTCGGCGAGAAAGTCGTCGACGCCGGCCTCGGCCGCGATCGCCGCGGCGGTGAGCTTGTTGTCGCCGGTGATCATGATCGTCTTGATGCCCATGCGGCGCAGCTCGGCGAAACGCTCCTTGATGCCGCCCTTGACGATGTCTTTCAGCTCGACGACGCCCAGCACCTTGCTGCCGTCGGCCACCACCAGCGGCGTGCTGCCGCGGCGCGACACATCGTCGGCCGCCGCCTGCACATCGGCCGGCCACGCGCCGCCGAGCGACTCGACGTGCTTGCGGATCGCGTCGCCCGCGCCCTTGCGCACCTGGCGCGCCACGCCGTCGACCGTCAGGTCGACGCCGCTCATGCGCGTCTGCGCGGTGAAGGGCACGAAGCTCGCGCCCAAGCTCGCCATCGCCCGCTCGCGCAGGTTGAACTTCTGCTTCGCGAGCACGACGATGCTGCGGCCTTCGGGCGTTTCGTCAGCCAGCGACGCGAGCTGCGCCGCGTCGGCCAACGCCTGCTCGGTCACGCCGGTGGCCGGCATGAAGGCCGAGGCCTGGCGATTGCCGAGCGTGATCGTGCCGGTCTTGTCCATCAGCAGCACGTCGACGTCGCCGGCCGCCTCGACCGCGCGGCCCGAGGTCGCGATCACGTTGGCCTGCATCATGCGGCTCATGCCGGCCACGCCGATCGCCGAGAGCAACGCACCGATCGTCGTCGGGATCAGGCACACCAGCAGCGCGATCAGCGTCGTGATCGTCACGGCCGAGCCGAGTTTGGCCGTGTCGACGCTGAAGATCGACATCGGCAGCAGCGTGACGACGACGACCAGGAACACGATCGTCAGCGCGACCAGCAGGATGTTCAACGCGATTTCGTTCGGCGTCTTCTGGCGCTTCGCGCCTTCGACCATCGCGATCATGCGATCGACGAACGACTCGCCGGGGTTCACGCCGATGCGCACGACCAGCCAGTCGGACAGCACGCGCGTGCCGCCGGTGACGGAAGAAAAGTCGCCGCCCGATTCGCGGATGACAGGCGCCGATTCGCCGGTGATGGCGCTCTCGTCGACCGAGGCCACGCCTTCGATCACCTCGCCGTCGAGCGGGATCACGTCGCCGGTCTCGACCAGCACCACCGCGCCCTTGCGCAGTTCGTCGGTCGGCATGGGGATCCACGACGAGCCGTGCTTCGGCTCCTGCAGCTTCTTGGCCGTGACCTTGCGCTTCATGCCGCGCAGCGACGCGGCCTGGGCCTTGCTGCGGCCCTCGGCCATGGCTTCGGCGAAGTTCGCGAACAGCACGGTGAACCAGAGCCACAAGGTGATTGCAAGGGTGAAGCCCGCGGGCGCTTCGCCGTGGCCGCCGAGCGCCTGAATCCACAGGATCGTGGTGATGATGCTGCCGACGTAGACGACGAACATCACCGGGTTGCGCCACTGCACGCGCGGGTTCAGCTTCTTGAAGGCCGAGGCGATTGCCGGTGTCACCAACGCGGGGTCGAGCAGGGAGAAGGATTTGAGGGTAGTCATGATTGTTTGTTCGCTCACTGGCCCGACCACAACATGAAGTGCTCGACCACCGGCCCCAGCGCGAGCGCGGGCACGTAGTTCAGCAGGCCGACGAGCAGCACCGAGCCGAGCAGCAGCACGACGAACAGCGGGCCGTGCGTGGGCAGCGTGCCGGGGGTCACCGCGAGGCGCTTCTTGGCCGCGAGGCTGCCGGCGATCGCCAGCACCGGCACGATCACCGCGAAGCGGCCGAACCACATCGCCACCGCCAGCAGCGCGTTCCAGAACGGCGTGTTCGCCGACAGGCCGGCGAACGCGCTGCCGTTGTTGTTGGCGGCCGAGCTCAGCGCGTACAGGATCTCCGAGAAGCCGTGTGCGCCCGGGTTGGCGAGGCTGGATCGACCCATGTCGAGCGACACGGCGAGCGCGGTCCCGGCGAGCACGAGCGTGGGCGTCGCGAGGATCGCGATCGAGGTCATCTTCATGTCGAACGATTCGATCTTCTTGCCCAGGTACTCGGGCGTGCGGCCGATCATCAGCCCGGCGATGAAGACCGCCAGGATCGCGAAGATCAGCATGCCGTACAGCCCCGAGCCGACGCCACCGAACACGACCTCGCCGAGTTGCATCAGCACCATCGGCACCGCGCCGCCGAGCGGCATGAACGAGTCGTGCATGCCGTTGACCGCGCCGCACGACGCGGCGGTGGTGATCGCGGCGAACAGCGTGGTTGCGGCGATGCCGAAGCGCGCTTCCTTGCCTTCCATGTTGCCGCCCGGCTGCAGCGCAGATGGCGTCTGATCGATGCCGAGCGCAGCGAACTGCGGGTTGCCCGCTTGCTCCGCCGGCGTCACGATCAGCACTGCGACGACGAACAACACCGTCATGGCGGCCAGCACCGCCCAGCCTTGTCGCATGTCGCCGACGAGGCGGCCGAACGCGAACACCAACCCGGCCGGGATCACGAAGATCGCCAGCATCTGCAGGAAGTTCGCGAGCGGCGTCGGGTTCTCGAACGGGTGCGCCGAGTTGGCGTTGAAGAAGCCGCCGCCATTCGTGCCGAGCAGCTTGATCGCCTCCTGCGACGCGACCGGCCCCATTGCGAGCGTTTGCGTCGTCACCTGCCGCTCTTCGATCACCGGGTTGCCCTTGTCGTCTTTCAGGGGCTGGCCGTCAGGACCGTTTTTGGGAGTTTGCCAAGCGTTGACCTCGAGTGTCGTCACATCCTTGTAGGCGTCGAAATTCTGGATCACGCCCTGGCCGACCAGCGCGACCGCGAACACGAGCGACAGCGGCAGCAGCACGTACAAGGTGATGCGCGTCAGGTCGGCCCAGACGTTGCCGATCACACCGGTCGAGCGCGCGACAAAGCCGCGGATCAGCGCGTAGACGACCGCAATGCCGCTGGCGGCCGAGAGAAAGTTCTGCACCGTCAACCCGAGCATCTGGGTCAGGTAGCTCATCGTCACCTCGCCGCCGTAGCCTTGCCAGTTGGTGTTGGTGACGAAGCTGATCGCGGTGTTGAACGACGAGTCGGGGCTGACGCCGGCGAGTGCCTGCGGGTTCAGCGGCAACACGCCTTGCAGCCGCTGCAGCGCATACACCGCGATGACACCAAGCACGTTGAACGCGAGCAGGCCGAGCGCGTACGGCTTCCAGCCCGTGCTGGCGCCGGCATCCACACCGGCGAGCTTGTAGAGACCGTTCTCAATGCGGCGAATCGGCGCGAGCCAACCCGGCAGGCAGCCGTCGGCGACGGCGGCGAGCCACCGCCCCATCGGCCACGCGATCACCGTGAGCACGAGCAGAAAGACAACGAGTTGAGTCCAGGCGTGGGGGTTCATGTCAGAACTCCTCGGCGTTGAACAACGCGCAGATCAGGTAGACGAGCAGCCCGATCGAGGCTGCACCGCTGAGCCAATGGAGCCACGTCATTTGCGCGCCCCCAGCTTGTCGCAGGTGGCGACGAGGCCGCACAGGGCCAGCGCCATCACGGCGGTGGCTCCCAGGTAGACGAAGTCCATACATCCCTCTCAAGGCATTCTTCAAGCCTTGAATGGTGGGGACGGCCGCGTCAAATCGGCGTAGAGACTCCGGCGCGCGGCATCAGGAAAGTATCAAGACCGTTGCGCGACGAACGAGGTGGCTCAGTGGCCTTCCTTCGCGTGGTTGATCGTGTACTTCGGGATCTCGATCGTCACGTCCTGGTTCGACAGAATCGCTTGGCACGACAGGCGCGAGTTCGGCTCCAGGCCCCAAGCGCGGTCGAGCAGGTCTTCTTCGGCTTCGTCCATCTCGCCGAGCGACGCGAGGCCTTGGCGCACGACGACGTGGCAGGTCGTGCAGGCGCAACTCAGTTCGCAGGCGTGCTCGATGTTGATGTGATGGTCGAGCAGCGCTTCGCAGATCGAGGTGCCGGCCGGCGCTTCGATCTGCGCGCCCTCGGGGCAGTATTCGGTGTGCGGCAGGATCTTGATGATGGGCATGGCGGAGACTCGATTCAGATCTGATCGACACTGCGGCCGGCAAGCGCGACGCGGATGCTGCGGTTCATGCGCTCGGCCGCGAACGCTTCGGTGCCTTTGGCGAGCGCTTCGACGGCCGCGTCGATCGCATGGTGGTCGGTGCTTTCGCGGCTGGCCTGGAGTGTCGTGAGCAGCGCGTCGATGCTCGCGTGATCCGCGGCCGTCAGCAGATCGCCGTCGGCCTTCAGCGCCGCACGTGTGGCCAGCAGCATGCGCTCGGCCTCGACCCGCGATTCGCGCAGCGCACGCTCGACCATGTCGGCCTCGGCGGTGCTGAAGCTCTCGGTCAGCATGCGGGCGATCTCTTCGTCGGCCAGGCCGTAACTCGGCTTCACGCTGATCGCGGCTTCGACGCCCGAGGTCTCTTCGCGCGCCGTGACGTTCAACAGGCCATCGGCATCGACCGCGAAACTGACGCGGACGCGCGCCGCACCCGCCACCATCGGCGGGATGCCGCGCAATTCGAAACGCGCCAGCGAGCGGCAGTCGCTCACCACTTCGCGCTCGCCCTGAACCACATGGATCGCAATCGCGGTCTGGCCGTCCTTGAAGGTCGTGAAGTCTTGCGCGCGCGCGGTCGGGATCGTGCTGTTGCGCGGGATGATGCGTTCGACCAGGCCACCCATCGTCTCGAGGCCGAGCGAGAGCGCAATCACGTCGAGCAGCAGCAGTTCGTCGGCACCGGCATTGCCGGCGAGACCGTTGGCCTGGATCGCCGCGCCGAGCGCGACGACTTCGTCGGGATTCAGGTTCGTCAGCGGCGTCTGGCCGAAGAACTCGCCGACCGCCGACTGCACCATCGGCATGCGGGTCGAGCCACCCACCATCACGACGCCGCGGACCTCGGACCTCTCGGTCTTCGCGTCGCGCAGCACCTTGCGCACCGCCGTCAACGTGCGCGCGAGCAGCGGCTGCGCGAGCGCGTCGAACTGCGCTCGGTCAATGCGCACCGACAGTTCGCCGGCGGCGAGCGGGCAGGCGAGTGTCGTGTGATCGGCGGCCGAGAGTTTTTCTTTCGCGGCGCGGGCGGCGACCAGCACGGCGCGCTTGTCTTGCGCTGTCTGCGCTTCGAGGCCGGCCTCGGCGAGCGCCCAGGCCGCCAGCACGGCGTCGAAGTCGTCGCCGCCGAGGGCCGAGTCACCACCGGTCGCGACGACCTCGAACACGCCGGCTGCGAGGCGCAGCAACGAGATGTCGAAGGTTCCGCCACCCAGGTCGTAGACCGCGTACAGGCCTTCCGAGCCGTTCTCCAGGCCGTAGGCGATCGCGGCGGCAGTCGGCTCGCTGATCAGGCGCAGCACGTTGAGGCCGGCGAGTTGTGCAGCGTCCTTCGTGGCTTGGCGCTGGGCTTCGTCGAAGTACGCCGGGACGGTGACGACGGCGCCGAACACATCGTCGTCAAAAGTGTCTTCGGCGCGGAAGCGCAAGGTCGCGAGGATCTCGGCCGAGACCTCGACCGGCGACTTGATCCCGGCGACCGTTTGCATTTGCACCATGCCGGGCGCGTCGACGAAGTCGTAGGGCAGCTTGTCGCGGCCCTCGATGTCGGCCAGGCCGCGGCCCATGAAGCGCTTGACCGAGACCAGCGTGTTGCGCGGGTCGGTGGCCGCTTCGGCGAGCGCCGCCGCGCCGATCTGGCGCTTGCCATCGGCGAGGTAGCGCACCGCGGACGGCAGGATCACGCGCCCTGCCTCGTCGGGCAGGCACTCGGCAACGCCGTTGCGCACCGCGGCAACCAGCGAATGCGTGGTGCCGAGGTCGATGCCGATCGCGATGCGGCGCTGGTGC
>JAZJZJ010000073.1:0-3380 GCA_040389925.1 Pseudomonadota bacterium
CGTGCTGCGCCTGTGGGCGATGGCATTGCCGCAGCACAGCGGCAAGCGCAAGCCCGAGGATTTCCTCCCGCTCAGCGTCCGCGCGATGCTGCCGACGCTGGTCGACGAACTGGCGGGTCTGGCGCGGCTGCGGTCGGAGCACCCGGCCGGGGACGGCTCGTCGCGCCTGCTGGTCGAGCTGGCCGATGGCCAGGCGGTCGAGAGCGTGCTGCTCCCGCGCGGCGGGCTGTGCGTGTCGACGCAACTCGGCTGCGCGGTCGGCTGCGTGTTCTGCATGACCGGACGCGAGGGCCTGCTGCGCCAGTTGGGCAGCGCCGAGATCGTCGCGCAGGTCGCGCTCGCGCGCGCTCTTTCGCATCCCGTGCGGTCGGTGAAAAAGGTCGTCTTCATGGGCATGGGCGAGCCGGCGCACAACCTCGACAACGTGATCGAGGCGATCGAGTTGCTCGGCACCGCCGGCGGCATCGGCCACAAGAACCTGGTGTTCTCGACCGTCGGCGATCTGCGCGTGTTCGAGCAATTGCCGCGCATGAACGTGAAGCCGGCGCTGGCGCTGTCGTTGCACTCGACGCGGCCCGAACTGCGCGCGCAGCTGATGCCGCGCGCGCCGCGCATCACGCCGGCCGAACTGGTCGAGCTCGGTGAAGGGTACGCGCGTGCCACCGGCTACCCGATCCAGTACCAGTGGACGCTGCTCGACGGCATCAACGACGGCGATGATGAACTCGACGGCATCGTCGAATTGCTGCGCGGCAAGTACGCGCTGCTGAACATGATTCCGTACAACAGCGTCGACGGCCTGGCCTTCAAGCGCCCATCGCGCGAGCGCGCCGAGGCGATCGCACGCACGCTGCATTCGCGCGGCGTGCTGACGAAGCTGCGCCAGTCGGCCGGGCAGGACGTGGACGGCGGCTGCGGCCAGTTGCGGGCACGCGAGCTCGCGCCGGTCACGTTCCACCCGCGCCGCGCGGAGGCGATGGCATGACCCAGGCGCCGTCCACACCCGACAAGGAGCAGATCGCCGCGCTCGACCCGTTCGAGCGCCTGCCGCTCGCGCGCATTGAGCTTGTCGCGACCGGCGCGCAGGCCGAGCGCGCGATCGCCGAGCTGGCCGGCGCGACGATGCTCGGTTTCGACACCGAATCGAAGCCGACGTTCGCGAAGGGCGAGGTCTCCGACGGGCCGCACATCCTGCAACTCGCGACGCTCGACAAGGCGTGGATCTTCCAGCTCCACGACGCAGCGTGCCGCGCGGCGCTGTGTGCGCTGCTGGCGTCGCACGACGGCAAGAAGGTCGGTTTCGGCCTCGGCGACGACATGCGCCGCATCCGCGGCAAGCTCGGCGTCGAGATGCTCGGCGTCGTCGACCTGAACCACCTGTTCCGTGCCCAGGGCTACCGCAAGGACATCGGCGTGAAGACTGCGGTTGCGTTGCTGTTCGGCAAGCGCTTTCTGAAGTCGGGCAAGGCCAGCACCTCGAACTGGGCCGCGCGGGCGCTCTCGGAAAGCCAGTTGCTGTACGCCGCGAACGATGCGTGGGCCGCGGCCAAGGTGTTCGAGGCAATGAGCCGCTAGACCCATTGCGACAGCGTGCTGTACCCTCGAAGGCTTGACTGCGTTCCAGGAGACATGACCATGAAAGACTTCCCCGCCCGCGAAAAGCTCGACCTGACCGAGAAGGTCGCGCGCTACCTGGTGCTCGCCGGCACGCTGGACAAAAACTCCGCGCCCGACGACTACGACATGGCCAACGAACTGAGCCTCGAACTCGCGATGGTGCTGCCCACGCCGATCTATCGCGCGATGGTCGAGGCCGCGGCGCACCCCGACGGCAAGGTCAATCCGGCGACCGTCGTCGTGATGATGCGCAAGGAGCTGCTGGCCGACGCCGCCAATGCCGGCGAGCCCGAGTTGCACCCCGAGCAGGTCGTGTTCCACACCCCCGGTGTCACGACCAAGCCGCGCAGCAAGGCGCACTGACCGGACCACGAAAGAGCGAACGGAGGGCCCCGCGATGTGCCGAAGCATCAAGACGCTGCACAACTTCGAGCCGCCGGTGACCGCGGAAGAAATCCACGCGGCTTCGCTGCAGTTCGTGCGCAAGCTCAGCGGCTTTCACAAGCCGTCGAAGGCGAACGAGGCGGCGTTCGATCTCGCGGTCGCCGAGATCGCGCAGGTCGCCGCCACGCTGCTGGCCTCGCTCGAAACCCACGCACCGCCGCGCGATCGCGATGAGGAAGCAGCGAAGGCCAAGGCGCGCGCGGCGTTGCGTTTCGCCGACTGACGTTTCGGCCGGCGCGCGCGTCAGGGGCCGGGCGCCGGCTGCCGCACCAGCCTGAGCACGCGGCCATCGTCGAACTCGCCTTCGAGCGTCAGCATGTCGACCAGCGTCAGCCGCGCCTGGCGGCCGGTGTTGGCCGCACGCGGCTTCGACCCTTCGATGCGCAGCGTCACCGTCGACGCCCCGCTGTCCGAGAGCGAGATCGGTTGCGGGCGGCCAACACAGCTGTGCCGATGGCGTTGGGCCGAGCGGGCACAGGTCGTCCAGGTTCCGCCCAACCCGTCGATGACGACCTGCGCGCCGCGGTTCTCGCTGCTGGCGGTGGTGAACGTCGCTTGCCACGTCCCGTTCAATTCGGGTTCCGCGCGAGCGGCCCCCATCGTCGCCGCGAGCGCCGCGAACAGGGCGATCGATCTCAGCGCGGTCATGGCGCCGCGCCGAGCACGTCGCCCGGCCCGGCCAGCCAGCGCCATTGCCCCGGCGCCAGATCGGCCGGCAGCGCGAGCACGCCGTACGAACTGCGGTGCAGCGCGTTCACCGTGTTGCCGGTGGCCGCGACCATGCGCTTGACTTGGTGGTACTTGCCTTCGAGCAGGGTCATGCGCAGCGCGCGCTCGCCGGTCTGCTCGGCCGCGGCGGCGCGCACCGGCAGCGGGTCGTCGTGCAGGATGACGCCGTGCAGCAACGCGTCGATCTGCTTCGGCGTGACCGCATCGATCGTGCCGATCTCGTAGACCTTCGGCACATGCTTCTTCGGCGACGTGAGGCGGTGGATCAACGCGCCGTCGTCGGTCATCAGCAGCAGGCCGGTCGTGTCTTCGTCGAGCCGGCCAACCGGCTGCAGGCCGCGCACGCGCAGCGGCAGCGGCAGCAGGCTCATCACGCTCGGATGGTGCTTGGGCTTTTGCGAACACTCGTAGCCGGCCGGCTTGTGCAGCAGCACCAGCGCCTTCGCACGGTACGGCCAAGTCTCGCCGCGCACGCCGAAGGTGAGGCCGTCGGGCTCGACATCGAGGAACGGGTCGTCGCAGACCTGGCCGGCCAGCGTCACGTGGCCGCCGAGGATCAGGCCCTCGCATTCGCGGCGCGCGCCGAAGCC
>JAZJZJ010000073.1:3480-4668 GCA_040389925.1 Pseudomonadota bacterium
TCGGCTCCAGGATCGGCGCATCGGCGCGCATGAACTCGTCGATCGGGATGCGGTGGATGCTCTGCACTTCGGCGGGGTTCGGCGCGATCACGCGCGCCGCGCCGGCCCACACGACGACCGGCGTGATGACGTAGCCCGAGCGCGTCACGAAATCGTCGAGCCGGCCGAGCACCGCGCTCGCATCGAGTTCGAGCGCGACTTCTTCAAACAGCTCGCGCAGCGCCGCCTGCTCGGGCGTTTCAAAGGGCTCGATGCGACCGCCCGGCAGCGCCCACTGGCCCGCGTGGTCGCGCAGCGTCTCGGCGCGGCGCGTCAGGATCAGCGCGGCGCGCTCGCTCCAGACCGACGGCTGCGGCAATCCGGGCAAGTCGGCACCGAAGCCTTCGTCGGTGATCGCGACCGCGACGGCCGCGTGGCGCAGGCTCGCGCCTTCATCCGCATCATTGCGCGCGTGGCGCTCGAACGCGTGCAAGCGCAGCTCGATCGTGGCGCGAAGCGCCGCCGCCTCCATCAGCCGATCAGCTTCGGGAACAGCGGGTGGTCCATCTCGGCGCCCGCCGGCAGTTCGTCGGCCAGCCCCGGGAACGCCGGCGACGTGACCCACGCGCGCGGCGCGTGCCGCACGTCGTCGCCGAGAAAGCGCACCGAGAACACGCGCCGGCGGGTCGTGCCGGCGACGCCGGCGGCCGCGTGCAGCGCGAGCATGTGGAAGCAGACGAAGTCGCCGGGTTGCACGTCCCAGCCGATGATCGGATGCGCCGAACGATCGGCCTCGATCGCCGGCAGGTCGGCCAGGCTGCCTTCGGGGAACCACTTCGCCTGGTTGTCCATGAAGGTGCGCGGCATCAGCCACGGGCCGAGGTGCGAGCCGGCGACGAATTCGAGCGTCGAGGCGCGCGGCACCGGGTCGACCGGGATCCACATGCTCACGGTCTGCGCACCGTCGATGTTGTAGTACGGCTGATCCTGGTGCCACGGCGTGCGCTGGCGCGTGCCGGGTTCCTTGACGAGCAGGTGGTCGTGGTACAGCCGCACCGTCTGTGAGCCCATCAGCCGCTGGGCGAGCAGCGCGAGCGGCGAGTCGACGATGAAGCGCCGGTAGGCGTCGATCTCCTGCCAGTTGCAGAAGTCTTCGATGAAGAAGCCGGGGTCGTCGGGCCGGCTCGCGATCTTGGCGCGCGGGCTCGG
>JAZJZJ010000074.1:0-12041 GCA_040389925.1 Pseudomonadota bacterium
AGTCGAACGCGAGCTGCGGGTTGCCGACGTTCATCATGATCTTCACCGGGCAATCCGGTAGAACGCCGCGCTGCACGTCGGTAACCTCGGTCTCGAGCAGGCCGTCGTAGATGTAGCCGGTGTCGCCTTCCGAGCACGCAACCGTGACCAGCGCGCCGGACTGAAGCACCTCGGTCGCGTCGCCGCAGCCGACCACCGCCGGGATGCCCAACTCGCGCGCGATGATCGCCGCGTGGCAGGTGCGGCCGCCGCGGTTGGTGACGATCGCGCTGGCGCGCTTCATCACCGGCTCCCAGTTCGGGTCGGTCATGTCGGTGACGAGCACGTCGCCGGCCTGGACCTGGTCCATGTCCTTGATGCTGTGCACGATGCGTACCGGGCCGGTGCCGATCTTCTGGCCGATCGCGCGGCCTTCGGCGAGCACGGTGCCGCTGCCTTTCAGCTTGTAGCGCTGCTCGACCTTGCCCTCCTGCTGGCTCTTCACGGTCTCCGGCCGCGCCTGCAGGATGTAGAGCTTGCCGTCCGCGCCGTCCTTGCCCCACTCGATGTCCATCGCGCGGCCGTAATGGGCCTCGATCGTCAGTGCGTAGCCGGCCAGTTCGGCGACGTCTTCGTCGCTCAGCGAATAGCGGTTGCGGTGCTCGTGCAGCGTGTCGACGGTCTTGACCAGATGCCCGCTCCTGGCCTTCTCTTCAGGTGTGGCGAACTCCATCTTGATCAGCTTCGAACCGAGGTTGCGGCGAATGATCGCGCGCTTGCCGGCGCGCAGCGCGGGCTTGTGGACATAGAACTCGTCGGGGTTCACGGCGCCCTGCACCACGGTCTCGCCGAGCCCGTAGCTCGAGGTGATGAACACGACGTCGCTGAAGCCCGATTCGGTATCGATCGTGAACATCACGCCGGCCGCGCCGAGGTCGGAGCGCACCATGCGCTGCACGCCAGCCGAGAGCGCCACGTCGCTGTGCGCGAAGCCCTTGTGGACGCGGTAGCTGATGGCGCGATCGTTGTAGAGGCTGGCGAACACCTCCTTCATCTTCGCGAGCACGTCGTCGATACCGACGACGTTCAGGAAGGTCTCTTGCTGGCCCGCGAACGAGGCGTCGGGCAAGTCTTCGGCGGTGGCCGACGAGCGCACCGCGAACGAGGCGTTCGGGTTGCCGTCGGTCAGCTTCGCGAACGATTCGGTGATCGCGGCATCGAGCTCGGGTGGGAACGGCGTCGACTCGATCCAGTGGCGGATCTCGGCGCCAGCCTCGGCCAGCGCGCGCACGTCGTCGGTGTCGAGCGCCGCCAGCCGCGCTTCGATCCTTGCCGCGAGCCCGTTGTGCTGCAGGAACTGCCGAAACGCGTGCGCCGTGGTGGCGAAGCCGCCCGGCACACGCACGCCGGAGGCGGCCAACTGGCTGATCATTTCGCCGAGCGAGGCGTTCTTGCCGCCCACCGACTCGACGTCGGTCATTCTCAGGTGTTCAAACGGGGCGACCAGGGCGGTCGCCAAGGGGTTGCTTGACATGGGAGAGCTCCGGGAGGTTGAAAAATTCGGGCGCCACGTCGCGGCAGCCATCGAACGCGCGCCCCGCGCGCGCTCACAGACCCCTGGAGGGGTTGGGCGCAGCAGGCGGGGCGGTTCATGGGCTGGGGCGGAAGACTGCGACCGATTTTACGGGTGAACTGCCTATCATCGGCGTGAATCTCAATCCGCTCCTCGAGCCCCGCACCATGGCCAATCGCACCGTGTTCTTCGTCTCGGACGGCACCGGCATCACCGCCGAAACCTTCGGCAACTCGATCATGTCGCAGTTCGCGATCAAGTCGCGCCATGTGCGCCGACCCTTCATCGACACGCCCGACAAGGCGCATCAGGTGCTGCGCGAGATCAACCACACGGCCGACGCCGAGGGCCGCAAGCCGATCGTCTTCATCACGCTGGTCGACCCCGAGATCCTCGCGATCATGAAGGGCAGCGTCGCCGGCACCGAGCAGAAGGGCTTGCTGCTGGACATGTTCAACACCTTCATCGAGCCGCTCGAAGCCGAGTTCGGCGTGACCTCGAACCACCGCGTCGGCCGCTTCGCTGACGTCTCGAAGAGTCAGGAGTACACCGACCGCATCGAGGCGATCAATTTCTCGCTCGCGCACGACGACGGGCAATCGTCGAAAAACCTCGCCAGCGCCGACGTGATCCTGGTCGGCGTGAGCCGCAGCGGCAAGACGCCGACCTCGCTGTACCTGGCAATGCAGCACGGTATCAAGGCCGCGAACTACCCGCTGATCCCGGAAGACTTCGACCGCGGCGCGATCCCGTCGAGCCTGGCGCCGTTCAAGAAGAAGTGTTTCGGGCTCACGATCGACCCCGAGCGCCTGAGCCACATCCGCAACGAGCGCCGGCCGAACAGCAAGTACGCGGCGATCGAAAACTGCCGTTTCGAGGTCAAAGAGGCCGAGACGATGATGAAGCGCGAAGGCATCGAGTGGCTGTCGTCGACGCACAAGTCGATCGAGGAGATCGCGACGACGATCCTGCGCGATTTGCGGCCGGACCGGTTGATGTACTAGGTGCGTTGGCGCGCCGACTCGTACAGGCACACGGCGGCCGCGGCGGCCACGTTCAACGATTCTTCGCCGCCCGGCTGCGGGATGCGCAGCGACTCGGCGCAGCGCTGCATCAGTGCCTTTGATACGCCCTGCCCTTCGTGGCCCATCACCCAGGCGCAGGGCCACGGCAAGGGCGCTTCGTGGATGGCGCGCGCCGCGTGCGAGCTGGTCGCAAGCATCGGCACCTGAAGCCTGGCGACAGCCTCGTCGCTCGCCACTTCGACCAGCCGCAGCGCGAAATGCGCGCCCATGCCGGCACGCAACACCTTCGGCGACCACAGCGCCGCCGTGCCCTTGATCGCGATCACCTGCGTGAAACCGAAGGCCGACGCGCTGCGCAGGATGTTGCCGACATTGCCGGCGTCTTGCAGCCGATCGAGCACCACGCTGGGTGCCTGCGGATCGAGTTCACCAGCGCCGGTCCACGGCAACGCGAAGCACAGCGGCGCCGGCGACTCGAGCGTGCTCAGGCTGACCATCAGTGCCGCCGGAATCACGACGACCGAAGCCGCCGTGCTGGCGATCACGCGCAGCGCCGGCGTCTGCCAGCCTTCTTCGGTGATCACGGCCTGCGCCGCGATCCCGCCGCGCTGCACGAACGCCGCGCACAGATGCTCGCCTTCAATCCAGACTTCGCCGAGCTTGCGGTACGCGGCCGGGTCGCCGGCCAGCTTGCGCAGCCGCACCAGCAGCGGGTTGTCGCGCGACGCGATCGTCTTGACTTGCGGCGTGCTCATCTCAGAGCAAGTCGCGCACCGGCGCGAAACTGCGGCGGTGGTGCGGGCACGCGCCGTGTTCCTTCAACGCCGCCAGATGCGCCGGCGTCGGATAGCCCTTGTGGCCGTCGAAGCCGTATTGCGGGTGCAGCCGATGCAGTTCCTGGCACAACCGGTCGCGGTGCACTTTCGCGAGGATCGACGCGGCCGAGATCGCCTTGACCTTCGCATCGCCCTTGACGATGGCCTCGGCGGCGATCTTCAGCGTCGGCAGCCGGTTGCCGTCGACCAGCACCTTGTTCGGCCGCAACCGGAGGCCCTCGACTGCGCGGCGCATCGCCAGCATCGTCGCCTGCAGGATGTTGAGCTCGTCGATCTCTTCGACGCTGGCCTGTGCGATGCAGAAGCACAGCGCTTTCGCGTGGATCTCGACGTAGAGACGCTCGCGCGCCCGTGCCGTCAGCACCTTGGAATCGTTCAGGCCCCGGATCGGCTTCAGGTCGTCGAGGATCACCGCCGCCGCGACCACCGGCCCGGCCAGCGGACCGCGCCCGGCCTCGTCGACGCCGGCCAGCAGCCCCGGCACATCGAACACGAGGCCGAGCTGCTCAGGCCGCAAGAACCGCTTCGATGGCATCGGTGGCTTTCTGGCCGGTGTTGCAGCGCAGCTCGCGGTGCAGTGCGTCGAAGCGCCGGTGCAGCGCCGCGCAGCGCTCGGGATCGTCGAGCCAGGCGAGGCCCGCGTGCGCCAAGCGCTCGGGCGTGGCTGCGCCCTGCAGAAGCTCGGGCACCGCGAAGTCGTTCAGCAGGATGTTCGGCAGGCCGACCCAAGGCTGATAGCTCATGCGCTTCATCATCTGCCAGTTGAGCGCATGCATGACATAGGTGATGACCATCGGGCGCTTGAACAGCGCGGCTTCGAGTGTCGCGGTGCCGCTGGCGATCAGCGTCAGATCGCAGGCGGCGAGCGCCTCGTGCGAGCGGCCGTCGAGCAGATCGATCCTGACGTCGGCCGCGTACTGCTTGCGCAGCGGCTCGACCACATGACGCAGCCCCGGCACCACCGGCAGCACGAAGCGCAAGCCGGGCCGCTGGCGATGCATTTCGGCAGCGGCCTGCAGCAGCCGCGGCGCGATGTACTGGACCTCGGCGCGGCGGCTGCCAGGCAGCAGCGCGACGACGACTTCGTCGGCGCCGATGCCGAGACCGGCCCGCGCTTCGGCGCGCGGCACGTCGAGCGGGATCACGTCGGCCAGCGGATGTCCGACATACGCCGCCGGCACGCCCTGCTTCGCGTAGATCGCCGGCTCGAACGGGAACAGGCACAGCACCAAGTCGGTCGCGCGCTGAATCTTCTCGATCCGCTTGCCGCGCCAGGCCCAGATCGACGGGCTGACGAAGTGGATCGCCTTCATGCCGCTTGCCTTCAGCTTCGCTTCCAGGTCGAGGTTGAAGTCGGGCGCGTCGATGCCGACGAACACGTCGGCGCGTTCGGCCGGGCCAGCCTTCAGCAGACGCTCGGTGAGCTGGTTGCGGATGCCGGAGATCTCGCGATAGTGGCTCAGCACCTCGACGTAACCGCTGACCGAAAGTTTGTCGTGCGGCCACCAGGCCTCGAAGCCTTGCGCGACCATCTTCGGGCCACCGATGCCACCGGCCTGCAGCTGCGGCCAGCGCGCCTTCAGGCTCGCCAGCAGCAGCCCGCCGAGCAGATCGCCCGACGCTTCGCCCGCCACCATCGCGAAGCGAGGGGCTTCCGAATCCATCACGGTCATGGCTAGCGAGCGATGCCGCGCGTGGTGCCGGCGAGAAACTCGCTCATCATCGTGATGTCGCCCTCGGCCTCGGGCATCTCGGCGGCGAGCGCATCGATGGACTGGCGTGCCACATCGAACGTGAGCCCGTTGCGATACAGCAGCCGGTGCATCTTCTTCACCGCCGCGAGCCGCTCGGGCCCGAACCCTCGGCGCCGCAGACCTTCGATGTTGAAGCCGCGCACCGCGAGCGGGTTGCCGTCGACCATCATGTACGGCGGCACGTCCTGCGTGACCGCGCTGGCGAAGCCGAGGAACGCGTGCGCGCCGATCTTGACGAACTGGTGCACGCCCGTCAGGCCGCCGACCGTGACCCAGTCGCCCACGTGCACGTGGCCTGCAAGGGTCGCGTTGTTCGCGAGCACCGTGTGGTTGCCGACCTGCACGTCGTGCGCGAGGTGCACGTAGGCCATCACCCAGTTGTCGTCGCCGAGCCGTGTGGCACCGGCGTCTTGCGCGGTGCCGAGATTGAACGTGCAGAACTCGCGGATCTCGTTGCGGTCACCGATCTGCAGTTCGGTCGGCTCGCCGGCGTATTTTTTGTCCTGCGGCACTGCGCCGATCGAGCAGAACTGGAAGATGCGGTTGTCGCGCCCGATCGTCGTCCGGCCTTCGATCACGCAGTGCGGGCCGATCGTCGTGCCGGCGCCGATGCGCACGTGCTCGCGCACGATCGTGTAGGCGCCGACACTGACGGCGTCGTCGAGCTCGGCGCCAGGCTCGACGATCGCGGTGGGATGGATGCTCGCCATGGTCCGACGCCTGCGCCTCAATCGACCCGGCGCATCGTGCACATCAAATCGGCGGAGACCGCGAGCGTCTCGCCGACCTTCGCAAACGCCGAGAACTTGACCATGCCGGCACGGCTGCGCTCGAGCGTCGCGTGCAGCATCAGCTGGTCGCCGGGTTCGACCGGGCGCTTGAAGCGCGCGTTGTCGATGCCGACGAAGTAGAAGACGGTCTTGTCATCGGGCATCACGCCAATGTTGTCGAACGCGAGGATCGCCGCGGCTTGGGCGAGCGCCTCCAGCATCAGCACACCGGGCATCACCGGCCGGTTCGGAAAGTGGCCGGTGAAGAACGGTTCGTTCATCGTCACGTTCTTCAGCGCGACGATGCTTTTGCCTTTGTCGAGCTCGAGCACGCGATCGACAAGCAGGAACGGGTAGCGATGCGGCAGCCGCTTCAGGATTTCGTGGATGTCCATGCTCATGGCGTGCTGCCTGTGTCGTTCTTGTTGGTTGTTTGACCAGCGGCCACCTTCTCCAGGGCCTTTACCCGCTCGCGCAGGCGATACAGGTTGCGCAAGGTGGCGGCGTTCTTTTCCCAAGCGGCATTGTCGTCGATGGGGAACACGCCGGTGTAGTGACCCGCCTTCCTGATCGAGTGGCTGACCAGCGTGCCGCCGGCAATGAACACGTGGTCGGCGATTTCGAGGTGGCCGGCGATCATGGCGGCGCCGCCCAACATCACATGCTTGCCGATCACCGCGCTGCCGGCGATGCCGACGCAGCCGGCGATCGCGGAGTGGTCGCCAATGCGCACGTTGTGACCGATTTGGATCAGGTTGTCGAGCTTCACACCGTTGCCGATCACGGTGTCGTCGAGCGCGCCGCGGTCGATGCAGGTGTTGGCGCCGATGTCGACATCGTCACCGATCTGCACCGCACCGAGCTGCTCGATCTTCTCCCAGCGGCCTTCGGTGGGCGCGAAGCCGAAGCCGTCGGCGCCGATCACGACACCGCTGTGCAGCATGCCGCGCGCGCCGATCACGCAACGCTCGTTGAAGGTCACGCGCGCCGCGAAGCGCGTGCCTGCGCCGATGCGCGCGGCGCGGCCGACGAAACAGTGCGCGCCGATCACCGCGCCTTCGCCGATCTCGACGTCGGCCTCGATCACACTGAGCGCGCCGACCGACGCGCTCGCCGCGACGCGCGCCGACGGGTCGACCACCGCGCTCGGATGCACCCCGGGCGGCGCCGACACGCGCGTGCGCGCGGCCCACCACTGGGTGAGTTTCGCGAAATAGAGATAGGGGTCGGGCGTGACGATTGCCGCGCCGCGCCGCGCCGCGCTCTCACGCAGCGCCGGGCTCACGATCACACAGCCGGCGATCGAGGCCGCGAGCAGGGGCTCCAGCCGCGCGCTCGAGACAAAGGTGATGGCCGACGGTGTCACGGCCTCGAACGGTGCGATGCGGTCGATGCGCACCGCGGCCAACGCCGCCGGGTCGCCGATCAGCTCGCCACCGAGTGCGGCAACGAGTTCAGGCAACCGAACGTCGGCAACATCCGCCACGCCGGGTCACTTCTGCGCGTTCAGGGCCTTGATCACCTTCTCGGTGATGTCCGCACGCGCGCTGGCGAACACGATCGAGTCGCCCTGCAGAATCAGGTCGTACTTCTCGGTGTCGTAGATTTGCTTGACGACCTTGTTGGCGCGCTCGACGACGGCAGCCAATTCTTCGTTCTTGCGCTGGTTCAGGTCTTCCTGGAACTCGCGGCGCTTGCGGTCAAGCTCGCGGTTCTGCTCGACCAGATCGCGCTGGCGGCGATTGCGTTCGGCTTCGCCGAGCGTGGGGGCATCCTTGTCGAGCTTGTCGGCAGCGGCCTTCAGCTTGTTGGCGGCGTCTTCGCCCTCTTTCTGGCGCTTCGAGAATTCGGTCTCGAGGCGCGCCTGCGCGGCCTTGGCGAGCGTGGCCTCGCGCAACACACGATCGGTGTTGACGTAGCCGATCTTCATTTCCTGGGCTTGCGCCCCAGTGGCAGCCGCAAGCGTCAGTGCCACAACTGCCGCGAACTTCGTGGCAGCGGCCTGGAGAGAGGAGCTTTTCATTAAAACGCTGTCCCGATCTGGAATTGAAGACGCTGGATTCTATCCGTTGGCTTCTTGCGAATCGGGGTGCCGTAGCTGAGCTTCAGCGGCCCCACCGGCGAGACCCAAGTGACGCCCAAGCCGGCCGATGCGCGCAGGCTGTCGAAGGCCATCTTGTCATTCTCGCCCCACACGTTGCCGACGTCGACGTAGCCGAACCAACGCAGCGTGCGGTCGTTGCCGGTACCCGGCACCGGCAAATACAGCTCACTGTTCAGGTTGAAGCGGCGGTTGCCGCCGATGTACGCGCCGGTCACGTCGACCGGGCCGAGCGAGTTCTGGTCGAAGCCGCGCACGCTGCCCAGGCCACCGCCGTAGAAGTTCTTGAAGATCGGGTACGGCCGGCCCCCCAGGCCCTTGCCCCAGGAGAAGTCGGCGTTGAAACCGAACGTGAAACGCTTCATGAACGGGATGTACTGCTGGAACTTCGCGGTCGTGCGCAGGTACTTCGCATCGCCTGTCAGACCCCAGTCGAAATTGATGCTCGTCAGGCGCCCGTTGTTGGGCACCAGCGCGCTGTCGCGGCTGTCGCGCGACCAGCCGATCGTCAGCGGAATCGAGCTGCTGCTGCTGCCGAACTCGGTGACGTAGTTGCGGTAGTTCACCGGCAGGTTCGAGCCTTCGATCTTGGTCTGCTCGTAGCCGATGCCGAAGAACACCGTGTCGAACTCGCTGAACGGCACACCGAAGCGGACCGAGGCGCCCGGCGTCACCAGCTTGTACTCCTCGCCTTGGCTGTTGATCGGGCGCTGGGTGCGGTAGAACACGTCGACGTAGCGCGAGATGCCGTCGACCGTGAAGTACGGGTCGATCGTGCTGACGACCAGGGTGCGGCTGTACTTGCTGGTGTTGACCTCGACGCCGAGGTAGTTGCCCGAACCGAACACGTTCTCCTGCTTGATCGAGCCCGACAGCGAGAGCTTGTCGGCCGACGAGAAGCCGGCGCCGATCTGCAGGTTGCCGGTCTGCTTTTCCTTCACGGCGATCGTCAGATCGACCTGGTCGGCGGTGCCCGGCACCTCGTTGGTGTCGACACTGACTTCGCTGAAGAAACCGAGGCGGTCGACGCGGTCGCGCGACAGCTTGATCTTGCGCCCGTCGTACCAGCTCGACTCGAACTGCCGGAACTCGCGCCGCACGACCTCGTCGCGGGTGCGCGTGTTGCCCGACACGTTGATGCGGCGGATGTAGACGCGGCGCGCCGTCTCGGCGGTGATCGTCAGTGCCACGGTGCCGCTGACACGGTCGATTTCGGGCCGGGCTTCGACCTTCGCGAAGGCGTAGCCGAAAGTGCCGAACCGGTCGCTGATCGCGCGCGTGGTCTGCGTGACCGTCTCTGCCTGATAAGGCTGGCCCGGCTTGATCGCGACGAGCGTCTTGAAGTCGTCTTCCTTGCCGAGGTAGTCGCCTTCGAGCTTCACGCCGCTCACCGTGTAGGGCTGGCCCTCTTTCACGTTGATCGTGACCGTGATGTCCTGCTTGTCGGGCGAGATCGCGACCTGCGTCGAACTGACCTCGAACTCGAGATAGCCGCGGTTCAGGTAGTAGGCGCGCAGGGTTTCGAGGTCGGCGTCGAGTTTGGCGCGCGAGTAGCGGTCGGCCTTGGTGTAGAAGTTGAGCCAGGCGCCGTCGTTCAGGTCGAACAGGCCTTTCAGCGTGCTCTCCGAGAACGCCTTGTTGCCGGCGATGCGGATCTCGCTGATCTTGGCGGCCGAGCCCTCGGTGATCGTGAAGCTCAGGTTGACGCGATTGCGCTCCTGCGGTGTCACCGTGGTCACGACCTCGGCGCCGTACAGGCTGCGGGTCAGGTACTGGCGCTTCAACTCCTGCTCGGCGCGGTCGGCCAGCGCCTTGTCGAACGGTTGGCCGTCGCTGATGCCGAAGTCGCGCAACGACTTGGTCAGCTGATCCTTGTCGAATTCCTTCAGGCCGATGAAGTCGATGTTCGCGATCACCGGGCGCTCTTCGACGATCACGACGACGACGCTGCCGTCGATGTCGATGCGCACGTCTTTGTAAAGCCCGGTGGCGAACAGCGCGCGCAGCGCGGCGGCGCCCTTCTCGTCGGTGTAGGTCTCGCCGATGCGGAACGGCAGCGATGCGAACACCGTGCCGGCGTCACTGCGCTGCAGGCCCTCGACGCGAATGTCCTTCACCGGGAATGGCTCGACCGCCCACGCCGAACCGGCCTGGAGAGCCGCAGCCAGCGCGATGCAAATGAGGGTGGGTCGAAACGGGGACGAGCGGGTGGTGAAAGACATGCGATCGGTCATTGCAGGCCCAAGAGGCGGGCCACATCGTTGTAGAGAGCCAGGGACATCATCATGAGCAGAACAGCCACCCCACCACGCTGCAGCCGGTCAAGCCACAACTCGGAGACCGGCTTGCCCGTCACACCCTCGAAAAGATAATACATCAGGTGCCCACCGTCCAAGATCGGCAACGGCAGCAGGTTCAGCACACCCAGGCCGATGCTGACGATCGCGAGAAAGCCCAGGTAGTAGGCGGCACCGAGCTTCACGGACTGGCCGGCGTAGTCGGCGATCGTCAGCGGCCCGCTGAGGTTCTTCAGCGAGGCCTCGCCGATCAGCATCTTGCCCAGCATCTTCAGGTTCAGGATCGCCATCTGCCAGGTCTGTTTGGCGCCTTGCGCGAGGCCGTCGAACACGCCGTAGCTGACGTTCACCATCTCGGGCGGCTGGCCGGGTGCGACGCCGATGCGACCGAACTTCTGGTCACCTTCGCTCGCGATCGAAGGCGTGACCACGATCTCGACGGTCTGCCCGGCCCGCTCGACACGCCACTGCATCGGTTTCGCGGCGCCGCCCTTGCCGCTCGCGCGGATCGCATCGCGCACCGTGAAGGCATCGGCCATCGCGACGCCGTCGATGCTCAGCACGCGGTCGCCGGTGCGCAGACCGGCGCGCGCCGCCGCCTCACCGGCCTTGACCTCGCCGAGCACGGGTTCGCTGAACGCATAGCCGAGGCCGACGCGCTGCATCATCTTCGCGTCGACTTCGCTGCTGCCCAGCGTGTCGAGGCCGAGCGTGAGGTTGCGCCGCGCGTGACCGAGCCGGTCGGTCACCATCAACTGGAGCGGCGCGCCGCGCACGACCGCTTGCGTCACTTCCCAGCGCAGGTCGGTCATCGAGCGCAGCTCGTGCCACTCGACGCCGTCGCTCGACCACTCGCGCGCCCAGTCGCCGCTGCGCAGCCCGGCACGCTCGGCCAGGCTGCCGGCGACCGGCGCCGCCATCACGGCCTTCGGCTCGTCGATGCCGATCCAGTGCGCCGCCGCGTACAGCAGCACCGCCAGCAGCAGATTCGCGGCCGGGCCGGCGGCGACGATGGCGGCGCGCTGCGACAGCGGCTTGCGGTTGAAGCTGCGGCTCAGGTCATCGGGCGCGACCGGCGCCTCGCGTTCGTCGAGCATCTTCACGTAGCCACCGAGCGGCAGCGCGCACAGCACGAACTCGGTGCTGTCGGGCGAGGCTTGGCGCCGCCACAGCACGCGGCCGAAGCCGACCGAGAAACGCAGCACCTTCACGCCGCACGCCACCGCGACGCGGTAGTGGCCGTACTCGTGGATCACGATCAGCACGCCGAGCGTGAAGATGAAAGCCAGAACGGTGATCATGGCGCGAGGCCTTTCACGAATTGCGACGCTTGACGGCGCGCGCGCTGATCGAGTTCGAGCAGCGCGCCGAGCGAGTCTGAGCCCGCGGAGCGCACATCGACAGCGTCGAGCGCGTGGGCGATCACGCTGTGAATCTGGTCGAAGCGGATGGTTCCGCCGAGGAAGGCGGCGA
Source organism: Pseudomonadota bacterium (assembly GCA_040389925.1). Lineage (GTDB taxonomy): Bacteria > Pseudomonadota > Gammaproteobacteria > Burkholderiales > Burkholderiaceae_C > LMDS01. Next base: position 11,809 of record JAZJZJ010000074.1, read on the forward strand.
CCGCCGTCTCGTTGGAAGCATTCAGCACGGTTGTACTGCCTTCGGGGCTGCGCAATGTTTCCCACGCCAGTGCGAGGCCTGGATAGCGCTTGAAGTCGGGCGCCTCGAAGGTCAACGCCGCGAGCGTCGTGAAATCGAGCTGGCTCGCGCCCGACTCGATCCGCTCGGGGAACGACAACCCGTAGGCGATCGGCACGCGCATGTCGGGCGTGCCGAGTTGCGCCAGCACCGAG
>JAZJZJ010000074.1:12051-14043 GCA_040389925.1 Pseudomonadota bacterium
GTTCATCATCGTCGCCGAGTCGACCGAAATCTTGCGGCCCATCGCGAAGTTCGGGTGCGCACACGCCTCGTCGGGCGTGATCGTCGCCATCGTGGCCGGGTCACGCTGGCGAAACGGGCCGCCCGACGACGTGAGCAGAATGTGGTCGATGCGGCCCGGCCAGGCGGCACGGTCTTCGGGCAGGCACTGAAAGATCGCCGAATGCTCGCTGTCGATCGGCAGCAGTGTGGCGCCGCCCTCGACCACCGCGTTCATGAACAGCGCGCCACCGACGACCAGGGCCTCCTTGTTCGCCAGCAGCAGGCGCTTGCCGGCGCGCGCCGCGGCCAGGCACGGCGCGAGACCGGCGGCGCCGACGATCGCGGCCATCACCGAATCCACGTCGGGATGCGCGGCCAGATCGCACAAAGCCTGCGCGCCCGCGAGCACTTCGGTCTTGATGCCGTGCGCGTTCAACCGGGCTTGCAGGCCGGTGGCTTGCGCCTTGTCGGGCACTGCCGCAAAGCGGGGTCGCCACTGCACGCACTGCGCGAACAGTTCGTCGACGCGGCTGTGCGCGGTCAGCGCGACGACCTCGAAGCGGTTCCGGTGGCGCGAGATCACGTCGAGCGTGTTGGTGCCGACCGAGCCGGTCGCGCCGAGGATGCAGACGCGCTGCAGCGACGAAGCGTTCATACGGTGATCAGTGCCATCGCGATCGGGAACACCGGCAGCAGCGCATCAACCCGGTCGAGCACGCCGCCGTGACCGGGCAAGAGCTTGCTGCTGTCTTTCGCGCCGGCGGCGCGCTTGACGAGCGATTCGAACAGATCACCGACGACGCTCATCGCCGCCAGGAACACGACGATGCCGACAATGCCGACGACGCCGAAGCGGCCGTACAGGCGCGTGTAGAGGCTTGCCGAATCCATCTTGAACGCGCTGTCGAGCCAGAGCCAGAACGCCGCAAGCGCAATCGCACCGAGCATGCCGCTCCACACGCCTTCCCAACTCTTGCCCGGACTGATGCCCGGCGCCAGCTTGCGTTTGCCAAAGGCCTTGCCGCCGAAGTAGGCGGCGATGTCGGCGGCCCAGACGAGGCAGAACACCGACAGGATGAAGTTGACGCCGATCGTCTTCGCGGCCGCGAGCGCGAGCCATGCGGTCCAGAGCAGCACCAAGCCGATCACGCAACGCGCCATGGCCGGCACGCGCGGCCACCCGGCCACGCCGCCGCGCAACACGAACGTGCCGCCGAGCACCCACACACCCATCGCGAGCCACCAAGCCGTGCGCGGGGGTGCATCGCCCCAGCCGACCCACAAGGCGGTGGCACAGGCCGCGGCCAGCAGCACGCCCATCGGGACGGCCATCGTGCCCGCGCCGTTGAGCCGACCCCACTCCCAAGCCGCTGCGGCGATCAGCAGCAGCGACAAGACCGCAAACGGCCACGCCATCGGTGCGAACAGCGCCGGCAGCAGGAAGGCGATCAATACGAGCGCGGTGATGACCCGCTGCTTGAGCATGTCAGCTGCTGCCGTTCGACGCACGCTTGGCGCTCTCGACCGCGCCGAAGCGGCGATCCCGGCGTGCGTAGTCGGCGAGTGCCGCGTCGAGCTCGGCATCACCGAACTCGGGCCACAGGCAATCGCTGAAGAAGAGCTCGGAGTACGCCGCCTGCCACAGCAGGAAGTTGCTGATGCGCACCTCGCCGCCAGTGCGGATGAACAGATCCGGGTCGGGCGCGTGGCTCAGCGCCATGTACTTGTTCAGCGCGGCTTCGTCGAGGTTCTCGGGCGCGACGCCGTCGGCGATCGCCTGGCGGCAGGCCTGCACGATGTCCCAGCGGCCGCCGTAGTTGAACGCGACCGACAAGGTGATGCGCGTGTTGTGCGCGGTGCTCGACTCGGCCTGCTCCCACGCCTGGCGCAGCTTGTCGGAAACCTGCGTGCGGTCGCCGATGATCTTGATCTTCACGCCCTTGTCGGCGAGCTTGCCGAGGTACTTGGCGAC
>JAZJZJ010000075.1:0-29459 GCA_040389925.1 Pseudomonadota bacterium
GCCGAGCGTGGCCGAGGCCTGGGTCACGTCGAGGATGTCGTCGACGACCTGGAAAGCCAAGCCGAGCGCATCGCCGTAGTCGGCCAGCGCCGCCCATTGCGCGGGCGTGGCATGGCCGCACGCCGCGCCCATCAACACGCTGGCCCGGAGCAGTGCACCCGTCTTGCGGTGATGCATGTCGCGCAGCGCGTGCTCGCCGAGCGGCTGGCCGATGCTGGCCAAGTCGATCGCCTGGCCACCCGCCATGCCTCTGTAGCCGGCCGAGCGTGCCAGCAGCGAGCACAGGCGGGCTTGCAGCGCGGCCGGCATCTCGGCACTCTCGTCGGGCGTGAGCACCTCGAAGGCGAGCGCCTGCATGGCATCGCCGGCGAGCATCGCCTGGGCCTCGCCGAACTGCACATGCACGGTCGGCTTGCCGCGGCGCAGCACGTCGTTGTCCATGCACGGCATGTCGTCGTGAACGAGCGAATAGGCATGAATCAACTCGACCGCGCAGGCTGCGCGCATCGCTGCCTCGGGCCGGCCGTGCACGGCCTGCGAGGCGGCGAGCACCAGCAACGGGCGCACGCGCTTGCCGCCATCGAGCACGCCGTAGCGCATCGCGTCACCCAAACCCGCCGGCGCGTCGGCCGGCACCCACGCCCGCAAGGCGGCCTCGACCGCCTCCGCCTCGCTGCGCATCCAAAAATCGAATTCTGCAATCTTCATGTGACGCCGGGGTTCAGTGCCTTGAGCTGACCGTCCTCGAGCACCTTGACCTGCTGTTCGACCGCGTCCAGCCGCGCGCGGCAAAAGGTCAACAACTCGGCACCGCGCTGGTAGCTCTCGAGCAGGCGATCGAGCGGCAGTTGGCCGGCTTCCATCGCGCTCACCAAGCGGTCGAGTTCGCCCAGCGCGTCTTCGTAGCTCGGGGGAACGGCAGCTGTTGCGGAGGTGGAACTTGTTTTTGCCATTGCCGAATCGTCAAACCTCGATTGTAGTCAGGCGGGTCGCGCCGCCCGCCCCCCTAAGCAACAAGGCGGTGACGAGTCGTGACAAGGCCGACAAGTCCCCGTGGCAGCGTCCGGCGCCGCCCCCCGGGTACAATCCGCGGCCTGCCGAGCCCGGCAGTTCCACGTCAACCCGCACCGTGCGCCATCGGCCCACCCCGGGGCGGCGTTCAACCTGGTTTTTTGTGGAGACTCGCCGGGATCATGTCGGATCTGAGCGTCACCGTTGCAGCGCTCGAGCGCAGCCGCTCGCAACTCTCGGTCAGCAGCTACTTCGACGACGGCCTGTTCCGCCGCGAGATGGCGACCCTGTTCGCGAACCGGCCGCGCTACGTCGGCCACGAACTCTCGGTGCCCGAAGTCGGCGATTTCTACACACTGCCGCACGAGGGCGAGGGCCGCGCCTTGGTGCGTACCGAAAAGGGCGTCGAGCTGATCTCGAACGTCTGCCGGCATCGCCAGGCGCTGATGCTGAAGGGCCGCGGCAACACGAAGAGCAGCATCGTCTGCCCGCTGCACCGCTGGACGTATGACCTGCAGGGCCAGCTGATCGGCGCACCGCACTTCGCCGACGACCCGTGTCTGAACCTGAACAATTACCCGACCCAGATCTGGAACGGCATGGTGTTCGAGGGCACCGGCCGCAGCGTGGCCGCCGATCTGGCCGGCCTGGGCCCGATCGACGACCTGAACTTCGACGGCTACGTGCTCGACCACGTGCACATGCACGAGTGCGACTACAACTGGAAGACCTTCATCGAGGTCTATCTCGAGGACTATCACGTCGGCCCATTCCACCCGGGCCTCGGCCAGTTCGTGACCTGCGACGAGTTGCGCTGGGAGTTCGGCGATCACCATTCCGTGCAGACGGTCGGCACGAAGAACGAGCTCGCGCGCCCCGGCACGCCGGCCTACCGCAAGTGGCACGACGCGGTGCTGAAGTATCGCCACGGCCGGTATGACAACGTCTTGCCGAAGCACGGTGCGATCTGGCTGACCTACTACCCGACCGTGATGGTCGAGTGGTATCCGCATGTGCTGGTGGTCTCGACGCTGTACCCGAAGGGTCCGCAGAAGACCCTGAACGTCGTCGAGTTCTACTACCCCGAAGAAATCCACGCCTTCGAACGCGAGTTCATCGAGGCCGAGCAGGCCGCGTACTGGGAAACCTGCACCGAGGACGACGAGATCGCCCTGCGCATGGACGCCGGGCGCCGCGCGCTGATGGCGCGCGGCGATGACGAGGTCGGCCCGTACCAGAGCCCGATGGAAGACGGCATGCAGCAGTTCCACGAGTGGTACCGCTGCGCCATGAAAGGTCAGCTCTGAGCGGCAAACTGTCGCCGGCATGGCTGATGGTGCTGGCGTCGTTCCTGTTCGCGACGATGGGCGTGTGCGTGAAGCTCGCATCCACCGAGTACGCACCCGGCGAGATCATCTTCTACCGCGGCCTGATCGGCGCGCTGCTGATCTTCATGCTCGCCCGTTCGCGCGGCGTCTCGCTGAAGACCAGCATGCCGGCGACGCACTTCTGGCGCAGCCTGACCGGCGTGATCGCGATGTTCCTGTGGTTCTACGCGCTCGGCAACCTGCCGCTCGCGACCGCGATGACGCTGAATTACATGTCATCGGTCTGGATGGCCCTGTTCCTGCTCGGCGGCGCCGCGATGCTGGGCGCTGCGCGCGTCGACGGCCGCTTGATCGGCACGGTGCTGCTCGGCTTCGCGGGCGTGGCGCTGATCCTGCGCCCGACGATCGAGCAAGACCAGCTCTGGCACGGCCTGATCGGCCTGCTCTCCGGAATGATCTCGGCGACCGCCTACCTGCAGGTCACCGCGCTCGCGCGCGCCGGTGAACCCGAGATGCGCATCGTCTTCTACTTCTCGCTCGGCGGCGCGCTCTTCGGCCTGATCACGACACTGTTCAGCGGCATCCACCAGCACACGCTGAAGGGCGCAGCGCTGCTGCTCGCCGTCGGGCTGCTCGCGACCGTCGCACAACTGATGATGACGCGCGCCTACAGCACTGGCCGCACGCTGGTGATCGCGAGTCTGCAGTACCTGGGCATCGCGTTCTCGTTCGGCTATGGCGTGCTGCTGTTCGCCGACCGCGTGACCTGGATGGCGCTGGCCGGCATGATCCTGATCGTCGGCGCCGGCCTCGGCGCCACCTTGCTGCGTGCCCGCAGCAGCGCGCCCGAAACCGCCAACGCCCCGCTGGAGCCTTGATGCCATGCCGTACACGACGCTGATTTCTGTCGATGAACTTCGTGCCGCGCGCACGGCCGGCGACGCCATCGTGCTCGTCGACACGAGCTTCGACCTCGCCGACACGAACGCCGGCGAAGCGAGCTGGCGCGCGGGTCATCTGCCTGGTGCGTTGTACCTGCACCTCGACCGCGACCTGTGCGGTGCGAAGACCGGCACGAACGGCCGGCATCCGCTGCCGGCGCGTGCCGACTTCGCCGCCACGCTCGGCCGCATCGGCATCACGCCGGCGACCCAGGTCGTCGCGCTCGACGCCCAAGGCGGCATGTACGCCGCGCGGTTGTGGTGGATGTTGCGCTGGCTCGGCCACGAGCGCGCGGCCGTGCTCGATGGCGGCGTCGCTGCGTGGACGGCCTCGGGCGGCGCGCTGGTGACGGAGGTGCCTACCCCGGTCGCAGCGGCGCCCTACCCCGATCGCACGCCGCGCGCGGCAACGCTCGACGCGATCGCACTCGCCGCCGCCCTCGGTCGCGTGCGCCTGCTCGACGCCCGCGCCGGCGAGCGCTTTCGCGGCGAGGTCGAGCCGCTCGACAAGGCCGCCGGCCACATTCCCGGCGCGACAAACCGCTTCTTCAAGGACAACCTCGGCGCCGACGGCCGTTTCAAGCCCGCTGCGCAGCTGCGCACCGAGTTCGCGATGCTGCTCGGGGCACAGGGCGCTCCGAACACGGTCCACCAATGCGGCTCGGGCGTCACCGCCTGCCACAACCTGCTCGCGATGGAATACGCCGGCCTCGAAGGCTCGAAGCTCTACCCGGGCTCCTGGAGCGAGTGGTCGAGCGATTCGGCCAGGCCGGTGGCGCGCAGCGCCTGAGTCCTTGTCCTGCGTCAACTCGCGCGCTGAAAGCGCTCGCGCACGAACCTTCGCCGGCGCATGATGTCTGACCACATTGCGGTTTTTCGAAGGAGACGACCATGTTCAAGCGCATCCTCGTTCCGACCGACGGCTCCGAGATCACCGCGAAGGCGATCGACGCGGCCATCGAACTGGCCAAGTCCGTCGGTGCCCAGCTCTACACGATCAGCGTGAAAGAGCCCTTTCCGTACAGCGCGATCTCCGAGATGCAGCCGACGCCGCCGCAGGAGTTCTTCGATGCGCAGGAGCGCATCGCCTTGAAGCGCGTGCACGCGGTCGTCGAGCAGAGTCAACAGGCCGGGTTGACTTGCCAGGCGCACACCGTCGAGGCGCTGCACCCGTGGGAAGCCATCATCGATCACGCCCAGCGCATGGAGTGCGACCTGCTCGTGATGGCCTCGCACGGCCGCCGCGGCGTCTCAGCGCTGCTGCTCGGCAGCGAGACCCAGAAGGTGCTGACGCACTCGAAGATCCCGGTGCTCGTGGTGCGTTGATGGGGCACCCGGCGCCGGTGTACCGGCGCCACCCGCCGAGCGGGTACGCGGCCCGCTTGGGAGCGGCCCGGCGCTGGGCCGCGGGCCGAGCCGGCGGCTTCTTCAGGCCACACCGTTCGCCTTGAACCAGGCGACGCAGCGCTTCCAGCCGTCTTCGGCCGCGTCCTTCTTGTAGCTCGGCCGGTAGTCGGCGTGGAAGGCGTGCGGCGCGCCGGGGTAGACAACGAACTGCGAAGCCTTCGCCGACGCATTGCCGGTGGCCAGCGCAGCCTTCATCTGCTCGACGGCGGCCACCGGGATGCCCTGATCCTCCGCGCCGTACAGGCCGAGCACCGGCGCGTTCAGCTTGCCCACCAGATCGATCGGGTTCGTCGGCTTCAGCGCGGACGGCGCGCCGATCAGCTGGCCGTACCAAGCCACGCCGGCCTTGATGGCCGGGTTGTGCGCCGTGTACAGCCAGGTGACGCGCCCGCCCCAGCAAAAACCGGTGACGCCGAGCTTGCGGGTGTCGCCGCCATTCGCCTTGGCCCATGCAACGGTCGCGTCCAGGTCGCCCATCACTTGCGCATCGGGCACCTTGCCGACGACTTCGCTGAGCAGCTTGCTGATCTCACCATACGACTGCGCGTCGCCTTGGCGCACGAAGAGTTCCGGCGCGATCGCGAGGTAGCCGAGCTTCGCGAAGCGCCGCGCCACGTCGGCGATGTGTTCGTGCACGCCGAAGATCTCGGAAATCACCAGCACCACCGGCAGATCCTTCTTGCCGGCCGGCGCCGCCCGGTACGCCGGCATCTTGAAGTCGCCGACCATGATCGTGACCTCGCCGACCGTGAGGCCGCTGCTGTCGGTCTTGATCGTCTGCGCGCCGACCGGCAGCACCGAGGCCGCGAAGCCGGTGCCGACGGCAGTGCGCACGAAGTCGCGGCGGCTCAGGTCGAGCTTGTCGGTCGGGCGATCGAGTTCGGTGGTCGTCGGCATGCGCGGCTCCGCGTGGGGGTGGAGGCGGCATTCTAGAAACCGCGCGCGGCCCGGCGCGCGCGTCACGAAGAACCCCGGGCTTTGCAAGGACAATGCGCCATGCAATCTTCTCCCTCCCGCGGCGCGCCCGCGGATGCCCCGCGCTGGCCCGGCCAGCTGGCCGCGATCGACATGGGCTCGAACAGCTTTCGGCTCGAGATCGGCCAGCTGATCGACGGCCGATACCGCCGCGTCGACTACCTGAAAGAGACCGTGCGCCTCGGCGCCGGCCTCGACGCCAACGGCCTGCTCACCGACGAAGCCGGCGCGCGCGGCCTGGCGTGCCTGGCGCGCTTCGCGCAGCGGCTGCAGGGCTTCACGCCGGCGCAGGTGCGCGCGGTCGCGACCCAGACGCTGCGCGAGGCCCGCAACCGCGATGCGTTCCTGATGCGCGCACAGGCCGAGCTCGGCTTGCCCGTCGAGGTGATCTCGGGCCGCGAAGAGGCGCGTCTGATCTACGCCGGCGTCGCGCGGCTGCAGCCTTCGAGCGTGCCGCGGCTCGTCGTCGACATCGGCGGGCGCTCGACCGAGATGATCCTCGGCCATGGGCGCAAACCGGTGCGCGCCGAGTCGTTCCAGGTCGGCAGCGTGAGCCTGTCGCTGAAGTATTTCGGCGAGGGCCGCTTCACCGAGAGCGCGTTCCGCCAAGCCCAGATCGCGGCCGGCGCCGAGCTCGAGGAAGCGCTCGAGCCGTTCGCGCCGCTGCACTGGAAAGAAGCGCTCGGTTCGTCGGGCACGGTCGGCGCGGTCTCGCAGCTGCTTGCGACCAGCGGCATCACCGACGGCCGCATCACGCCTGCCGGTCTGCGCTGGCTGATGGAGCAGTGCCTGCGCGCCGGCAAGGTCGAAAAGCTGTCGTTGCCGGGGCTGAAGGAAGACCGCCGCGCGGTGATCGCGGGCGGGCTGTCGATCCTGTACACACTCGCCGCGAACTTCGGCATCGGCGAGCTGCTGCCGGCGCGCGGCGCGTTGCGCCAGGGTGTGATCTTCGACCTCGACGAGCGCATCCACGCGACCGGCCTGCAGCAAGATGGCCACGACATCCGCGACGCCTCGGTGCGCGAGTTGCAGCGCCGCTTCATGGTCGACACGCAGCAGGCCGCGCGCGTGACAAGCATCGCGCAGGCGCTGTATGCGAGCGTGCAGCCGAAGGCGAGCGCCGAGACGCGCCGCGAGCTGCTGTGGGCCTGCGCGCTGCACGAGATCGGCATGATGATCTCGCACCACGATCACCACCGCCACAGCGCCTACGTGCTCGCGCACGCCGATGCGGCGGGGTTTTCGCAAAGCCAGCTGCGGCGCGTCGGCGAACTCGTGCTCGGGCAGCGCGGCGGCTTGCGCAAGGTCGAGAACGGCCTGACCCGCGAAGACTTCGCCTGGCAGGTGCTGTGCCTGCGCCTGGGCGTCATCAAGTGCCACGCGCGCGGCGACGTGAGCGTCAATGCAATGCGTCTGAAACGCAGCGGCCCGCGCGCCGAACTCGACTTCGGGGCGGGCTGGACCGAGGCCCATCCGCGCACCCGCCACCTGCTCGAAGAAGAGGCCGCAATGTGGGAGCGCAACGGGCCGCTGACGCTCGAACTGCGGCGCTGAGGGCCGGGCGCTGCGACTACAGACAGTCCGGCGACTGCACCGCCTGCAGGATCACCTGCTCGGTGTCTTCGCGGTTGCGGCTGCGAATCCACCAGACCGCACCCTTCTTGATCGTCCAGGCCTGCGGCTGCTCCGAGAGCAGGTACGACGCGACGAAGCCGAGCGTCGGCTGGTGGCCGATGACCAGCACCGGCTCGCTCGCATCCGGCCAGCGCGCGGCCTTCAACAGCGCCTCGCCGTTGCCGTCGGGAGCCAGTTCGGCGAGCGTCTTGAACTTCTTGCCGAGCGCCTTCGCGGTCTGCTGGCAACGCAGGGCCGGGCTGACGAGAATGCGCGTCGAGTGCGCGAGCCGCTGATTCAACCACTCGGCCATGCGCTGGGCCTGGCGTTCGCCCTTCGGCGTGAGCGCGCGGTCGAGGTCGTTCTCGACCTCGCGCATCTCGAAGGCTTCGGCGTGGCGCCACAAGATCAGGTCCATCTCAACCTCCGCAGGGCCGCCCCAAGGAGGCTGAGCACCCCCTCGGGGGGCAGGAACGAAGTGACGTGGGGGTGGTCATTTCTACTCTCCGGCGGTGTAGCGCTGAATCAGCGCCTGCTGCGCGCTCGGCCCGTCGCTGCCGATGCGCACGTAGCTGCCATCGGCGCGCAGTTGCCAGGCGTCCTGGTGGTCGTGCAGATAGGGCACGAGGCACTCGTCGATCACGCGCTGGCGCATCGCCACGTCGCGCACCGGCCACGCGACCTCGATGCGGCCGAACATGTTGCGGCTCATCCAGTCGGCACTCGACAGGAACAGCGCCTGCTCGGCCTGCGCCTGGCCCCAGCAGAAATACGCGATGCGCGAGTGTTCGAGAAAACGCCCGACCACCGAACGCACGCGGATGCGGTCGGTCACGCCGGCAATGCCGGGCGGCAGCATGCAGGCGCCGCGCACGATCAGATCGATGTCGGCGCCCTGCCGGCCCGCCGCGATCAATGCGTGAATCAACGCCACGTCGGTCAGCGCATTGACCTTCACGACGATGCGCGCGCTGCCGCCGGCGCGTGCCGAGGCCGCCACCTTCTCGATGTGCGCAAGCATCTGCTTGTGCAGCGTGAACGGCGCCTGCAGCAGCGCGCGCAGCGGCTTGGTGCGGCCCAGACTCGCGAGTTGCTGGAACACGGCATCGGCGTCGCGCGTCAGATCGGGCTCGGCGGTGAAGTAGCCGAGGTCGGTGTAGAGCTTCGCGCTCTTCGGGTTGTAGTTGCCGGTCGACAGGTGCGCGTAGCGACGCAGGCGGCCGCGCTCGCGACGCGTGATCAGCAGCAGCTTCGCGTGCGTCTTCAGGCCGACGATGCCGTAAACAACCTGCACGCCGACGGCCTCGAGCCGCTCGGCCCAGTTGATGTTGGCCTCCTCGTCGAAGCGCGCCTTCAGCTCGACGACGACCATCACCTCCTTGCCGCGCCGCGCCGCCTCGATAAGCAGGTCCATCAACGGCGATTCGCTGCCGGTGCGGTAAATCGTCTGCTTGATCGCCAGCACGTCGGGGTCGTGCACGGCCTCGCGCAGCAGTTGCACGACCGGCTCGAACGACTCGAACGGCTGGTGCAGCAGCACGTCGCCTTCGCGCAGCCGATCGAACATCGACTCCTGGCGCGGCAGCGCGGCCTGCGGCCAGGCCGGCTCGAACGGCGCGAAGCGCAGCTGCGGGCGCGCGCTGTCGTCATCGACCTGATCGATCAGCTGGTTCAGCCGCACCAGGTTCACCGGCCCGTTGACGCGGTACAGCGCGGCCGGCGGCAGCGCGAACTGCCGCAGCAGGAACTCGTACAACTCCGGCGGGCAGGTGTTGACGACCTCGATCCGCAGCGCCTGCCCGAAGTGGCGCGTCGTCAGCCCCGAGCGCAGCGCCTGGCGCAGGTTCTTCACGTCGTCCTCGTCGACCTCGAGATCGGAGTCGCGCGTGACGCGAAACTGCGAGAACACCTCGACCTCGCGACCCGGAAACAGCGAGGCCAGGTGCGCGCGGATCACGCTCGTCAGCAGCACGAAGGCCTGCCGACCGGGACCGGCGAGTCGGTCGGGCAGCCGGATCACGCGCGGCAGCACGCGCGGCACCTTGACGATCGCGATCGCGTTCTCGCGGCCGAACGCGTCCCGGCCGCCGAGCCGCGCGATGAAGTTCAGCGACTTGTTCGCAACCTGCGGGAACGGGTGCGACGGGTCGAGACCGACCGGCACCAGCAGCGGCCGCACCTCGCGCTCGAAAAAGCTCGCGACCCAGCGGCGCTGCGCCGCGTCGCGCTGTTCGTGGTTCAGGATCACGACGCCCTGCCCTTGCAGCGCCGGCATCACTTCGTCGTTGAACACCGCGTACTGATCGTCGATCAGCGCATGCGCATCCGCGGCCACCGAATCGAGGTCGCGCGTCGACACGCCCGAGCCGGCGCGGCGCGCCGCTTCGAGGTAGTCGGCGAAGCGCACCTCGAAGAACTCGTCCATGTTCGACGAGACGATGCAGACATAGCGCAGGCGTTCGAGCAGCGGCACGTCGGCACGGCGCGCCTGCGCCAGCACACGGCGATTGAATTCGAGGATCGCGCGCTCGCGGTTCAGCAACGCGGGCATCTCGAAGGTGCCGGAGGCGCGTGGATCGATCATTCGACCGAGTTTATGAAGGAATTGCGACAGCTTCGTGACAGGCGACGTGCCGGGCGGCAGCGTGCCGTCACAGACCTGTCACACATCTGTCGCAAGCTTGCAGGCTTTGCCGCCACCGCCGACCGTGACCGTGAACCCACCGACTTGGGGCGCCGACGCCGCCGGCCTGATCTGTGGCTACCTGATCGAGGCCGATCGGCAGGCCGACGCGGCCGGCGTGGCCGTCGACAGTGCTGCAGCCGGCCGCTGGCTGACCGAGCCCGACCGGCGCGGCTTCGTGTGGCTGCACTTCAACCTCGCGCACACCGGCGCACTGCCGTGGTTGCGTCAGCACGCCGGCGTGTCGGAGGCGTTCTTCGAGACGCTGCACGACGGCCTGCACTCGACCCGCATCGAGCGCAGCGAGCAGGCGCTGATCGCGGTCGTCAATGATCTGCATTTCGACTTCGCGTTCGAGCCCTCCGACATCGCAACGCTGTGGATCCACGTCGATCGGCGCCTCGTGATCACTGCGCGGCGCCAGCCGCTGCGCTCGATCGACAAGCTGCGCGAAGCGGTCAAGGCGGGCCAGGCGCTGCGCTCGTCGGCCGAACTGCTCGAGCACCTGATGCGTGCCCAGGCCGATGTGCTGGTCGAGATCGTGCGTGGCGCGACCGAGCGCGTCGACCGCATCGAAGACGACCTGCTCGCCAACCGCCTCGACCACAAGCGCGCCCGGCTCGGTGCGCTGCGGCGCCTGCTGGTGCGGCTGCAACGCCTGCTCGCCCCCGAGCCGGCGGCGCTGTTCCGGCTGCTGCAGCATCCGCCCGGGTGGATGACCGAACTCGATGTGCAGGCGCTGCGCCAGGCCAGCGAAGAGTTCTCGGTCGTGCTGCGCGACATGAGCACCTTGCAGGAGCGCATCAAGCTGCTGCAGGAGGAGATCGCGGCGCAGGTGGTCGAAGGCACCAACCGCAGCCTGTTCGTGCTGACGATCGTGACCGTGCTCGCGCTGCCGATCAACATCCTCGCCGGCCTGTTCGGCATGAACGTCGGCGGCGTACCGCTGGCGCAGCATGCGCACGGCTTCTGGATCGTCGTGGCGATCGTGCTGACCTTCACCGCGATCGCCGGTTGGGTCGTGTTCGGACGCCACGCCGATCGCTGAGCCGCCACCACTGGCACGGCAGCACGCGCCGTCCACTACGCCTTTCGGCCCTCGTACCAGCGCGTCAGCTCGATGCTGGCGAGACACACCGCCAGCCACGCGCTGCCCGACGCGAACCCGGCCATCACATCGCTGGCGAAGTGCACGCGCAGGAACATCCGGCTCGCACCGATCGCGAACGCCAGCGCCACCGCAGCGAGCATCAGCGCGAGGTGGCCGCGCCGCGGCACGAAGCGCATCGCGACATACGCCAGCATCCCGTAGGCGACCACCGCGCCCGAGCTGTGGCCGCTCGGAAAGCTGAAGCCATCGGCGAGCACGAGGCCGTCGGCGTGCACCGGCCGCACGCGCGCGAACACCTGCTTCAGCGTGACGTTCAGCAGCGCATTGCCGGCGACCGCGGCGACCCAGCCGAACGCGAGCCAGCGGTGCCCGGCGAGCACGAGGCCGATGGCGACAGCGACGCACAGCACGGTCAAGGTCGCCGGGTCGGCGAGCCGGGTCAGCCACGCGAACGCCTGCAGCGCCGCCGCCGGCACGCTCGTGCGCAACGCGTCGGCCAGGGCTTGGTCGGCCGCACCGAGCGGCGCTTCGGCATGCAATTCTTCGGCGATTTCGGCGAAGACCCAGGCGCCGAGCACGATCGCGCCGAAGCCGAATGCCAAGCGCAACGCCAGCAGCACGGGCGTCGGCGCCGCGCCCCGCTCGCGCGGCAGCATCCAGCGCTGGAACGCCCACCAGCCGAGCCAGGTCAGCGCCAGCAGCAGCACCAGCAACGCGAAGAACAGCCCCAGCGCGTGCGCGCCGGCCAGCGGCGCGAGGCGCGCGAGCACGGCGAGTTCAGCGGCCATCGGCGCCTCGCGCCGGCACGAGCCGAGTCGTGCGGGTACAGGTGAACGCAGCGCCGTCGGCCGCGCCGTCCCATTGCTCGACCAGCAGCTCGCGCGCGCTGCCGTTCCAGCGCAGCAGGTTGACCGAGTTCGGCACACCCGCACGCACCCGCGACGACACCGCCGTGCCCGCCTGCACGACCCACAGCGGCCGCACGAGCCCGCGCTGTTCGATGACGTACGGCAGGTGAATGTGGCCGCCCATCACCACGTCGGCACCGGCCTCGGCCCAGCGCCGCAGCGCGTGCGCGTGGCCGCGCAGCAGGTCGTGCGCGTCGCGCTCGCGCAGGACGGCGGCAGGCTGATGGACGACGACGACGCGCAGCTGCGCCGGCGTCGCCGTACCGAGACGCGCTGCGACGCGCTCGATCTGCGCGGCGCTGACCGCGCCGTTCTTGTGTCGCCACGGCCGGGTCGTGTTGACGCAGACGACGAGCAGCCCGGTCGACGCATGCACCGGCTCCAGCTCGGCACCGAAGGCGGCCCGCTGGTGGGCGTAGGGATCGACCAGCCGCGCCCGCAGGCTGAACAGCGGAATGTCGTGGTTGCCGGGGATCGCGACGAACGGCGCACCGAGCCGGTCGGCGAACGTGCGCGCGGCGCGGAACTGCTCCGGGCGCGCGCGCTGTGTGATGTCGCCCGACAGCACGACCAGCTCGGGCCGCTCGCGCTGCGCCAGTGCCACCAGCGCCTCGACCACCTGCGGCCGCTCGGTGCCGAAGTGCGGATCGGAGATCTGCAGCAGCACGCTCACCGGGCGCCCTCGCCGGCCACTTCAGCGGTGCTCGCAACGGTCGGCTTCAGCAGCCACAGCGGCCGCGCCGCGACCTCGAACCGCAACGGCGCGTGCAGCCACGCGACTTCGCCGTCGAATGCGACCTTGACGCGGCGCGTGCCGACGCCGCGCGACAGCGAGACCGTCATCTCCCGGAACGCGAAGCTCTCGACATCGTCGGCCTCGCCCAGGCTGCCGAACGCGCCGCGCGCCAACAGCCACAGCATCGCCAGCGTGCCGATCGGCTTGAGCATCACCGCGGTGATGCTGCCGGCGTCGACGCAGGGCGACGGGCGCAGCCCGACCTGCTCGAGCTGCAGCCGGTTGTTGCCGATGAACAGCGTCGGCGTGCGCACACTGCGCAGCACGCCGCCCTGCTCGATGCGCAGGCGCAACTGGCGATGCCCGCGCATCAGGGTCACGAACCCCGAGCCGAGCGCGACCAGGCGGCTGCGCCCGAAGCGCGCCTTCCAGGTCTCGCGGTCCTCCAGCAGCGCGGGGTACATGCCGAGGCTGGCATTGACCAGGAACACCGTGCCGTTGATGCCACCGACCTGGACCGGCTGCGGCGTTGCCTGCAGCAGCGCGCGCACCGCCGCGCCGGGTTCGGCCGGCAAGCCGTGAGTACGCGCGAAGTAGTTGAACGTGCCCTGCGGCACCACGCCCATCGCGCAGCCCTCGGCATGCGCCGCCTGCGCCACGGCATTGATCGTGCCGTCGCCGCCGACCGCGACCACCGCGCTGCGGGTCGCACTGGCCTGCGCTGCGGCCGCGCGCGCCACGCCGGCCAGGTCCGCCGCGAGCGCGAAGCGCAATTCGCCGGCGCGGCCGGTGGCGTTCAGCGCCGCCTCGATCGCCTCGCGCTTGGCGCTCGCGCCTGCGCTGCCGGAAGCGGCGTTGACGATGAAGACGAGTGGCGCGGCGCGGTCGATTTCGGGCGGGTTGGACATGGGGTTCGGCGGCACAAGGTCGCGGTTGACGCGACCCGGAGTGTTTCATGCCCACAACGCCGCGGCACCCGGGAGAGTGCGGGGTGTTACTGTGGGGCTTCACCGGAGCGTGCATTGACAACTTCCACCCTGTCGTCCCGAACCGAAGATCTGCGCAATGCCTTTCTGTTCACGGTCGACGCGCTCAAGCGACGCCGGGCCGACCTGATCAGCGAGGCCCTGATCGCCGACTACGTTGCACTCTGTTGGCTCGAATGGAACGGCGGGTCGTTGCAGCTCACCGTGACCGGCCGCAACATGTGGCAGCAGATTCGCGCCGCCAAGCCCGATGCATCGGCTGTGATACCGTGACACCGTGAAGACGTTGCGCATCTGGCTCGTGGTCTTGTTTGCGGTGCTGCTCCCGGTTCGGGGCGCGGTGGGTGCAGCGATGCTGTGCCCGATGGCGGCGCCGGCGAGCACGACGGCGTCGAACGCGCAGCACGCGGCGATGGGCCACACGCTGCCCGGTGCGATGCCCGAGCACGCGCACTTGGAGCACGGCCAAGCCGACGCCCAACCCGCGAGCGCTGACGAGTGCAACCTGTGCTGCGATTTCTGTTCCGTCACGCCGCTCGCGAACAGCCTGCCGACCTTGCCGACGGCCCAGGAGCACGCGACGCTGTCGTTCCCCGACGTCGGCGCACCGGCCCCGAGCTTTCTCTCGGACGGCCAGGAACGCCCACCCCGAAGCACCTGACCCGGACAGGCCTGCGCGACCAGGCCTGATCGTGCTCGCGCGGTGAAACGCGCGGGCCTCGGCCGGCCGGGCGTGGCCCCGTGCCGGCGGTCTGAGTGCTTCAATCATGAACAAGTCCTTCAAATCCCTCGCGGGCGCGAGTTCCGGTGCGCGTGCGCTCGCGGTCTGCGCGGCCACCGTCCTCGCCGGTTGCGCCTCGTTCTCCGCGGATGGCGGCTTCGGCAAGGTCGCCGAGCTCACGCAACAACGTACCGGCCAGCGCGCCACCTGGCAGCGCTCGCCCGCCGACGTCGACGCGGCGCAGGTGCGCGTCGACGAACTGCTGGCGCAGCCGCTGACGGTCGACGGTGCGGTCGAACTCGCGCTGCTGAACAACCGTGGCTTGCAGGCCCGCTTCGCCGAACTCGGCATCGCCGAGGCCGACTTGGTGCGCGCCGGCCGCCTGGCCAACCCGTCTTTCACGTTCGGCCGGCTGCGCGGCGGCGGCGGCACCGAAATCGATCGTTCGATCATGTTCGATGTACTGGGCCTGCTGACGCTGCCGCTCGCGCGCCAGGTCGAGCAGGGGCGCTTCGAGCAGGCGCAGTACGGCGCCGCGTTCGAGGCGGTCGGCGTCGCCGCCGACACGCGCCGCGCGTTCTTCGACGCCGTCGCCGCGGCCGAGCTGGTCGGCTACTTCGAGCAGGTCCGGGACGCCGCGGACGCCTCGGGCGAACTCGCGCGCCGCATGCTGCGCGCCGGCAACTTCAGCAAGCTCGCGCAGATGCGGCAGCAGGCCTTCGCGGCCGACGCGACCGCGCAACTGGCGCGCGCGCGCCAGCAGGCGCTGGCCGCGCGGGAGCGGCTGGTGCGGCTGCTCGGGCTGGCGGGCGGGCCAGCGGGCGTCAAGCTGCCGCAACGCCTGCCCGACCTGCCCGCGGCGCCGCTGCCGCAGCAGGACGCCGAGCAGACGGCCATGGCGCAGCGCCTCGACCTGCTGATGGCGCGGCACGCCACCGAAGCGACGGCGCGGGCGCTCGGCCTGACGAAGGCGACGCGCTTCGTCAACGTGCTGCATGCCGGCTACGCAAACACGAGCCAGACCGGCGAGGCGCGCAAGAACGGCTACGAGATCGAGCTCGAACTGCCGCTGTTCGACTTCGGCGCGGCACGCACGGCGCGCGCCGAGGCGATCTACATGCAATCGGTGCACCGCACCGCGGCGGTCGCCGTCAACGCACGCTCGGAGCTGCGCGAGTCGTACGCAGCCTACCGCAGCGCCTTCGAGATCGCCAGGCACTACCGCGACGAGGTCGTGCCGCTGCGCCAACGCATCGCCGACGAGAACCTGCTGCGCTACAACGGCATGCTGATCGGCGTGTTCGAGTTGCTCGCCGATGCGCGCGAGCAGATCGCCGGGGTGACCGGCCATGTCGAAGCGCTGCGCGATCACTGGATCGCCGAAACCGACCTGCGCACCGCGCTCACCGGGCGTTCGCCCACCTCGAAGGAGCAACCATGAACGCGCGCCGAAACTTCCTGCGCGGCGCCGGTGTCACCGCGACCGCGCTCGGCGCCGCCGCGGTCAGCCGGGCCGCAGCAGCCTCGCTGCCCGAGGCCGCGCTGCGCTCGTCGGCGACGATGCAGCCGCCGCCGGCACCGCCGACCGGCCGCCCGTTCAACCCGGTCGTCACGCTCAACGGCTGGTCGCTGCCCTGGCGGATGCGCGACAACGTCAAGGAGTTCCACCTCGTCGCCGAGCCGGTCGTGCGCGAACTCGCGCCGGGGATGACGGCCAATCTGTGGGGCTACAACGGCAGCAGCCCGGGGCCGACGATCGAGGCGGTCGAAGGCGACCGGGTGCGCATTTTCGTCACCAACAAACTGCCCGAGCCGACCAGCGTGCACTGGCACGGCCTGCTGCTGCCCTCGGGGATGGACGGCGTCACGGGCCTGACACAGCCGGCCATCGGTGTGGGCAAGACCTTCGTCTACGAGTTCGTGCTGACGAAGTCGGGCACCTTCATGTACCACCCGCATGCCGACGAGATGCTGCAGATGGCGATGGGGATGATGGGGTTGTTCATCGTCCACCCGAAGGATGCACGGCAGCAGCGCGTCGACCGCGACTTCGCGTTCCTGCTCGCCGCGTTCGACATCGAGCCCGGCGCGGCCACGCCGAGCGTCAACACGATGCTCGACTTCAACCTGTGGACCTGGAACAGCCGCGTCTTCCCCGGCATCGACCCGCTGGTCGCGCGCAGCGGCGACCGGGTGCGCATCCGCGTCGGCAACCTGACGATGACGAACCACCCGATCCACCTGCACGGCCACGCCTTCGAGGTCACCGGCACCGACGGCGGCTGGGTGCCGAAGTCGGCGCGCTGGCCCGAGGTCAGCACCGATGTGGCGGTCGGGCAGATGCGCGCGATCGAGTTCGACGCGGTCGCGGGCGACTGGGCCTTCCACTGCCACAAGTCGCACCACACGATGAACGCGATGGGACACAGCGTACCAACCATGATCGGCGTCGACGCGCGCGGCGTGATCGACAAAATCACGAAGCTCGTGCCCGACTACATGCACATGGGCGACAAGGGCATGCACGAGATGGCCGAGATGGAGATGCCGTTGCCCGACAACACGCTGCCGATGATGACCGGCGCCGGCCCGTTCGGCGGCATCGGCATGGGCGGCATGTTCAGCGTCGTCAAGGTGCGCGACGACGTGAAACCGGGCGACTACACCGACCCGGGCTGGTACGCGCACCCTGCCGGCACGGTCGCTCGCGAGTACACCGGCGCGCTCGCCGCACCGGCGCGCAGCCGCGCGCCGAAGGCCGATGCCGCCACGCTCAAGGCACGCAAACCCTCGGGCCACGAAGGCCACTGACACCATCCGCTCAATCGACGAAAGCTCATCCCATGAACACCCGACTCACCCGCGGCCTGATCGGCAGCTCGCTTGCGCTCGCATCGGCCGCCGCGCTCGCGCACGGCGACGCAACGCATCCGTCGGCGACCCGCCCGTACGACGCCCGCAAGGTGGCCGCCACCGACTTCGGTCGTGAGGGCGACCCGAAGAAAGCCACTCGAACCATCCAGGTCGACATGACCGACAACATGCGCTTCACGCCGGCCGACATCGCGGTCAGGCGCGGCGAGACGATCCGGTTCGTGGTCCGCAACGGCGGCAAGCTGCTGCACGAGATGGTGCTCGGCACCGTGCGTGCGATCGGCGAGCATGCCGAGTTGATGAAGAAGTTTCCCGAGATGGAGCATGCCGACGCGAACATCGCGCACGTCCAACCCGGCGCGCGCGGCGACATCGTCTGGCAGTTCACGCGAGCCGGCGAGTTCAGGTTCGCCTGCCTGCAGCCGGGGCACTTTGAGGCCGGCATGGTCGGCAAGTTGACGGTCAAGTGAACCGCGCCACCGCCACACGATCCGCGAAGGAATCCGTCATGAACATCGCATTGAAACTGTTCGCCATCTGCGCCTTGTCTGCCGGGTTCGCGGCGGGCGCCCAACCGACTCCTGCGCAGGCGTCGGCCTCTGCACCGACCGCCGCAACGCTGGCCGACGGCGAAGTCCGCAAGGTCGACAAGGGCGCCGGCAAGCTGACCCTGCGCCATGGCCGCATCGACAGCCTGGACATGCCGGCGATGACGATGGTGTTCCGCGTCGCGGCGCCGCAGTTGCTCGACGGCCTGAAGGAAGGTGACAAGGTCCGCTTCGCGGCCGAGCGCGGCGGCGGCGCGATCACGATCACGCGGATCGAGCCGGCAAAGTAGCGGCGGCGAGGGGCGCGGCGGCCGTCAGTGCGCCTCGTCCCAGTTCGCGCCGACACCGACCTCGGCCAGCAGCGGCACCTTGAACGATGCCACCGAGGCCATGATGCGCGGCACCTCGGCGCGTGCCCAGTCGAGTTCGGCGGCGGGCACGTCGAACACCAGTTCGTCGTGCACCTGCATGATCATCTTCGTCTCGCGTCGTTCGCGATCGAGTGCGCCCTGCACCGCGATCATCGCGAGCTTGATCAGGTCGGCGGCCGTACCCTGCATCGGCGCGTTGATCGCCTGGCGCTCGGCGCCGCTCTTGCGCGGGCCGTTGCCGCCGTTGATCTCGGGCAGGTAGATGCGGCGGCCGAACAGGGTTTCGACATAGCCCTTCTCGCGCGCCGACGCCTTGGTCTGGTCCATGTAGCGGCGCACGCCGGCGAAGCGCTCGAAGTAGCGCTCGATGTAGGCCGCGGCGGCGCCGCGCTCGATCCCCAGACTCTGCGCCAGGCCGAACGCGCCCATGCCGTAGATCAGCCCGAAGTTGATCGTCTTCGCGTAGCGGCGCTGCTCGTTGCTGACTTCGGCGAGTGCGGCACCGAACACCTCGCTCGCGGTCAAGCGGTGCACGTCGACCCCTTCGGCAAAGGCCTTCAGCAAGCCCGGGTCGCTGGACATGTGCGCCATGATGCGCAGCTCGATCTGTGAATAGTCGGCGCTCAGAATCGAATGCCCCGGCGGCGCGATGAAGGCCTCGCGCACGCGCCGGCCCTCGGGCGTGCGAATCGGGATGTTCTGCAGGTTCGGGTCGTTGCTCGACAGCCGCCCGGTCACCGCCACCGCCTGCGCGTAGTTGGTGTGGACGCGGCCGGTGGCCGGGTTCACCATCAGCGGCAGCTTGTCGGTGTAGGTGCCCTTCAGCTTCGCGAGGCTGCGGTTCTCGAGCAGCTTGGCGGGCAGCGGGTAGTCGGCAGCGAGTTCGGTCAGCACTTCTTCGTCGGTGCTCGGCGCGCCGCTCGCGGTGCGCTTCTTCACCGGCAGGCCGAGCTTGTCGAACAGAATCTCGCCGATCTGCTTCGGGCTGCCGAGGTTGAACGGCTGGCCCGCCAGTTCGTACGCCTGCTGTTCGAGCGCCATCATGCGTTCGGCGAGTTGCTGGCTTTGCGCGGCGAGGCGGGCAGCATCGATCAGCACGCCGGTGCGCTCGACCCGGCCGAGGATCACGCTCGTCGGCATCTCGATGTCGCGGTAGATGTGCAGCAAGTCGGCATCGGCCTCGATCTGAGGCCAGAGTTTCTCGTGCACGTGCAGCGTCATGTCGCTGTCTTCGCACGAGTATTCGGCCGCCTTCTCGATCTCGACCTGGCCGAACGGGATCTGGTGCGCGCCCTTGCCGCACAGGTCCTCGTAGCTCAGGCCCTTGCGGCCGAGGTGGCGATCGGCGAGGCTTTCCAGGCTGTGTGCCTTGTGCGCTTCGAGCACGTAGCTTTGCAGCATCGTGTCGTGCACATAGCCTTGAACCGCGATGCCGGCGTTGGCGAGCACGTGGGTGTCGTACTTGATGTTCTGGCCGAGCTTGGGTTTGCTTGCGTCTTCCAACCAGGGCCTGAGCTGCGCGAGCACGTCGTCGAACGGCAGTTGATCGGGCGCGCCCGCATAGCTGTGGCGCAGCGGAATGTAGGCGGCCGTGCCGACGGCAGTCGACAGCGAAATGCCGACGATCTGCGCGCGCATCGGGTCGAGCGAATCGGTCTCGGTGTCGATCGCGGTCAATGCGGCCGCGTCGATCTTCGCGATCCAGGCGGTGAGCTGCGCGTCGGTCAGCACCGTCTCGTAGTGCTTCTCGAACGCCGGCGCCTTGGGCGCGGCCGGCTCGGTCGACACCGGGATGCCGGCCGTGTTCTCCAGTTCGCGCTTGAACGACTTGAAGTCGTAGCGCTCATAGAACGCGATCAGCGGCGGCACATCGAGCGGTGCGAAGGTCAGCGACTCGAACATCGGCCAGCCGGGCACGTGCGCGCTCAGATCGCAGTCGGTCGCGACCGTGACCAGCTTGCGCCCCTGCGGCAGCCAGTCCAGCGCCTTGCGCAGGTTCTCGCCGGCGGCACCCTTCATCGTCGGTGCGGCGGCGATCACGCCATCGAGTGAGCCGTGTTCGGCGATCCACTTCGCGGCCGTCTTCGGGCCGACCTTCTCGACGCCGGGCACGTTGTCGACCGTGTCGCCGACCAATGTGAGGTAGTCGACGATGCGATCCGGCGCCACGCCGAACTTCTCGACCACGCCGGCCGGGTCGAGGCGCTCGTTGTTCATCGTGTTGACGAGCGTGACCTGCGCGTTCACGAGCTGCGCCAAGTCCTTGTCGCCGGTCGAGACGATCACGTTGAAGCCGGCCGCCGCGGCCACTTTGCACAGCGTGCCGATCGTGTCGTCGGCCTCAATGCCGGGCACGGTCAGCACCGGCCAGCCGAGCAGCTTGACGGCCTCGTGAATCGGCTCGATCTGCAGCGCCAGATCGACCGGCATCGCGCTGCGGTTCGCCTTGTACTCGGCGTACCAGTCGTCGCGAAAGGTCTTGCCCTTGGCGTCGAACACGCACGCGCCGAGCGCCGCCGGGTATTGCTCGCGCAGCAGCTTCAGCATCGAGACGACACCGCGCAGCGCGCCGGTCGGCACGCCACCGGGGCCGCGCAGGTCGGGCAGCGCGTGGTAGGCGCGGTACAGGTAGCTGGAGCCGTCGACCAGCAGCAGGGTTTTCTCACTCATGGCGGCATTGTGAAGCAGGGTCCCGGCCGCGATCTTTCGGCCCCACCCTAGAATGCGGCCATGAACCCGAAACTCGCGCTGGCCCTCGTTTGTGTGTGCGCGCCGTGCTGGGCGCAAACGGCGCCGGCGCCGACCGCCAGGCCGCTGTTGCTGGTCGACGAGCGGGTCGACCGGGCCGAGCCGAACGTCAAGCACACGGTGATCGAAGACGAAGGCTCGAAGATCGACGAGTTGCGCGTGCGCGGCCAGCTGACCCAGGTCGTCGTCACACCCAAGGTCGGCGTGACCAAGCCATACGAGATCATCATGAGCCGCAGCGGCCGCGAGCCGGTCGACGGCACCGGCGGCGCGAACAGCGCGGTCGGCAAGCGCGTCTGGAACGTGCTCGCCTTCTAAATCACGAGGATGGCGGTCTACACCGAAGTCTCGTTCGACGAGGCCGAATCGCTCGTGGCCCGGCTCGGGCTTGGCGCACTGACCGAGCTGCAGGGGATCCGCAGCGGCATCGAGAACACCAACTACTTCGCCGACACGGCCCAGGGTCGCTATGTGCTGACCGTGTTCGAGCGGCTCACGCACGCGCAGCTGCCGTTCTACCTGCACCTGATGAAACATCTGGCCGAACGCGGCATCCCGGTGCCCGGGCCGAAGCCGGATCCGAGCGGCGCGATCCTGCACACGATTCAGGGCAAGCCGGCCGCCGTCGTCGATCGCCTGCCCGGCCGTCACCACCTCGCGCCCGATGCCGCGCACTGCGCGAGCCTGGGCACGATGCTCGCGCGCATGCACGTGGCCGGCGCCGACTTCGCGATGCAGCAGCCGAACCTGCGCGGCCTGGCCTGGTGGACCGAGACGGTGCCGGTCGTCGTGCCCTTCCTGACGCCCGACCAGCGTGCGCTGATCGAGTCCGAACTCGCCTTCCAGCAGCAGCTCGCCGCGTCGGCCGCGCATGCGGCGCTGCCGCGCGGCCCGATCCACGCCGACCTGTTCCGCGACAACGTGATGTTCGACGAGACGCCGTGGGGCGACGCGCTGACCGGCCTGTTCGACTTCTACTTCGCCGGCGTCGACAGCTTCGGCTTCGACATCGCGGTCTGCCTGAACGACTGGTGCATCGACCTCGCCTCGGGCCGCCTCGTCGAGGAGCGCGCCGCGGCGCTCGTCGGCGCCTATGCCGTGGTGCGCCCGCTCAGCGCCGGCGAGTGCCGCCTGCTGCCGGCACTGATGCGCGCGGCGGCGCTGCGCTTCTGGCTCTCGCGCCTGTGGGACCTGCACCTGCCGCGCGACGCGACGCTGCTGACCGCGCACGATCCGACCCATTTCGAGCGCGTGCTGCGCGAACGCGTTGCTGCGCCGTGGCACCCGCCAACCCCCGAATCGACGACCCCATGAAATTGCAGACCGTTCCGGCCGCCCGAGGCACGCTGTGGGTGAAACAGGGCTTTCAAGCGTTCTTCAGGCGCCCGCTCGCGTTCGCTGCGTTGTTCGCGGTCTTCATGTTCGCGGTGTTTCTGCTCGCGTTCGTGCCGTTCATTGGTGCCTTGGTGCTGCTGGCGCTGCTGCCGTTGGTGTCGCTCGGGTTCATGATCGCGACGCGGGTCACGCTTGACGGCGCGGCGCCCACCGCGCGCGTCTTCATCGAACCGTTGCGCGGCTCCCGCGCACAGCGCAACGCCATCATCCAGCTCGGCCTCGTCTACGCGGTCGCGACCTTCGCGGTGATGTGGCTCAGCGACTTCGTCGATGGCGGCGCTTTCGAGGCGCTGATGGACGCGATGCCCGCCGGCCAAAGCTCGCCCGATGCCGTCGCCGCCAAGCTCGCCGCGCCCGGCTTGGGCCTCGGGATGCTGCTGCGCTTCGGTCTCGCGGCACTGCTGTCGGTGCCGTTGTGGCACGCCCCGGCGCTCGTGCACTGGGACGGCCACGGCTGCGCGAAGGCCTTGTTCAGCAGCACGCTCGCCTGCTGGCGCAACCGTGGCGCGTTCGCGGTCTACAGCCTGATGTGGTTCGGCCTGATCGTCGCGTTCGGCGTGGTCGGCAGCCTGGTGTTCTCGCTGCTCGGCCAGGCACAACTGTTCGCGCTGGCGGCGGTGCCGTTGTCGCTCGGCTTCACGACCGTGTTCTACGTGTCGCTGTATTTCACGTTCGCCGACTGCTTCGTCGCCACCGACGGCGCCGCGGTCTCACCCCAACCACCCGAGGAGACGTCATGAAGATTGCCATGGTCACCGGCGCAGGCAGCGGCATCGGCCGCGCCACCGCGCTCGCCCTGCTCGCCGCCGGCTACAAGGTCGTGCTGGCGGGCCGCCGCGCCGACGCGCTGAACGAGACGAAGGCGCTGGCCGGCGCGCTCGCCGAACACGCACTGCCGGTACCGACCGACGCGACCGACCCGGCCGCGGTGGTCGCGCTGTTCGGCGCGACCCGCAACGCCTTCGGCCGCCTTGATGTGCTGTTCAACAACGCCGGCACCGGCGCGCCGGCAATCCCGATGGACGAGCTGACCGTCGAGCAGTGGAAGGCGGTCGTCGACGTCAACCTGACCGCGGTGTTTCTGTGCACGCAGCAGGCCTTCAAGCTGATGAAGACGCAGAGCCCGCGCGGCGGCCGCATCATCAACAACGGCTCGATCTCCGCGGTGGCGCCGCGCCCGTTCAGCGCGCCCTACACCGCGACCAAGCACGCGATCACCGGCCTGACCAAGGCGACCTCGCTCGACGGCCGCGCGCATGACATCGCCTGCGGCCAGATCGACATCGGCAACGCCGCCAGCGAGATGACGCAGCGCATGACGACCGGCGTGCCGCAGGCCAACGGCACGCTGATGGTCGAGCCGCGCATGGACGTGAAACACGTCGCCGACGCGGTCGTCCACATGGCGAGCCTGCCGCTCGAAGCCAACGTGCAGTTCATGACGGTGATGGCGACGAAGATGCCGTTCGTGGGCCGCGGATAGATCAGACGCGGCGCCGATGAACCGCCTGCGCCTGCTCGCCAGCGCCCGCCGGCATCCGTCGGCGATCCTGCTGCTGGTGCAACTGACGGGGATGCTGCTGTACCCGTTCATCGAGAACACCCACGCCGGGCGCATCGGTTTTGGCGCGTTCGGCATCGTCGTGCTCGTGATCACGACGCGCATGGTGCGGCAGACACCCGGCCTGACCTGGGTCAGCGTCGGCATCGCGCTGCCGGCGGTGCTGCTGCTGGCGCTGCAGGCGCTGTTCGAGATGCCGCAGTTGCTGCCCTGGTCGGCCGGGCTCGAAGCGGTGTTTTACCTCTACGCCGCCGGCAGCCTGATCGCGTACATGATGGCCGACCGCCACGCCAGCAGCGACGAGATTTTCTGTGCCGGCGCCACGTTCACCCTGCTGGCCTGGGGTTTCACCTATTTGTTCCTGCTGCTGCAGGCGCTGCAACCCGGTTGCTTCGCGGCCGCGGTGAACGCCGGCGAGCCACGCACCTGGACCGAGCTGATGTACCTGAGCTTCGCGCTGCTCTCGAGCACCGGGATCGGCGACGTGATCCCGCTCACCGCGCATGCGCGGGCGATCGCCAGCGTCGAGATGTTTGTCGGCGTGATGTACCTCGCGGCGGTGGTCTCGCGGCTGATCGGGTTGACCCTGCAGCAACGCTGAGCGTTGACCGCGCCGCACGCGGGGCGGGCGGACCCCGCGAGTGCGGGGCACATACAACTGGTAACGAATGCGCCCGCGGCCTCAGAATCGCGGCGTGACGGACACCCGACCCCAACCCCTCCCGCCGCCCGGCGCGTCGTCACTGCACGACTTCGAGCCGCTGCTGCCGGCCGAGTCGCTGCTGCTGTACGCCGCAGCGCACGGCGAAATCGCCAAGGTCGGCTACCGCCGGCCGCGCGCGCCGGACACAGAGGCGCGCGTGCGCGCCGAGTTTCTGGCCTTCCTCGCCCGCGGCGGCAGCGCCGCCGCGCCGGTCGCCGGCCGGCACCTGCAGATCATGGGCGCCCGCGTGACCGGCCGGCTCGATCTGGCCGGCGCGACGCTGCCGCTGAGCCTGTGGCTCTACCGCTGCAGCTTCGTCGCCGCACCGCTGCTCGACGGCGCCCGCGTGCGCGGCAGCCTGAGCTTCGCCGACAGCGCGCTGCCGGGGCTGCAGGCCGAAGGCTGCCGCATCGACGGCGATCTCGCGCTCAGCGCCGGCTGCAGCATCGACGGCGAGGTTCGGCTGGCGCGCAGCGTCATCGCCGGCGACCTGAATTGCGAGCGGCTGCAACTGGGCGGCGGCAGCCCGCCGGCGGCGCGCAGCTTGCGCGGCCGATTCGTGGCCGACGGCATGCGCATCGGCGGCGACGTGAATCTGCACGGCGACGTCGAGGCGGTCGGTGAGCTGCGCTTCGTCGGCGCGCAGATCGACGGCGACCTGTGCGCCAGCGCTGCGCACCTGACCGCCGACATCGACACGGCCGGCACGCGCGGCGTCGCGCTCAACCTCGACCGGGTGCGCATCGGCGGCAGCGTGCGGCTCGACGCCGGGTTCGCCGCCGCCGGCACGGTGCGGATGCAGCAAGCCGGCATCGGCGGCGACCTCGACTGCAGCGGCGCGGCGTTCGACACGATCGGCGACGCCAGTTGGGGCGAATGCGGCAGTTCATTGCGCCTGGACCGCGCACGCATTGGCGGCGCGCTGATCCTGCGCGGCCTGCAAGAGCCGCTGCAGGGTGCGTCGCTCGCCGACGCGCGCGTCGGCACGCTGAGCGACGACGCCGGCAGCTGGGGCCAGAGCCATGTGCTCGACGGTTTCACGTACGCGCGCTTCGGCGCCGGCGCGCCGAGCGACGCGCCGGCGCGAATCGACTGGCTGATGCGCCAGGCCGCCGCGCACGTCGACGCCGACTTTCGACCCGACCCGTGGCGCCGCGCGATCGGCGCGCTGCACCGCATGGGGCACGGCGTCAGCGCGAGCGCGCTCGCGATCGGCCGCGAGCGGCACCTGCGCCGCATCGGCCGCGTCGGCGCGGGCACGCCGCTGGCGCTGCGCTGGCTGACGCGGCTCGGTCACGATCTCTGGGGTCTGTGCGCGGGCTACGGCCACCGGCCGTGGCGCCTGCTCGTGGCCGGCGCGCTGCTCTGGCTGCTGTGCGGCGGCGCGTACTGGGCGGCCGCCGATCGCGGCGGATTCACGGCCGCCGCGTGGGCCGCGGGCGAGCCGCGGTTCGCCACCTGCGGCACCGATTGCGCACGCCTGCCCGCGGGCGTGCCCAGGTTCCAGCCGCTCGTCTATTCGCTCGACGCGTTGCTGCCGCTCGCCGACCTGCGCCAGCAGCGCCACTGGGCGCCTGCCCGCCATGCGCTCGTGCCCGAGGCCGAGCCGTGGGTCGGCGTGCCGCTGCTGCAACTGCTGATCTGGTTCGAGGCGGCCTGCGGCTGGGCGCTCGCGCTGATGGCACTCGCGTCGCTGTTCGGTCGGCGCGGCCGGGATCACGACACCTGATCCGGGTCCGATCCGGCGCAGCAAAAAAAAGGCCGCGAACGTCTCGCTCGCGGCCATTCCTCTCGGAGGAGACAGGCCCGTTGCGGCGCCCGCTGTTTTTGGTTCTGAGGGTCAGGTGCCGACGCGGCCACCATCGTTCTTCGTGATCGCGATCGTCGCCGAGCGCGGGCGGGCGGTCGTCGCGCCGCCGGCGCCGTAGCCGGCGTTCGCCGGCCAGTGGCTCTTGTACTTGCTCGGGTCGAGGATGTCGGCGAATGCGCTCAAGGTTTCACCGGGGTGCTGGATGTTCGCGAACAGCGTCTTGCCGTCGGGCGTCTCGGTGCAGCCGGTCAGTTCGCAATCGACCGGCCCGACCAGGAAGCGCCGCAGCGTGTCGGCCGCCGGCTTCTTGCCCACATACGTATCGATCGCGACCGCGCTGCCGTCGGCCTTGGTGTAGTTCAGCGTTGTCTTCACGCCGTCGCCGACCTTGCCCGGCACGCCGACCAGCATCATGCAGTTGCTGACATCGGTGTAGGCGCCGTCGTCGGTCTGGATCCAGCACAGACCGGTGTTCTGGCTGAACCACAGGCCGTCGGGGCTGGAGAAGTCCTGGTCGGCGGTCAGCGCCGACAGGTTGATCTTCGTCGCGTCGGCATCCGACTGGGCGCCAAACAGGTACACGTCCCAGGCGAACGTCGTGGCCGCCGTTTCACCCGCGGTTTCGGCCATCCGGATGATGTGGCCGTTGATGTTGCCGGGTGCACCAGCAGCGGCGCCAGCATACGAGTCGCTGTAGGTGCGCGGGTTGGCAGCGTCCAGACCTTGCTGCCCCGAGCCGGTGGGTTCGAGCTTGCGGTTGCTGTTGTTCGTCAGCGTGTAGTAGATCTCGCCGGTGCCCGGGTGCACCGCGCACCACTCGGGGCGGTCCATCTTCGTCGCGCCGACCGCATCGGCGGCGAGGCGCGCGTTGACCAGCACGTCGGCTTGGTCGGCGAACGCATACGTCGCGTAGGCTGCGATCAGCGCGTTGGCGATGTTCAGTTCGATCCAGCTGCCGGTGCCGTCGGCCGCGAACTTGGCAACATACAGCTTGCCGCTGTCGAGGTACTTGTCGCCGGTCGCGAGGCGGTTCGTCGGGTTCGCGTCGGCCTCGAGCCAGGTCGCGGTCGAGACGAACTTGTAGATGTACTCGCCACGCGAATCGTCGCCCATGTAGACCGCCAGCGGCTTGCCGGCCGTGCGCTTGCCGAATGCCGCGCTCTCGTGCGCGAAGCGGCCGAGGCCGGTGCGCTTCTTGACCGCGGCGGTCTTGTCGTAGGCGTCCATCTCGACGATGTAGCCGAAGCCATTCAGCTCGTTGCGGTAGTCGTCGCTGCCGTCGGTGCTGACGCCGAGCTTGCCGATGTTCCAGCGCGCGTACTCGTCCTCAACGCCGGCCGTCTCCCAGCCGTGGCGGCTCGCTGCGCCCTGCGCGCGGCCGTAGCGGTTCAGCGAAGCCACGCTCTTGTCGGCGCGCGCCGCGTTGTCGGTCGCCGGGCGGGTGAAGTAGCCGGCCCAGTTCTCTTCGCCGGTCAGAAAAGTGCCCCACGGCGTAACGCCGGTGCCGCAGTTGTTGATCGTGCCGCGCGTGCTCAGGCCCGAGACCGAGTACTTGGTCTTCATCAACGCGTTGCCGGCCGCCGGGCCCGACAGCAGCACCGGCGTCAGCGGCGTGACGCGGCGGTTGTACGCCGAGTTCTGCACATAAGCCCAGGCGCCGGCGGTCTTGCGCACCTCGACGACCGACAGGCCGTGCACCGGGATCTCCTTGTCGGCCTCGCTCTTCGGGCGCGGATTCAGCGTGCCGCCGTTCGCGTGCAGGTAGTACGAGCGCACGTCGCTGTTGCTGGTGGCTTCGTGGTTCATCGCCAGCAGGCCGCGCTCGGAGCCGGTCGCATCGCGCGCGCTGCCGTCGGCGTTCAGGCCGAAATACTCCATGCCGTCGTGGTGGTCGCCGGCGCGGTTCGCGTAGTCGGTGTCGGTGCCGTCGTTCTTGTAGGCCGCCGTCGTGGCGGTCAGCGGGTCGCCGAGCGCGTAGATCGCGGTGGCGGTATAGCCGACCGGCACCGAAACCTTGTCGGCGATGCTCTTGGCGACGGCGCCGAAGCTCAGCGTCGTGACCGGTGCGGGCGCTGGCGCCGCGCTGTCGTCGTCGCCGCCACCGCCGCAGGCGGTGAGCGACCAGCCGCCGAGCACCGCGGTGGCGGCGGTGCCGACACCGCCGCGCAGCACCGAGCGGCGGCTCAGGCGGGCATCGAGCACGGCCTGAAAGTCGGTGTTGCCCGACGTGTTGTGGTCGACGTCGTCTGCATGCATCGCGTCGAGCGGAAAATCAACTGCCTTGTTCAAAATGTATCCTCGCTGGGTGAAAGGTGCCTGGCTGGCCGCGAGGATAGAAAGCGCGTGTGAATTGCGCATGACAAAGCGGTGACGGTTCAGCGACACGCGCGTCACGCGCCCGGCACCCGCGCAACGGGCACGCGAGTTGCAGCCCGGCAGCATGGACAATCGGCACGGAACACAACCAAGGATCACCTGATGGCGCACATCCACTTCATCGGCGGCGAAAAAGGCGGCGTCGGCAAATCGCTGACCGCGCGCGTGCTGGCGCAGTACATGATCGACAAGAACATTCCGTTCCTCGGCTTCGACACCGACCGCTCCCACGGCGCGCTGATGCGTTTCTATTCCGGCTACGCCTCGCCGGTCGTGATGGACCACTACGAGGCGCTCGACGTGATCGTCGAGGCGGCCTCCGAGCAGCCCGAACGCCGCATCCTGGTCGACCTCGCAGCGCAGACGCACGAGCCACTCGTCAAGTGGATGGACGACGCCGGCGTCATCAACATGGCCGAAGAGATGGGCATGACGATCCACTACTGGCACGTGATGGACTCGGGCAAGGACTCGGTCGACCTGCTGACCAAGCTGCTCGACCGTTTCGGCACCGGCCTGAACTACGTGCTGGTGCGCAACCAGGTGCGCGGCAACGATTTCGCGGTGCTCGAGCAGTCGGGCCAGCAGCAGCGCGCGCTCGATCTGGGCGCGCGGATCGTCTCGATCAAGAAGCTGCACGAAGGCGTGATCC
>JAZJZJ010000075.1:29469-34095 GCA_040389925.1 Pseudomonadota bacterium
GAAGATCGACGCCGGCAGCAGCAGCTTCTGGAAGGCCAAGAACCCGCAGGAGCCAAACAGCGGCGGCTTGGGGCTGATGGACCGCCAGCGCGTCAAGATGTGGCTGCGCGACGTGTACCGCGAGATCGACGATGTCGGCGTGTAAAGGCCGCTTCGCCGCGGCCACGCTGATCGCGGCCGCGCTCGCGTTGCCGGGCTGCGCGGTGATCACCGTCGCGGGCGCCGCGGCCGGCGCCGCGATTTCGGTCACCGGCGCGGTCGTCGGCGCCACGGTCAAGGTCACCGGCAAGGTGATCGAGAAGACGATCGAGGTGGTCACGCCGGACAGCACGCCCGAGCCGTGAGCCGCCGCGCCGGGCCGCCCCAAGCAAGGCTCGTCCAAGGGCCACGAAAGGGCCCCTTCGTGGCCCTTGGGGACCGGGCGACGTACCCGTCGACCGAGGGGCACACATGATGCGCGCGCACCGCCGCCTGCTGCTGCAGGGCGCCGCTGCCCTCACCTTCGCGCCCGCCTTGCTGCGCCATGCGCGTGCCGATGACGCGCCGCGCTTCGCACTCGGCATCGCCTCGGGCCAGCCGCGCGCCGACGGCGTCGTGCTGTGGACGAAACTGACCGGCGCGGGCCTGCCGGAGCGCGTCACGGTCGAATGGGAGATCGCCCGCGACGAGGCGTTCACAACCATCGCCGCGCGCGGCGAAGAAGTCGCCGAGGCGAACTGGGCGCACAGCGTGCACGCCGAGCCCGCCGGCCTCGCGCCGGCCCGCTGGTACTGGTACCGGTTTCGCGCCCTTGGCCAACAGAGCCCGGTCGGCCGCACCCGCACTGCGCCGGCGCCCGATGCCGTGGCTGGGTCGCTGAACTTCGTGATCGCGAGCTGCCAGCGCTTCGATGTCGGCCACTACGCCGCGTGGCGCCACGTGGCGGCCGAACCGAACCTCGACCTCGTGATGTTCCTCGGCGACTACATCTACGAATACGGCAACGGCTTGCGCGCGGTGCGTCCGGTCGAAGGTGGCCACGTGCGCACACTGGACCAGTACCGCGCGCGCTACGCCACGCACAAGAGCGATCCCGCGCTGCAGGCCGCGCACGCCGCCGTGCCGTGGCTGATGGTCTGGGACGATCACGAGGTCGACAACGACTACGCCGGCCTGCAGGGCCAGGACCTGCAACCCGACTTCAGGACCCAGCGTGCGGCCGCCTACCGCGCGTACTGGGAGCACCTGCCGTTCCCGAAGTCCGCGCGCCCGGTCGATGCCGACATGCGCATCACCGGCCGGCTCGACTGGGGCCGGCTCGCGCGCATTCACCTGCTCGACGACCGCCAATACCGCGACCCGCAGGTCTGCCCGCGGTTCGGCAAGGGCGGCGGCTCGAACTCGATCGCGCTGAAGGCCTGCCCCGAGATGCTCGACCCGAAGCGCACGCTGCTCGGCACCGTACAGGAGCAATGGCTCGCCGAAGGCTGGGACACGGCCCGCCCGTGGAACCTGCTCGCGCAGCAGACGCTGATGGCGCGCCTGACGAGCACCGCGCCTGCGCATGGTGGCGGCACCTACTGGAACGACGGCTGGGACGGCTACCCGGCCGCGCGCCAACGCCTGCTCGATGGCGTCGTGCAGCGCAAGGTACCCGGGGTCGTCGTGCTCGGCGGCGACGTGCACTGCCACATCGTCGCCGACCTGAAGGCCGACTTCGATGATCCCGCCGCCAAGGTCATCGCGAGCGAATTCTGCGGCAGCTCGATCACGAGCCTGTCGATGGCGCAATCGCGGCTCGATGCGATGCGCGCGTTCAACCCGCACTTGCACCACGCGCGCAGCGACCAGCGCGGCTACGTGCGCTTCACGCTCGGCGCGGCGCAGTTGCAGGCGCAGCTGCGCGTCGTCGACAACGCGCTCGATCCGGCCAGCGGCCTCTCGACCGCGGCGCGTTTCGTCGTCGAGGCGGGTCGGCCGGGTGCGGTCGCGGCCTAGAACAGGCCCGCAGTACCGGCCGCGTCGAGCACGCTCTTCGACAGTTCGCTGATCTGCTGGTTCACGTCGGACGACGGCGGTGAGCTGGCGCGCGCCGTCCACATCAGGCGACCCGAGGCAACGTCGGTGATGCGCCCGCTCGCCGCATAGCCTTGGCTGACCTGCCCACCGCCGATCGGCGCCGAGACGCCGAGGCCGCCGCCGACGCCGCGCCCGAAACCACCGAGGCCGATGCCCAGCGAGACGCCCTGGCTGACGGTTTGCGAGGCCAACCCGACGCTGACGCTGAAGACGGCTTTCGCGCCGTTCTCGCGCGCGAGCGGCAGGTAGTGCGCATCGGTCGCACCGACCGGCGCAACGGCCGGCAAGGCGCCTCGCGCCGCCACCAGCACGCGCAGGCCGCGCGCGCGCAGGTCGGCCCCGAGCTGGTCTTCGCAGATGCGCTTGATCACCTCTTCACCGGTCTCGCAGCTGACCAGCACGGTCGCGCCGCGCAGGTAGCCGGCGGGCAGCTCGACGCTGCGCCATTGCGCATCGACCTGGGTCGTGGCGCAGCCGGCGAGGCCGGCCGCAACGAGCGCCGCGGTGGCGAGAAGGGTTCGTGGGCGGATCGTGGGGCGCATGGCGGTGCCTCTCATCGGAGCGTCAAGCCTGCAGCATAGGCACTTCAGGCGATCGGCGTGAGCTTGGCCACCGACAACGCCAGCCACTTCATGCCGTGGCGGCCGAAATTGACCTGGGCGCGCGCATCGACGCCCGAGCCTTCGAGCGTGACGATCACGCCCTCGCCGAACTTGGTGTGGAACACGCTCTGGCCCGAGCGCAACCCGTGGCTCGGCGCCTTCGGCACGAGCGGCGGTGCGCTCGGGATGCCGCTCACATTGCCGGCGCCAACGATCGAGTTCAGACCCGATCCGCGTGCCCACGCCGCCTGGTAGTCGCGCTGGAAGCCCGAGCCGAAGCCCTGGTTGCGCGGCGTGATCCACTTCAGCGCGGCCTCGGGCAGTTCCTCGAGAAAGCGGCTCTTGACGTTGTAGCGCGTCTGGCCGTGCAGCATGCGGGTCTGCGCGAAGCTCAGGTACAGCCGCTTGCGTGCACGTGTGATCGCGACGTACATCAGGCGGCGTTCTTCCTCCAACCCGTCCGGATCGGAGGCCGAGTTCTCGTGCGGAAACAGACCTTCTTCGAGACCGGTGATGAACACGCAATCGAACTCCAGGCCCTTGGCCGAATGCACCGTCATCAGCTGGATCGCGTCCTGCCCGGCCTGCGCCTGGTTGTCGCCGGCTTCGAGCGAGGCGTGCGTCAGAAAGGCGGCGAGCGGCGACATGATCTCGCCGGTTTCGGCGTCGGGCGTCTGCGCCAGCGGAGCAATCGCGCCGCTGGCCGCCTCGGCGCCCGGCGTGCTGAACTCGGCGCGGCCCGCCTCTGCGTTTGCGTAGCCCTCGCCACCATGCTCGTCGACAGGCAACGCGACAGCGTCCTTGCCGAATCCTTCCTGCGTCACGAAGGCCTCGGCGGCGTTGACGAGTTCGTCCAGATTCTCGAGCCGGTCCTGGCCTTCCTTGTCGGTCTTGTAAAACGTGACGAGGCCCGAGGCGTCGAGCATGTGCTCGATGATGTCGCGCAAGGTCATGCCGCGCGTCTTCTCGCGCATGCCGTCGACCAGCGCGACGAAGCCCTGCAAGTTCGCACCGGCCTTGCCGCTCAATGCGCCGACGCTTTGGTACAGACTGCGCCCGGATTGCCGGGCAGCGTCTTGCAACAGCTCGACCGAGCGCGCACCGATGCCGCGGGTCGGGAAATTGACGACACGCAGAAAGCTTGTGTCGTCGCTCGGGTTCTCGATCAGCCTCAGGTACGACAACGCGTGCTTCACCTCGGCGCGCTCGAAGAAGCGCAGCCCGCCGTAGACCTTGTATGGCACGCTCGCGTTGAACAGCGCGCTCTCCATCACGCGGCTCTGCGCGTTGCTGCGATACAGCAATGCAATGTTGCTGCGCGCCGTGCCTTCGCGATGCAACTGCTGCGCCTCTTCGACGAACCAGCGCGCCTCGTCGAAGTCGCTCGGCGATTCGCGCACCCGCACCGGCTCGCCCGGCCCGGCCTCGGTGCGCAGGTTCTTGCCGAGGCGATTGGTGTTGCGCGCGATCAGTTCGTTGGCCGCGTCGAGGATGTTGCCGAACGAGCGGTAGTTGCGCTCCAGCTTGATGACCTGATCGACCTTGAACTCGCGCTCGAACGCGGCCATGTTGCCGACCTGCGCACCGCGAAACGCGTAAATGCTCTGATCGTCGTCGCCGACCGCGAACACCGCGGTCTCGGGGCCGGCGAACATCTTGAGCCACGCGTACTGCAGCCGGTTCGTGTCCTGGAACTCGTCGACCAGGATGTGGCGAAAGCGGTGCTGGTAGTGCTGGCGCAGCGCGTCGTTGTCGCGCATCAGCTCGAAGGTTCGCAGCATCAGTTCGGCGAAGTCGACCACGCCTTCGCGCTGGCACTGGTCTTCGTAGGCCTGATAGATCTGCACCTGCACCCGCGATTGCTCGTCCTTGACCTCGCAGTCTTTCGGCCGGTAGCCGTTGTCTTTCGAGCCGGCGATGAACCAGGTCACCTGCTTCGGCACGAAGCGCTCCTCGTCGAGGTTCA
>JAZJZJ010000076.1:0-16592 GCA_040389925.1 Pseudomonadota bacterium
CCACGTCGCCGAGGTGTTCACCGGCTCGCCGGGCAAGTACGTGCCGCTGAAGGAAACCATCCGCGGCTTCAAGATGATCGTCGCCGGCGAGTGCGATTCGCTGCCGGAGCAGGCGTTCTACATGGTCGGCACGATCGACGAGGCCATCGAGAAGGCCAAGAAGATCAACTGATCGGAGCAAGAAGATGGCAACCCTGAAAGTGAGCGTCGTCTCGGCCGAAGGCAGCATCTTCGAGGGCGAGGCGAAGTTCGTCGCGCTGCCGGGCGAAGGCGGCGAGCTCGGCATCCTGCCGCGCCATACGCCGCTGATCACCCGCATCAAGCCGGGCGCGGTGCGCATCGAGCGCGCCGACAACGGCGAAGAAGAGTTCGTGTTCGTGGCCGGCGGCATTCTCGAAGTGCAGCCGGGCACGGTCACCGTGCTGGCCGATACCGCGATCCGCGGTCACGACCTCGACGAAGCCAAGGCCTCTGAGGCCAAGCGCCTCGCCGAAGACGCGATGAAGAACGCCAAGAGCGACATCGACTTCGCGAAAGCGCAAGGCGAGTTCGCGGCGATGGCGGCGCAGATCGCGGCGATCCGCAAGTTCCGCGGCAAGTAAGTTACGGTTCGATCCGAAAGCCCGCCGGCGCTCCGCGCCGCGCGGGCTTTTTCATGGCTGCATGAACCACGCGATCGAACTGAAGCTCGCGAACGCGAGCACGGTCGACGCCATGATGATGCGCGCGACGCGGCCGTTGTCGGCGCCGTAGCGCTCGGCCAGCAGCGAGACGTTGCTGGCGCTCGGCAGCGCGGCCGCGAGCACCAGCATCGTCAGGCCGAAGCTCGGCACGTCGACGCCCGCCGCGCGCAGCGCAAGGCCCGCACCGCCGACCAGTGTCGGGTGCACGAACAGCTTGATCAGCGCGGCGGGCAGGTACTCGGCGACCGGTGTGCGCGTGTGCGCGTGCTGGCCGGCGCGCCACAGCACCGCGCCGATCGTGAACAGCGCGACCGGCGAGGCCGAGTCGGCGAGCATCCTGACGACCTGGGCGGGGGGGCCGGGCAACTGCACCGACGTGGCCGCCGCCAGCGCGCCGAGCGCGATCGCCCACGGTTGCGGGTTCGTCGCGGCGCCGCGCAGCGCACGCAGCACGACGAGCGGCCACGCCGCATCGCCCCTCGCGCCGTGCGCCTGCGCGAGCGCCAGGCACAGCGTGCTGGTCAGGAACAGATCGACCAGCAAGGTGCCGATCACCGGGCCCGAGGCCGCATCGCCGAACAGCGCGACCAGCAGCGGCACGCCCATGAAGCCGCTGTTCGGAAAGGCCGCCACCAGCGCGCCGAACGCCGCGTTCTTCAAGCCGACGCGCTTCAGCGTGATCGCGACAGTCAGGCCGACGACCAGCAGCGCGCACAGCGCATAGATGCCGATCAGCGCCGGGTCGATCAACTGCGCGAACGGCATGCTCGCGCCGAAGCGGAACAGCATGCACGGCAGCGCGAAATACAGCACGTAGGCGTTGAGGCCGGGGATCGCCGTCTCGGGCAGCAACCGGCGCTGCGCGGCCAGCCAGCCCAACAACACCAGCGCGAAGAAGGGGATCGTGACGGTCAGAATCGCTTGCATGTTCTGCCGAGTATCGCAAGCGATTTGCGCAGTGGCCGCGCGCGGTCGCAGCGATTCGCGTCGCTATGATGGCGCCCTTCCTGCCGACCCCGACCGTGTCCTCCGCTCCCGACCCTCTCAATCCCGCGCAACTCGAAGCGGTGCACCACTTGAGCGGCCCCTGCCTTGTGCTCGCGGGCGCGGGTTCGGGCAAGACGCGCGTGATCACGCACAAGATCGCGCGGCTGCTGCAGGCCGGCTACGCGCCGGCCCAGATCGCCGCGATCACGTTCACGAACAAGGCGGCGCAGGAAATGCGCGAACGCGCGAAGTCGCTGGTCGGCCCGCGCGCGGCGAAGCACCTGGTGATCAGCACTTTCCACTCGCTCGGCGTGCGCATCCTGCGCGCCGAGTACGCGAAGCTGGGCCTCAAGCAGCAGTTCAGCATCCTCGACAGCGACGATGTGCTCGGCATTCTGAAAGAAGCCGGTGCGAGCAGCGACAACGCGCTCGCGCGCCGCTGGCAGTGGACGATCAGCGCATGGAAAAGCGAAGGCAAGCACAGCGCCACGGTCGAACCGGCCGATGCCGACGAGCAGGTCGCGCAGCGCGTGATGCAGCGCTACGAGGAACGCCTTGCCGCCTATCAAGCCGTTGACTTCGACGACCTGATCGGCCTGCCGCACAAGCTGTTGCGCGACGACGCCGAAGTGCGCGCCAAGTGGCAGGATCAGTTGCGCTACATCCTCGTCGACGAGTACCAGGACACCAACGCGATCCAGTACGAGATGCTGAAGTCGCTGGCCGGTGAACGTGCTCTGTTCACGGCGGTCGGCGACGACGACCAGAGCATTTACGGCTGGCGCGGCGCGACCATCGACAACCTGAAGCGGCTGCCGCAGGAGTATCCGACGCTCA
The DNA here is from genome assembly GCA_040389925.1 of Pseudomonadota bacterium. GTDB lineage: Bacteria > Pseudomonadota > Gammaproteobacteria > Burkholderiales > Burkholderiaceae_C > LMDS01. The sequence continues at coordinate 2,508 of JAZJZJ010000076.1, forward strand.
AGGTCATCGCGCTGGAGCAGAACTACCGCTCGACCGGCAACATCCTGCGCGCCGCGAACATGGTGATCGGCAACAACCCGAAGCTGTTCGAGAAGAAGCTCTGGAGCGCGTTCGGCGATGGCGAGCCGGTGCGCGTGATCGAGTGCGACAACGAGGAGCACGAGGCCGAGCGGGTCGTCGCGCGCTTCCAGGCGCTGCAGGGCGGCACGGTCGCGAGTGCGTCGTCCGCATCGCCGACCGGCGCGAGCGCGGTCGAGTTCAAGGACTTCGCGGTGCTCTACCGCGCCAACCACCAGGCGCGCGTGTTCGAGAAGGCGCTGCGCAAGGCGAACATCCCGTACAAGGTCTCAGGCGGCCAGAGCTTCTTCGACCGTGCCGAGATCAAGGACCTGTGCGCATGGCTGCGCCTGATCGTCAACAACGACGACGACCCGGCGTTCCTGCGTGCGGTGACAACGCCGAAGCGCGGCATCGGCCATCAAACGCTCGCGAGCCTTGGCGAGTTCTCCGGCCGCTGGAAGACGAGCCTGTACGAGGCGTTGTTCGCGGAAAGCCTCGGCTCGGTGCTCAGCGGCCGCGCGCTCGGCTCGCTGCACGAGTTCGGCCGCTACGTGAATGACTTCGAGTACCGCGCGCGCCAGACCACCGGCGCCGAAGACGCGAAGCTGTTGCTGACCGGCTGGCTCAAAGACCTCGACTACGAGAAGCACCTGCATGACGGTGAAGACAGCGAGAAGCTCGCCGCTGCGCGCTGGAGCAACGTGCTCGACTTCGTCGACTGGATCGCGAAGCGCTGCGGCGGCGAGATCGAGAACGATGGTGGGCTGAGCGTCGAGAGCGAGAAGAAGAGCGTGCTCGAGGTCGCGCAGACGATCTCGGTGATCATCAGCCTGGCCGAACGCGGCGACGACCAGAACGTCGTCACCTTGTCGACCTTGCATGCCGCGAAGGGCCTCGAATGGCCGCATGTCGTGCTCGCCGGCGTCAACGAAGGGCTGCTGCCATTCGTGAGTGGCAGCAGCGACGGCGACGACATGACCGCCGAGCGGCTCGAAGAAGAGCGCCGGCTGATGTACGTCGGCATCACGCGCGCGCGCAGCACGCTCGGCGTCAGCGTGTTGCGCCGCCGCAAGCGCGGTCGCGAGTTCATCGCCGGCGTGCCGAGCCGCTTCGTCAAGGAGATGAAGCTCGACGAGGTCACCGCAAAAGAAGACCCGCGCGAGAAGCTGAAGGCCTTGCGCGCGGCCGCCGCGGCGCGCGCGCAGAAGGCGGCGGAAGACGCGCCGACGCGCTGAAAAGGTTCAGGCTGCGCGCACGTTGTCGCGCGGTTCAGGCCCCAGGGTTTGCAGCAGCGTGACGCGGCCCTCGTGCCGGGCCTGGTCGAAATCGGCCTCGACATCCTGCAGCGCCGTGCGCGTCGCCGCGGTCGACGAGACGATGCCGACGGCCCGGTTGCGGCCCTGGTTTTTCGCGGTGTACAGCGCCATGTCGGCCAGGTTCACTGCCTGCTCCCACGGCACCTCGGCGTCGTACGGGGGCAGCGGGAAGCGCGCGTAGCCGATCGAGGCCGTGATGTGCAGGGCCTGCGCAGCGGCGCCAACGCCGACGGTGATCGGCGTCTGTCCGAGGACGCGCAGCACGCGCGCAGCGACCTGCTCGGCCTGCTCGTTGGCGGCGCGTGGCGCGAGGATCAGAAACTCCTCGCCGCCCCAGCGCACCACCAGATCGCCGCTGCGCACCGCATCGTTCAGGCGCTGCGCCACCTCGACCAGCACCTGGTCGCCGGCGGCGTGACCCTGCACGTCGTTGACATGCTTGAAGTGGTCGATGTCGACCAGCAGCAGCGCGCCCTCGAAGCCACCGTGGCCGCACAGCGTTGTCATCACCGACTGGAAGTGGCGCCGGTTCGCGAGATTCGTCAGCGGGTCGCGCTCGCTCTGCGCCTGCAACTGGACGCGGCTGGCTTCGAGGCGCTGGTGCGTCTCGCGCACCCGGCGGTACAGGATCGTCACGAGCACGCAGGCCAGGCCCATCACCGCGGCGAGCAGCCACCACAGCCGCTGCAGCAGGTCGCGGTTCGCGATCGCCGCGGTCTTCAGCGCGTTGTCGCGGCCGAGCAGTTCGATGTCGCGCTGGCGTGCGTCGGCGTCATTGCGGGTTTGCAGCTCTTTCAGCGCGACGCTGCGGTTTGCGCGCATCACGTCGGCCGTCAGCTTGCGTTCCTGGTGGTACAACTCGAGCGCGCCGCGCGCATCACCGGCGGCGGCCAGCGCTTCGCCGAACTCGAGCAGCGTGGTCGCCTGTCGGCCGGTCTCGCCGCTCTGGCGCCAGAGTTCGAGCACGCGCGTCAGGTCGCGCCGGCCTTCGGCAACGCGCCCCAGGCCGATCTTGGCGATGCCGGCGTTGTTGATCAGCACGCGCTCGGTGCGCAGGTCGTTGTGCCGGCGCACGATCGCCAGCGCCCGCTCGGCGGCCTGCAAGGCGCGGGCCGGCCGGCCGAGCCGGGCATAGGTGTCGCTCAGGTTCGTCAGCAACATGCCTTCGAGGCGCGGCGCGCGCGCCTGTGCTGCCTGCACCAGCGCCTGTTGATGCAGGCGCAGCGCGGCGTTGTTGTCGCCCTGCGCCTTGGCCAGCCGCGCCTCGGTGTCGCTGACGCGCGCCGGGTCGGCCGGATCGCTCGATCGAAGTGCAAGGCGGCGCGCCTGTGCCACCATCTCCCGCGCCCCGTCGTGCTCGCCGCGTGCGCTCGCGAACTGGGCCAGCGCGTTCAGGCTGGCGATGCGCCGATGCGTGTCGCCGGCCCACTCGGCCAGCAGCAGCGCGCTTTGCGCATGCGCGGTCGCGCCGGCCAGCAGGCCTTGGCTGAAGGCGCGCCGCTCCAGGATCTGCAGCGCGCGCCATGCCGCGCGGTAGCTGCACGCGGGGCTGTCGACCAGGGCGGCAGGCCCGCCCGGGCAGCCCGCATGGAGGGCCGGCAGCGCCGATTGCGCGAGCGCCGCCGCCACATCGAGCTGCCCCGCGAGCATCGCGACCTGGGCGCGCACCAGGTTCGACGCTGCCAGCGTGCGCCCGCTCGGGTCTTCGGGCGCGAGGGCGAGCAACTGGTCGGCCGCCGCGCCGGCTTCGATGGCGCCACCGGTCGAAGCCTCGATCGATCCGATCGCGAGCAGCAGGGTGCGGCGCTCGTCGGGCGAACGGCTGCGGTCGCGTGCCATCGCCCGCAGCTCGAGCAATGCCCGCGCGGGGCGCTCGTAGCCATCGGTGACCAGCGTGTCGACCTGCTCGGCGAACGCGTCGGCCCGGTGCGGCGCGAGCGTCGACGCGGTCGCGGCAACGCTCTGCAGCGCGGCCGCGGCGAACACGGACACGCCGACCCGGCGCAGCGCCAGCCGCAGATCGCGCAGCGGTTGCAGCGCCGGCCTCATGCCGCCACCGCCAACGCCGTGCGGCCTTGCAACAGCGTGAGCGCGACCTGCCCGTCGCGCCACGCCGATTCGAGTGAGTGCGTGATCGCCTCGAGCGCGGCCTCGTCGCGGGCCTGCAGCAGGCGCACGCCGTAGGCGCGGTTGCGACCATGGGCTTTCGCCAGGTACATGGCCGTGTCGACCAGGTTGATCGCGCGCTCCCAGGGCACGCGCAGCAAGCCAGGCCCGATCGGGAAGGTCGCGAAGCCGATCGACGCGGTCACCGCGATGCGCTGCGCGCCGGCGACGACCGGCGCGTGGTCGAGCACACCGAGCATGCGCTGCGCGAGCGCGTCGACCTGCTCGGCGCCGAGCGACTGCACGACCACCAGAAACTCCTCACCGCCCCAGCGCACGATCAGATCGTCCTCGCGCAGCGTCTCGCGCAGGCGGCGCGCGACCTCGACCAGCACCGCGTCGCCGGCGCCGTGGCCGTGGCGGTCGTTGATGTGCTTGAAGTGGTCGATGTCGATCAGGTAGACGGTGCCGCTGAGCTTGCCGTCTGCGGCCAGGCGCCGCATCGCGGCCTGGAAGTGGCGGCGGTTCGCCAGGCCGGTCAGCGGGTCGCGTTCGCCTTGCACCTTCAGCAGTTCGTTGCTGCTCGACAGCAGCAGATTGGTGCGGCGCACGCGGCGGGCCAGCAGCGCGATCACCGCGAACGAGAGCGCGGCCGCGGCCGCGAGCAGCCACCACAGCCGCTGTTGCAGGTCGCGCTGGCGCAGCTGTTCGGCCTTGATGTCGTTCTCGCGGCCCAGCAACACCAGCGCGCGGTTGCGATGGTCGGCGTCGTACTGTTCCTGCATCGCCAGGATCGCCTTCTGCTGATCGTCGCGCAACACCGTGGTCGCCAGGCGCCGGTGCTGGTGGTAGGCGGCCACCGCGCCCGCCGCGTCGCCGGCCTTCTCGAGGTGGGTGCCGAGCTCGAGCAGCGTGTCCGAGACGCCGGTGATCGAGCCGCGCTCCTCGTCGATCGCGATCGCCTCGCGCACGTAGCGCTTGCCCAGCTCCAGGTGCTGCATCGAGATGTGCGCCAGGCCGATGTTGGCGAGCGCGACCATCTGCGTATTCGGGTCCTTCAGCTCGCGCGCCAGCGGCAGCGCGCGCTCGGCGTTGGCCAGCGCGGTCTTGTAGTCGCCGTTCTTCAGAAAGAAGTCGGCCAGGTTCGCGAGGTAGCGCACCTCGTCGACCTTCGCACCCGCGCGCCGCGCGTTCGTGATCGCCATCTGGAACGAACTCAGCTTGCCGAGTTGGTCACCGAGACCGTCGAGCACGATGCCGGCGGTGTTGTGGGCGCGGCCGAGCGCGACCGGATCGTCGGCCTTCACGGCCAGCGCGATCGCCTCCAGGCTCAGGCTGCGCGCGCGCTCCAGTTGGTTCGCGCCGTAGTAGCTGTAGGCCAACTCCGTGCGCGCCTCCGACTGCTGCCAGGCCTCGCCGTGCGCATCGGCCAGCGCCAGCGCCTCGTGGTTCAGGCGCACCGCCTCTTCGAGTTGCCCGGCGCGGTCGAGGATGTAGCCGTGCACCGAGACGAAGCGGTAGCGGTCGAGCGGGGCGACCGTCGCGGGCAGCTTCGCCAAGGCTTCGCGCATCATCTGGTCGGCGCGCTGCAGCTTGCCGTCGCGCGCCACCGAGCGGGCGCGCACCAGGATTGCCGCGGCCGCCGCGGCCGCCGCGTTCGGCGCCTGCGCGTCGCGGCCCCAAGCGTCGAGGCGCGCGGCCGACGCTTCCATGGCGTCGGGCGGAGCCGCCACCGCCAGCATCAGACCCTGCACCGTCAGCAGCTCGAGCCGTTGCGCACCATGCTCGGGTGTGGCGGGGAGCAGCGCGTCGAGCGCTTTCGCCGCCTCGAACGGGTGCGCGCGGCCCTGGCTTTCGAGCGCGAGGATGCGCGCGCTCGCGTCGGCGCCCGCAGCTTGTGCGCACACCACCGGCGCCACCGCGAGGCACGCGATCGCAATCAGCAGGTGGAGGGCGCGGCGCAGCATCGCGGTGGTCTCAGCTCACGGCCACCAGCGCGGCGCGCGGCGTCTGTGTCAGCAGCGCGGTCAGCGCGGCCTCGGCCATCGGTTTGGCGAAGAAGTAGCCCTGGTACTCGTCGCAGCCTTCGCGGCGCAGGAAGTCGAGCTGGTCCTTGCGCTCGACGCCCTCGGCGACCACATGCAGTTCGAGCGAGTGGCCCATTGCGATGATCGCGCGGGTCAGCGCCGCGTCGCCGGCGTCGCCGGGGATGTCGTTGACGAACGAACGGTCGATCTTCACGCAGTCGACCGGAAAGCGCTTCAGCGCCCCGAGCGACGAGTAGCCGGTGCCGAAGTCGTCCATCGCCAGACGCACGCCGAGCGCCTTCAGACGGCGCATCGTCGCTTCGGCCTGGTCGGGCTGGTCCATCACCGCGCTCTCGGTGAGTTCGAGTTCGATCTGGTGCGGCGCGCAGCCGGCCAGCTGCAGCATGCCGGCGACCTCGTCGACCAGCTTCGGGTTCTTGAATTGCCGCGCGCTGACGTTGACCGACATCGTCAATGCGCCCGCACCGGCCGCCTGCAGGCGCTTCAGCGCCGCGCCGGCCTGGCGCATGACCCAGGCGCCCATCGGTACGATCAGTCCGGTCTCTTCGGCGATGTGGATGAAGTGACCGGGCGCGAGCAGGCCGCGCTCGGGGTGCTGCCAGCGCACCAGCGCCTCCATGCCGACCGGCCGGCCGGTGACGACGTCGACCCGCGGCTGGTAATGCAGCACGAGTTGGCCGGTGTCGATCGCGGTGCGCAGTTCGAGTTCGAGGTTCAGACGCGCCTCGGCCGGACCGCCGTCGTGCGCGCCGAACAGCGCGAAGCCGTCGCGGCCGGCGTCTTTCGCGCGGTACATCGCAATGTCGGCATGGCGCAGCAGGGTTTCGACATCGGTGCCGTCCTGCGGAAAGATCGCGATGCCGGCCGAGACCGTCACGTGGTGGGGCATGCCGGTGCGCAGCTCGACCGGCGCGCGCAACGCACCGAGGATGCGCTCGGCGATTTCGCTCGCGTGCGCGGCGTCGCGCACGTCGTGCAGCAGCAGGCACATCTCGTCGCCGCCCATGCGTGCGACCAGGTCGCGCCCGCGCACGACCTGCTTCATGCGCGTGGCGAGCGTCTGCAACAGGTGGTCGCCGGCGGCGTGGCCGAGCGTGTCGTTGATGACCTTGAAGCGATCGACGTCGACGAAGATCACCGCAAACTGGCTCATCTCGCGCGCGCAGTGCACCAGCGCCTTGCCGACGGCGACCTGGAACGCGGCGCGGTTCGGCAAGGTCGTCAGCTCGTCGTGCTCGGCGAGGAACAGCGCGCGGCGCTCGGCCACCATCACGTCGGTGATGTCGCTGCTCAGGATGTAGACGCCGCTGACCTCGCCGTCGGCGTTCACCTTCGGCATGTACATGATGTTGAGCCAGCGCCCGCGCGCGAACGCCACGCCGGTGATGCGGTGGTCGACCGAGAAGGTCTGGCCCGCGAGCGCGCGCTCGATGTGCGGCTGCAGGTGGCTGTAGTGCTCCTCGCCGTAGACCTCGAGCGCGGTGCGGCCGAGCATGTCTTCCGGCTTCAACCCGAGCCAGCGCTGGTAATTGCGGTTGACGAAGCGGTAGCGCTGGTCGGTGTCGACGAACGCGACCATCGCCGGGATGTTGTCGGTGATCGTGCGCAGTTCTTCCTCGCTGTGGCGCAGCTTGTGGCGCGAAGCCATCAGGCGCTGGTACGGCGCGCGGATGCTGTCGGCAACGACGGTGCGATACACCATCCAGAAACCCAGCACCTTGTAGGCGTGGCCGACGATCACGGCGAGATCGCTCAGGCTTGTATACAGCGTCAGCACCACCTCGCCGATCGCCATCAGCACCGCGGCACACAGCAGCGAGGCCGTGTCGAACGGCTGCGGCGTCAGCAGACGGCGCGCGAACATCACGCTGGCGACGAGCAGCATGCCGACCAGCAGGCCCTCGCCAGCGTGTTTGGCGAAGGTCAGCGACTGGCCGTCGATCACCAGCGCGGGCAGGCTCGCGGGCGCACCGAAGGCCCAGCCGACGACGAGCACCACGTACGCCGCCACACCGGCCGGCACCCAGCGCACCCAGCGCGGTTCGTGATCGGATTGCCACGGCAGCGCCGCCACGCACAGCATCGCCAGCGCGATCAGCAGTCGGCTGGCCATGAACAGCGCGACGCTGCGGCTCGCGGTGTTGGCGCCGAGCAGATCGGGCAGGCCCGGAAACGACAGCGTGTGGGCAAGATCGAGCAGCAGCGCGCCGGCGCAGGCGCTGCCGAGCACGTGAACGCTGCGCGGCACTTCGGGCTCGCGGGCGTTCCACGCGACCGCGGTGATTGCGCCGCAGACCCCGATCGAGGCCAGTTCGAGCAGCGTGTGCCACTGCGTGAAGCTGAGCCCGGCCCAGGCCTCGGGCAGGCGCACCGACCACCACCACAGGCCCAGCATCGGCAGGGCCGCGAGCGCCAGCAGCACCGCCTCGCGGCGGTGGCCGCGCGCTGCATCGGTCAGCATCGCCGGCCCGCCGGCGCGTCGCGCTCAAATACCGCGTCGTGTGTGAGAAAAGTCATCGCCCAAGCTTGGTTGCAGTGGCAGCGTCTGGCGCCGCACGCGAACGGCCCGTCGATGACGATCGGGAGCCCGCGCTGACCCGTCTTCGGCCGGGTCGGGCGGCGCTTGAGGGCTTGTTGACCGTCGCGTCAACTATTTGGGAAGATTTCGCGGCGAGCGCGGGTGCTTCAACGCGGGTGGCAGGATCGGTGCGCCGCGCCAGTCTCCGACGCTCACACCCGGCGCGGGCCGACAATCGGCGCGATGAACCTGCCCCGAAGCCTGCCTTGGCTGATCGCCGCGAGCGCCGTCGTCACGATTCTCGCGTCCACCGGCGCGCTGCCCGCGCCGCTCGTGTTCGCGTTCAAGCCGCTCACGACGCTGCTGATTCTCGCGTTCGCGTGGCCGCGCGGCACCGACGCGCCGACGCAGCGGCGTTTCATCCGGATCGGGCTGCTGCTGTCGCTGGTCGGCGACGTGTTCCTGATGTGGCCGAGAGAGGGTTTTTTGCCCGGGCTGATCGCGTTCCTGCTCGCTCACCTCGCCTACATCGCGGCCTTCACGGTGCCGCTGCGGCTGGCGGCGCGGCCGCTCGTGTTCGTGGGCTACGGCGTGGTCGCGCTGCTGATCCTGGCGCAACTCTGGCCCGGCATTCCGGCGGCGCTGCGCGCGCCGGTGGTCGCCTACGTGGTGTGCCTCGCGACGATGGCCGCGCAGGCCCTCGGGTGGTGGCGCAGCAGCGCGGCGCGTGCCGCGGCCGATGCGCCGCTCGCGCGCTGGGCCGCGCTCGGCGGCGCGCTGTTCATGGTGTCGGACAGCCTGCTCGCGATCAACAAGTTCGCCGGGCCGCTGCCGCTCGCGTCGCTGTGGATTCTGGCGACCTACTGGCTCGCGCAGGGGTGCATCGCGTCGGCACTGCGCCGCGCTACATCCCCTTGAACAAGCCTGTGAAGCTGCGGCTCACTTCGAGCTTCTCCGGGTGCCCTTTCACCGCCACCAGCTGGCGCCCGCGCAGATCGCGGCTCACGCCGGCGATGAATCGGGTGTTGACCAGGGTCGAGCGGTGGATCTGCCAGAACACCTCGGCATCGAGCTCGTCGATCAGCTCCTTGATCGGCTTGCGGATCAGCGCCTCGACGGTCGCCGTCTGCACCCGCGTGTACTTCTCGTCGGAGATGAAGAACAGCACCTCGTCGACCGGAATCATCTGGATGTTCTGGCCCACCGTCGCCTGGATCCAGCGCAGTTGCGGCGCCTTGCTCGGATCCATTTTCGCGGCGAGCTTTTGCAGCAGTTGCTGCATCGCCGGCAGCGGCGCGTCGTCGCCATCGGCCGCGCCGCCGGCACGCTGTGCGAGGCGCTTCTTGATGCGCCCGACCGTGACGGTGAGCCGCTCGCGCTCGGCCGGCTTCAGCACATAGTCGACGACGCCCTGCTCGAAGGCCTCGATCGCGTACTGGTCGTAGGCGGTGATGAAGACGACCTCGCAACCGTGCCAGCCGTCGTCTTCCTCGTCGACCGGCAGTTGCGCAATCGCGCGTGCCGCCTCGACGCCGGTCATGCCGGGCATGCGGATGTCGAGAAAGACGAGGTCGGGCTTGTGCGACTCGGTGAGTTCGACCGCCTCGAGGCCGTTCTTCGCCTCGGCGACGATCTCGAGCTCGGGCCAGACCTCGGCCAGGCGTGCACGCAACTGCTCGCGCATCAGGCGTTCGTCGTCGGCGATCAGGGCGCGGGCGGGGCGGCTCGATGCGGTGTTCGGTGCTGCGTTCGGCGTGTTCATCCGGTGATCGTAGCGCTGTCGGCGGCGCGGGTTTTGCGATCGTCACGGCGAATCAACCGCACCATCAACCAGACCAGCAGCACCGCGAAGATCAGCGGCGAGAACGCGATCGCGAGCACACCGGCCACCAGCAGCAACGCGCCGACCAGCGCGACCGCCGTGATCGCGAGCGGGAGCAGCACCGCCAGCGGCACGACCAGCACGACGATCAACAGCGCGAGCGCGACCGCGCCGACCGCCACCAGCCAGTGACCGGTATCGAGCTCGGCGAGGCTCATCGGGTCGCCGTCGATCCAGACCGTCGCGGGGTCCATCGAACCGGCCAACGCGGCCGCAGCGACCACCAGCACGACGCCGAGCACCAGGCTCACGAGCACCGCCCAGCCGAGGAAATTGATCGTGCGTTTCATGCGCCTTCTCCTTTCATGCGGTTTCTCCGTCGCGGGTCTGTGCCTGGTACGGCACGGTCAGGGTCACCAGCGTGCCGCTGGGTGTGTTCTCGGCCACGGTCATCGAGGCCTTGTTGCCGTACAGCAGCTGCAGCCGCTCGCGGATGTTGTTCAGGCCGATGCCGGTGCCAGCGGTCGGAGCCTTGCCGAAGCCCAAGCCGGTGTCGGCGACCATGACGGCGAGCTTGCCGTGCACGATCTCGGCGCGCACCGTGAGCTTGCCGCCCTCGGCCTTGGGTTCCAGCCCGTGCTTGATCGCGTTCTCGACCAGGCTCTGGATCATCATCGACGGGAAGTCGGCCGAGAGCAGGCCGTCGGGCACGTTGATCTCGGTCTGCAGCCGGTCTTCCATGCGCACCTTCAGGATTTCGAGGTAAGGCCGGATCACCGCCATCTCGCGGCCGAGGTTGTGCGCGGCCGGGTGGTTCTCGCGCATCGTCGGCATCGAGGCGCGCAGCAGCGCGATCAGGTTCTTCTGCATCTGGCTGGCGCGCGGCGGGTCGGTCTCGATCAGGTGGTCGATGCTGGCCAGCGTGTTGAACAGGAAGTGCGGCTCGACCTGCGCCTGCATCGCCGCCATGCGCGCCTCGACGACCTGGCGTTTCAGCTGCTCGGACTCGGCGGTTTCGGTCGCTTCGGCGGCCTTCTCTTCGGCTTGGACGCGGCCCTTGTAGGTGAACTTCAGCACCGCCGACGCGACGATCCAGAAGAACGCCAGGTCCATCAGCGAGTCGCCAAAGTGCACGACCCGGGTGCGCTTGTACTGGCGCGCCTGGGCGTTCGCCTCCTGGGCCTCGCGGCGCGCTTCTTCGGCGTCGCGGTGGGCTTCCTCGATGGCGTCCTGGGCCTCGCGGCGCGCCTCCTCGGCCTGCTGGCGTGCTTCGTCGGCGGCCTCGCGGGCGGCCTCCCGGGCGGCGCGCACGGCCTCGCGGATGGCCTCTCGCGTGGCCCCCGGCAGCGCGATCTCGATGCTGCTGCCCGCGCTGCTGGCGGCCGGTGCGGCTGGCGCGGCCGGGGCAGCCGGAGCCGCGGAGGCCGGCTCGGCCGTCGATGCGGCTGGAGCGGCCGAGGCCGCCGCACGCGGCGTGATGCGCACGCCGTTCTTGTCGATCGAGATCACCACGTCCTCGTCCTTGCCGCCTTTCGAGTTCGGCGCCTCGATGCGGATCTCGGGGATCTTCGGCACCGGTGGAATCGTGATTTTCGGGATCGACGGGATGTTCACCGTCGGCACGTCGATCACCTCGCTCCACGAGGTGCGGAACGGCGGCAGCTTCTGCACGATGCTGGTCAGGATCAGCAACAGCACCGCCAGCGCCCCGAAACGCCACCAGCTGATGCTGACGAGCCAGTTCGCGTACTGATGGAACAGCCGCACCGCGGTGCTCGAGACGCGCTTCCAAGTGCTGGCGGCGGTGGTGGCGAAGTCGGACATGGGGCGAGGCTCGGTCGGGGTACGGTTCGGCGATGGTTGGGACTCTAAGGGCCCCGCCCAGGCGTGCCCAGCGGGCTGCGACGGTTTGCAGCGGCGAGCCGACAGGCTGCACCGGTTGCGGACAGGCCGGGCGGTCGGCCGCCCCGGACGACGCTACGGCGAGATCGCCTCCACCTGGATCACCAGCCGCACGGTGTCGGCCGCGAACGGCAGGCTGTGCGTGATGCCGAAGCTGCTGCGCACGATCTCGGCCCCGAAATCGCCGCCGCAGACCGTGCGGCGAAACAGCGGGTTCAGCCCGCAGCGCCAGCGCAGCGCGCGCAAGGTCAGCGGCTGGCTGATGCCGCGCAGCGTGAACTCGCCGCGGATCTCGCGCGGGGTCTCGCCGTCGAAGGTCGCGTTGCGGGCGACGAAGAAGGCCTGCGGGTTTGCGGCCGTGTCGAGCATCGCGCTGCCCTTGAGCAGCGCATCGAGAATCGGTACGCCGCTGCTGACCGAGGCCGTGTCGACGCTGATGCTCACGTCGAGCTGCTGCGCCCTCGCATCGAACTGCACGCTGCCCGCGGCCTTGTCGAAGCGGCCGCGGATCGTCGAGGTGCCCATGTGCACGACTTCCCAGTGCACGAAGGTGTGCGTGGGGTCGAGCGTCCAGGTCGGCACGGCCGCTGACGCAGGCTGCGCTTGCGCCAGCAGCACGGCGGTGCCCAGCGCGAGGCCGCCGAGCAACGCGAGCCCGTTCAAGCCGCGCGCTGCTGCTTGCCGGCGCGCCATTCGGTCATCAGCGCCGCCCATTTCGGCCGAGCGCTCGCGAGGTGGCGCTCCTTCACGTGGCCGTAGCCGCGGATGTCTTCGGGGATGCGCGCGATCTCGGTCGCCAGCGCCAGGTTGCCGGCGTTCAGCGATGCGAGCAACTCGTCGATCGACGCCTTGTACTCATTGATCAACGCGCGCTCGCATCTGCGCTCTTCGGTGCGGCCGAACACGTCGAACGCGGTACCGCGCAGGCCCCTCAATTTCGCGAGCCACTTGAAGCCGGTCAGCATCGATGGGCCGAACTTCGATTTCTGCAACTCGCCGGCCGCATTCTTCTTCGCGGTCAGCGGCGGCGCGAGGTGGTAGTTGAGCTTGTAGTCGCCCTCGAACTGCGACGCGATCTTCGCGAGGAAGGCCGGGTCGCTTTGCAGGCGCGCGACTTCGTACTCGTCCTTGTAGGCCATCAGCTTGAACAGGTAGCGCGCGACGGCTTCGCTCAGGCGTCTGCTGTTCAGCGGTGTCTCGGCGGCGCGCACTTTCTCGACGAAGGCCTTGTAGTGCTGCGCGTAGGCTGCGTTCTGGTAGCCGGTCAGGAACTCGACGCGCTTGGCGATCATGTCGTCGAGGTTCGTCGTCTTCTTGACGAACTCGATCACGTTGGCGGGTTTCAGCAAGGCCTGAACGGCGGCCAAGTCGTGCGCCGCACGCCGTCCCCATTCGAACGCGAGCTTGTTGTTCTCGACCTGCACGTTGTTCAACTCGATCGCGCGCATCATCGCGGCGTGCGAGAGCGGCACCTTGCCCTTCTGCCACGCGTAGCCGAGCATCAGCGGATTCGTGTAGAGCGAATCGCCGACGAGTTGCACCGCGAGCTGATCCGCGTCGAGCATGCCGACGTTCGCCGCGCCGGCCGCGCCGAGCACCGCGGTGTCGCAGTTCGCGGCCGGGAACTGCCAATTCGGGTTCGTCACGAAAGCCGCGGTCGGCGAGCCATGCGTGTTCATCGCGACATACGTGCGGCCTTCGCGCATCACGACCAGCGAGGCCTTGTTCGCCGTGACGATCGGGTCGCAGCCGATCACCAGATCGGCCTCGGCGGTGCCGACCTTGGTCGTCAGGATCGCATCGGCGCGGTTCGCGATCTGGATGTGACTCCAGGTTGCGCCGCCCTTTTGCGCGAGGCCGGCCGCGTCCTGCGTGACGATGCCCTTGCCTTCGAGGTGCGCGGCCATGCCGAGCAGCTGCCCGATCGTGATCACACCGGTGCCGCCGACGCCGGCGACGACGATGCCCCACGGCGTTTCCGCGAGCGGCAGCGACGGCTCGGGCAAGGGTGGCAAGGTGAACGGATTCGGGCGCGTCGCGTCTTTCTTCTTGCCTTTGAGCTGCCCGCCCTCGACCGTGATGAAGCTCGGGCAGAAACCCTTCACACAGGAGTAATCCTTGTTGCAGGTGTTCTGGTTGATGCGGCGCTTGCGGCCGAACTCGGTCTCGACCGGCTCGACGCTCAGGCAGTTCGACTGCACCGAGCAATCGCCGCAGCCCTCGCAGACCAACTCGTTGATCACGACGCGCTTCGCCGGGTCGACCAGCGTGCCGCGCTTGCGGCGGCGGCGCTTCTCGGTCGCGCAGGTCTGG
>JAZJZJ010000077.1:0-2744 GCA_040389925.1 Pseudomonadota bacterium
ACGGCAGGTAGGTGTAGGTCATGCCCAGCACCAGCGAGAACGGCGTGTTCATCAACTGGCCCTCGCCGGGGATCAGGCCGGCGTGCAGCAGCAACTGATCGAGCCCGGTCGACGTGATGAGCGTGTGCGCCCAGCCGTGCTCGGTAAGCAGACCCTTCCAGGCGTAGACGCGCAGCAGGAACGAGGTCCAGAACGGCAGCATCACGAGCATCAGCAGGGCGGGCTGGATCGTCGCGCGCGCGCGGGCCATGAAGTACGCGAACGGGTAGCCGATGAAGAGGCACAGCACGGTGGTGACGGCCGCGTACTTCAGGCTCGACAGGTAGGTCGAGACGTACAGATCATCGGTAACCAACGTGAGGTAGTTGCTGAAGCGCAGGTTCAGCGCGATCGCGCCGTCCTGCACGGTGACGACGTCCTTGACGCTCGCGATGTCCATCTCCGAGACGCTGATCTTCAGCACGATCAGAAACGGCAGCAGGAAGAACAGCAGCAGCCAGAAATACGGGACGCCGATGACGGCCCAACGGCGACCCTGCTTCACGGCGCTCATGACGTGAGCACGACCTGTGCGGTCGGCGACCAGTTGGCCCACGCGACGTCGCCTGCTCGAAGCGCGTCATCGCGATGCCGCTCGGTGTTGCTCGCGCTGATCTTCAGCACCGCGCCGCTCGCGAGCGCGAGGTGGTAGACGGTGAAGCTGCCGAAGTAGGCCATGTCCTTCACGGTGCCGCGCACGTGGTTGTATTCACCGTCGGCAGGCGAGGGCGCCTCGCGCGAGATACGGATCTTCTCGGGCCGCAACGCGACCGCGACCGGCATGCCTTCGGTGCCGGTGATGCCATGGCCGACGTAGTGTGTGCAATCCGCGCAGCGGACCAGCACGTGGTCGATCTCGTCTTTCACCAGCGTGCCGTCCATCAGGTTCACGTTGCCGATGAAGTCGGCGACGAAGCGGTTCGCCGGCGTCTCGTAGATCTCGGCCGGTGCGCCGACCTGCAGCAAACGGCCCTCGCTCATCACCGCGATGCGCGTGGCCATCGTCATCGCTTCTTCCTGGTCGTGCGTGACCATCACGCAGGTCACACCGACCTCGTGGATGATGTTGACGAGCTCGATCTGCGTCTCTTCGCGCAGCTTCTTGTCGAGCGCGCCGAGCGGCTCGTCGAGCAGCAGCAGCTGCGGCTTCTTCGCGAGGCTGCGCGCGAGCGCGACGCGCTGCTGCTGGCCGCCCGAAAGCTGGTGCGGTTTGCGTTGGCCGAACTTCTCGAGCTGCACGAGCTTGAGCATCGCCGCGACGCGGGTCGCGACTTCGTTCGCCGGCAGCCCGTCGCGCCTCAGGCCGAATGCGATGTTGTCGGCCACGGTCAGGTGCGGGAACAGCGCATAGCTCTGGAACATCATGTTCAGCGGTCGCTCGTAGGGCGGCAGGCCGGCGAGGTCTCGGCCGTCGAGCAGGATGCTGCCGGCGGTCGGCGTCTCGAAGCCGGCGAGCATGCGCAGCAAGGTCGTCTTGCCGCAGCCGCTGGAGCCGAGCAGCGCGAAAATTTCGCCCTTGGCGATGTCGATGCTGATGTGGTTGACGGCCCGGTGGTCGCCGAAATCCTTGACGATGTCGCGGATCTGCAGGAACGCCTGGCTCACCGCCGTTTCGGAAGGCTTCGCGGGCGCGACGGTCGGAAGGATTGCGGTCATTTCATCGCGGGCCAGGGCCATCGGCAGCGCTTCGGCGCGGGGCAGTGTAGCTGCTCCAATGGCTGCCCGTCCTACGGGGCTTGCGCAGCCGCTGCTGTACGGTAAACGCGGTGCGCTGCGCATCGTCGTCGCAGCCGAATCGAAAGTCCTTGGGATGAGAAAAACGCTTCTGGTCGGCACCGCGACGTTTGTCGTGACCACGCTCGCGTGGTTGCTGATGCTCAACCTGAGTTTGGGCGACAAGCAGATCGACGCGCGCATCGCGACCGGCTACGCGGTCGACGACCCGCAATTCCGACGCGTGATGGGCACGCTGCTCGGGCCGCCGATCCTGGCCGGCAACCAGATCCAGCCGCTGCTCAACGGCGACGAAATCTTCCCGGCGATGCTGGACGCGATCCGCGGGGCCCAACAGACGATCACGTTCGAGACCTACATCTACTGGTCCGGCACGATCGGCCAGGAGTTCGCCGACGCGCTGGCCGAGCGCGCCCGCGCCGGCGTGCGCGTGCATGTGATGCTCGACTGGTGGGGCAGCGGCAGCATCGAGGAGCTGCATCTCGAACGCATGCAAGGCGCGGGCATCGAAGTGCGCCGCTACAACCCGCCGCGCCTGACGACGCTGGGCCGGATGAACAACCGCACGCACCGCAAGCTGCTGGTCGTCGATGGCAGGGTCGGCTTCATCGGCGGCGTCGGCATCGCCGATCCGTGGCGCGGTCACGCGCAAGACCCGCAGCACTGGCGTGACACACATTTCCGCGTCGCCGGGCCGGTGCTGGCGCAACTGCAATCGGCATTCCTCGACAACTGGACGATCGTTACCGGCCGCGTGCTGCACGGCGCGGCCTACTTGCCGCCGCTCGATGCCGTCGGAGCGCACAGCGCCCAGGTGTTCACCAGCGCCCCGGGCGGCGGCGCCGAGAGCGTGCAGTTCATGTACTTGATGTCGATCGCCGCGGCGCGCAGCACGCTGCGGCTGTCGATGGCGTACTTCGTTCCGGACAACGCCGCGGTCGACGCGCTCGTCGCGGCGCGCCGACGCGGCG
>JAZJZJ010000078.1:0-4571 GCA_040389925.1 Pseudomonadota bacterium
CGATGGCGCTGCGCGAAGGGCGCGTGTGGGGCGCGAAGGAGCGGCTGTTCGAGCGCGTCGTGCCGATGCTGACCGATCACACGGTCGCGCATTTGCTCGAAGCGGCGCAGGTGTGCGACGGCCTCGTCAAGGGGCTGAAGCACCCCGACTGGCCGCACGACCCGTGGGACGGGCTGAAGCGCCTCGTGCTGATGCTGTTGCAGCACACGTCGGCGGTGCCGGCGACCGGGCGCGGACGCGTCGTGGTGCAGCGGCTCGCGCTGCACGCCTGAACCGTCTTCAGTAGCCGCGCGCGCGGTCGACGAGGCGCTGCAGTGGCTCGCCGTGGCGCAGCGCCGCAATGTTGCGCGCCGCGATCACTGCGGCGCTGCGCGGGTCGGTCGGCGCGGCGATGTGCGGCAACACGGTGATCGCCGGATGCGACCAGAACGGGTGCTTGGGCGGCAGCGGCTCGGTCGCGAACACGTCGAGCACGGCGCGCTTCAAGTGGCCGGCGTCGAGCGCCGCGAGCAGATCGGCTTCGACGACATGCGCGCCGCGCGCGAGGTTCACGAGGCTCGCGCCGCGCGGCATCTGCGCGAAGGCCACAGCGTTCAACAGGCCGCTCGTGTCGGGTGTCAGCGGCAGCACGTTGACGACGATGTCGGCCTGCGTGAGCAGCTGCGCCAGCGGGCCGGCGCTGCGACGCCAGCCGATCACGCGGTAGCCGTGTTGCGACAGCAGATGCGCCGCTGCCTGGCCCATCTGCCCGGCGCCCAGCACCGCCACAGTGAGCTCATCGGCGCGTCGCAGCATGTGCTGCTTCCACACGCCGTCGCGCTGCTGCGCCGCGTAATCGAAGAAGCCGCGCTGCAGGCTCGCCACCGCCCACAACGCGGTCTGCGCCATCGTCTCGTTCATCAACGGGTCGACCATGCGCGCGAGCGGCACGTCCACCGGCACAGTGGCGTCGCCGAGCAAGCGGTCGACGCCGGCCCACAGCGACTGGATCAGGCGCAGCTTGGGCAGATCACGCAAGCTGCCGGGCGGCGGATTCGCGACCAGCGCGACGTCGATTTCGTGCGCGGCGACGGCATCACGGTCGCGCAGCAGTCGCTCGTTCGGCAACGCGGCCTGCAGCAGCGGCCACCACGCGGCCCACTCGTCGTCATCGAAACCGGCCGCGACGAGGATCGCCATCGCTCAGCCACCCGGCGTGTGTTCGGCGCGCTCGATCAGCCGTTGCAGCGCGCGCTGCACGGTCTGTTCGCGGATCGCGGCGCGGTCGCCGGTCAGTTGCAGCAATTCGGCTTGCGCGCCCTCGCCGGTGCGCGCGATCGCGAGCCAGACCGTGCCGACCGGCTTGGCCTTCGAGCCGCCGCTCGGCCCGGCGATGCCGGTGACAGCGACCGCGAGCTGCGCCTTCGAGTGCGCGAGCGCGCCTTCGGCCATCGCGAGTGCGACTTCGCGGCTCACGGCGCCGTGCACGGCGATCAACTGCGCATCCACACCCAACGACTCGGTCTTCGCGTCGTTCGAGTAGGTCACGAAACCGCGCTCGAACCAATCGCTCGAACCGGCGACCGCGGTGCAGGCCGCGGCGATCAACCCGCCGGTACAGGATTCGGCCGTCGCGAGCTTCAGCCCGCGCTCGCTTAGCGCCTGCGCGAGCGCCAGAACCAGCGGCTCGAAGCGCGTCACACGACTCTCCACAGCGCAATCACCAACAGCGCGCACAGTGCCGCGACGAAATCGTCGAACAGGATGCCGAAGCCCTGCGCCCAACCGATCGGCATGCCGCGCTTGAGCTTGAACAGCGCATCGGCCCATGCCACCGGCCCGGGCTTGGCGGCGTCGAAGAGGCGGAACAGCACGAAGGCCCAACACTGCGCCCAGAAGCTCGCCGGCGTGACCAGCCACAGCACCAGCCAGAACGCGAGGATCTCGTCCCAGACGATCGCGCCCGGGTCAGCGACCGCGAGGTGGCGCGCCGCGACGGTGCAGGCCCACCAGCCGACCAGTGTGCCGATGCCGATCAGCAGCGCCCAGCGCGCATCATTCATGTGCGGCTGCAGCGCCGCGAACGCGACCCACGCCCACAGCGTGCCGACCGTGCCCGGCGCCACCGGCGACAGGCCGCTGCCGAAGCCGAGCGCAATCGCATGCGCCGGGTGCGACAGCAGGAAGCGCCAGCCTGGCTTGCGCGCGGCGGTAGCGACCGGCGGGTTCAGCGGCGGTGTCGGCTCGTTCATGCCTTGAAATGATCGAACGAGCCGAAGGTGTTCGGCAGCGCGCGGCCGTCGCGGTCGATCAGTCGCAGCCCGGCGGCCGCGCTGACGCTGCCGATGCGGGTCACGGCGACATTCGCCACCCGCGCGGCCACGCCAACCTGTGCCGCGTGGGCCGGCGGCGCGGTGAACACGAGCTCGTAGTCGTCGCCGCCGGCCAGCGTGCAGGTGCGCTGCAGCGCCTCGGGCAGCGCGCGCAACACGTCGCTGCGCGGCAGGGCGTCGGCGCGCAGGTCGGCGCCGAGACCGGATCGCCGCAGCACATGCGCCAGATCGCCGAGCAGGCCGTCGGACACATCGATCGCGCTGGTCGCGATGCCGCGCAGCGCCAGGCCGAGCGCGATGCGCGGCTGCGGCCGCTCCATCGCGAGCCGAACGCGCTCGAACGCATCGCCGGCGAGCGCGACATTGCCGCGAAACGCTTCGAGCGCGAGCCGCGCATCGCCGAGCGTGCCGCTCACGTACAGGTCATCGCCGGCCTGCGCACCCGAGCGCAGCAAGGCCGCGCCCTGCGGCACTTCGCCGAACACCGTGATGCACAGGTTCAGCGGGCCTTGCGTGGTGTCGCCACCGATCAGTTCGCACTCGTGTTCGTCGGCGAGCGCGAGCAGGCCGCGCGCGAAGCCCTCGAGAAAGCGTTCGTCGACCCGCGGCATCGCCAGCGCGAGCGTGAACGCGACCGGCTTGGCGCCGCAGGCCGCGAGGTCGCTCAAGTTGACCGCGAGCGCCTTGTGGCCGAGCCGATCGGGCGCGACGGTCGGCAGAAAGTGCCGGCCCTCGACCAGCATGTCGCTCGACACCGCGAGCTGCATCCCCGGTGAGGTCGTGAACAGCGCGCAATCGTCGCCCACGCCGAGCGCCGCACGCGTCACGGTGCGGGTGAAGTATTTCGCGATCAGGTCGAATTCGCCGAGCGACATGGTCACTTGCCGATGTTGATGAGCGGGGCGGTCTGCATGTTGGCCGGCAGCACGACCGTCGTTGCGCCGCCCTTCTCGGCGAACTTCATCAGCGCCAGGTTCGATTCGTGCTGCAGGTACTCGCGCGTCAGGCTCTGGTTGATGATCTGGTTCGCCTTCGCGATGCCTTCGGCCTTCTTGACCTCGACTTGCGCCTCGGCTTCGGCGATCGCAATGCGTTGCTTGGTGGTCTCGAGCTGCTTCTGCGCCGCGACCGACTCCTGGATCGCCTTCTCGATGGCCGGGTCGGTCGTGAGCGAGCGGATCACGACGCGCGTGATGGCGAACACGCCCTTGTCGTTGGCATCGAGATCGGCCTGCAGCGACTTGCTGACCGCCGCGGCGAGCTCGTCGCGCCGCGTGTGCATCACCAGGCTGTCGATGCGCGCGGCCTGTTCGAAGATCGCGTTGCGCGCCAGCCGCTGCAGCAGCGCGTAGGCCGGCAGGTTGACGCGGCTGCCTTCGTCGCGCGTGTGCTGGCCGGCGTACTTGACGTACAGGTCGGCGATCGAGCCGCCGGCCACGCGGTAGTAGACCGTCATATCGAGGTCGCGCAGGGTGAGGTTGTCGCGCGCCTTCGGCGTCAGGTCGTTGAGATCAATGCCGATCTCCTTGGCCGAAAACTCCTGCACCCGGCTGATGCCCGGCACGCCGAAGTACACGCCCGGCTCGACCTCCTCCGGGTTCACCTTGCCGAGCGTTGTGCGCACGCCGACATTGCCCGATTCGACTGTGCCGCAGCTCGTCATCGCCAGCGCCACGGCGGCCAGCACGACAAGGCCCGCCAGAACACGTTTGACCACGAGCACCCCTTCGATCGGCACAGCACAGGCTGCGCGGCGATTATCGACGCCGCGCCGCGGCCGGCGGTCCGCATGCGCCGATGCGGCATCGGTATGGTGGGCAGGGTCGTGCGGCGCACCGTTGCGGCAGCGGCACTTCTACAATCGTCCGCCCACCGACGCTGCCCGTCGTGCGGCCTTGACAACCAGCAACGAGACAAGCACCCATGTCCACCCCTGCCGAACAGAAGGCCGCCGAACTCCGCCGCGACGCGCTCGACTACCACCAGTTCCCGACGCCGGGCAAGGTCGCGATCCATGCCACCAAGCAGATGGTGAACCAGCGCGATCTGGCGCTGGCCTACTCGCCCGGCGTCGCATTCGCGTGCGAAGAGATCGTCGACGACCCGGCCAACGCATTCAAGTACACCTCGCGCGGCAACCTGGTCGCGGTGATCACGAACGGCACCGCGGTGCTCGGGCTGGGCAATATCGGCCCGCTCGCCAGCAAGCCGGTGATGGAAGGCAAGGGCGTGCTGTTCAAGAAGTTCGCCGGCATCGAC
>JAZJZJ010000079.1:0-9146 GCA_040389925.1 Pseudomonadota bacterium
GACGGCCCGCTGGGCGGCGCCGCGTTCAACAACGAGTTCGGCCGGCCGAACCTGGGCGGCTACTTTCGCGTCTATGAACAGGATGTCGCCGGCCAGCGCCGCGGCTATCACAAGCCGATCATGATCGCCGGTGGCCTCGGCTCGATCGCCGCATCGCAGACCAAGAAGATCGCCTTCCCGCCTGGCAGCCTGCTGATCCAGCTCGGGGGGCCGGGCATGCGCATCGGCATGGGCGGCAGCGCGGCCAGCTCGATGGCGGCCGGTGCGAACGCGGCGGCACTCGACTTCGACTCGGTGCAGCGCGGCAACCCCGAGATCGAACGCCGCGCCCAGGAGGTCATCAACCACTGCTGGGCGCTCGGTGACGCGAACCCGATCCTCGCGATCCACGACGTCGGCGCCGGCGGCATCTCGAACGCATTCCCGGAACTGGTCGACGGTGCCGGCATGGGCGCGCGCTTCGACCTGCGCCAGGTGCCGCTCGAAGAGACCGGACTCGCGCCGAAAGAGATTTGGTGCAACGAGAGCCAGGAGCGCTACGTGATGGCGGTGGCGCCCGAGTCGCTGCCGATCTTCCGCGCGATGGCCGAGCGCGAACGCTGCCCGTTCGCGGTCGTCGGCGTGACCACGGCCGAGAAGGAACTGGTCCTCGAAGACGGCCCCGGCGGTGCGCGCTCGATCGCGATGCCGATGGACGTGCTGCTCGGCAAGCCGCCGAAGATGCTGCGCGTCGTGCAGCGCGTCGTGCGCGAATCACCGGAGCTCGATCTGAACGACGTGGCGCTGGCGACCGTCGCGTTCGACGTGCTGCGGCATCCGACGGTGGCGAGCAAGCGCTTTCTGATCACCATCGGCGACCGCACGGTCGGCGGGCTGAACAGCCGCGATCCGATGGTCGGGCCGTGGCAGGTGCCGGTCGCAGATTGCGCCGTCACGCTGGCCGACTTCAGCGGCTTCCGCGGCGAGGCGATGAGCATGGGCGAGCGCACGCCGCTGGCGTCGCTCGATGCGCCGGCGTCGGGCCGGATGGCGGTCGGCGAGGCAATCACGAACCTGCTGGCGGCGCCGATCGAACTCTCGCGGGTCAAGCTGAGCTGCAACTGGATGGCCGCGTGCGGCGAGCCGGGCGAGGATGCCGCGCTGTACGACACCGTCACCGCGGTCGGCATGGAGTTGTGCCCGGCGCTCGGCATCAGCGTGCCGGTCGGCAAGGATTCGCTGTCGATGCGCACGCGCTGGAGCGATCAGGGTGAAGCAAAGCAGGTGACCGCGCCGGTCAGCCTGATCGTCACCGCGTTCGCGACGCTGGACGACGTGCGGCCGACGCTGACGCCACAGCTGCAACCCGGCGACACGACGCTGATCCTGATCGACCTCGGCAACGGCCGGAATCGCATGGCCGGCTCGATGCTGGCGCAGGTGCTGAACCAGTTCGGTTCTCTTGCGAAGGACGGGGTGCCCGATCTCGACGACGCCGCGCAGCTGAAGGCGCTGGTCGCCGCGATCAACGAACTGCGCGCGCAAGGCCGCATCCTCGCGTACCACGATCGCAGCGACGGCGGCCTGTGGGCGGCCGCCTGCGAGATGGCCTTCGCCGGCCACATGGGCATCAGCCTGAATGTCGACATGCTGGTCCTCGAGGGCGACGGCATCACCGACAGTCGCGCCGAATACGGTGACTCGAAGAACTGGGCGACCCAGGTCGGCGCGCGCCGCAACGAACTCACGCTGCGCGCGCTGTTCACCGAGGAACTCGGCGCCGTGATTCAGGTGCCGACCGCAGTGCGCAACGACGTGATGCAACTGCTGCGCGAGCATGGCCTGAGCAAGCACAGCCACTTCATCGGCAAGCCGAACGAGCGTGGCGTGATCGAGGTCTGGCGCGACGCGAAGGCGGTGTTCAGCGCGCCGCTGCGCGATTTGCATCAAACTTGGGACGAGGTCAGCTGGCGCATCGCGAAGCTGCGCGACAACCCCGCCGGCGCCGATGCCGAGCACGCCGCCGCCGGCCGCGCCGACGACCCCGGCCTGCACGTCGCGCTGAGCTTCGACGCGAGCCCAAGCGCGGTTGCCGCTCTCACGGCGCCGTTCATCGGCAAGGCCCGGCCGAAGCTGGCGATCCTGCGCGAGCAGGGCGTCAACAGCCACCTCGAAATGAGCTACGCGATGGACCGCGCCGGCTTCGAAACCTGCGACGTGCACATGAGCGACCTGCAGACCGGCCGCGCGCGTCTCGACCAGTTCCAGGGCTTCGTCGCCTGCGGCGGTTTCAGCTACGGTGACACGCTCGGCGCCGGCGAAGGCTGGGCGCGTTCGGTGATGTTCAACCCCGAACTCGCCGAGCAGTTCGCGCGCTTCTTCAACCGGAACGACACCTTCGCGCTCGGCGTGTGCAACGGCTGCCAGATGATGGCGGCGTTGTCACCGATCATCCCGGGCGCGAGCGCGTGGCCGAAGTTCACGCGCAACCGCAGCGAGCAGTTCGAGGCGCGGCTCTCGCTCGTCGAGATCGTCGACAGTCCGTCGATCTTCTTCACCGGCATGGCGGGCAGCCGCATCCCGGTGGCGGTGGCGCACGGCGAAGGCTTTGCCGACTTTTCGCAGCGCGGTGACCCGAAGGCCGTCCACCGCGCAATGCGCTTCGTCGACCACAGCGGCGCGCCGACCGAGGCCTATCCGTTCAATCCGAACGGCAGCCCGGGCGGCCTGACGGCCGTGACCACACCCGACGGCCGCTTCACCGCGCTGATGCCGCACGCCGAGCGCGTGTTCCGCAACGTGCAGATGAGCTGGACCTCGGGCGAGCGCAGCGCCGCGAGCCCGTGGATGCGGATGTTCGCGAACGCGCGCGTCTGGGTCGGCTGACTCAGCCGACGTCGGCGCGTCGTCGCAGCGCGAGCGCCGTGGCCGCATCGGCCGGGAAGAACGTTTCCAGCGCCAGCTCCGACAGCGTGATCTCCACCGGCGTGCCGAACACCGTCATCGTGCTGATGAACGACAGCTGGCCCTGCGGCGTGTCGAGCACCAGCGGCACGACGATCGCGGCGTTCGGCGTGAACGCGGCCGAGCCGTCGTGCGCCGGCGCGGGGTAGCCGGCGAGTTCTTCGGCGAGCGCTGCGAGCGTGGTGTCGGCGGTCAAGCCGATCTGGTGCTGCAGGCGCTCGAACAGGTGCGCGCGCCACTGCGCGAGGTTGACGATGCGCGGCGCCAGCCCGTTCGGGTGCAGGCTTACGCGCAGCACGTTGACCGGCGGCTGCAGCAGCTCGGGCGCGATGTCCATTTGCAGCAGCGCGCCGGCCGCGGCGTTGTGGAACACGAGGTTCCAGTGCCGGTCGACCGCAAGTGCCGGGAACGGCTCGTGCGCCTTCAGGATCTGCTCGACCGCCGCGCGCGCCGCGGTCAGCGCCGGGTCGTCGAGCGGCCGCTCAGCGTACATCGGCGCGAAGCCGGCCGCGGTCAGCAGGCGATTGCGTTCGCGCAACGGCACGGCCAGTCGGTCGGCCAGGCGCAGCACCATCTCGCGGCTCGGCATCGCGCGACCGGTCTCGACGAAGCTGAGATGCCGGGTCGAAACCGCGGCGTCGACCGACAGATCGAGTTGGCTCAGGTGGCGGCGCTGGCGCCACTCGCGCAACTGCGTGCCGACGGGCAGGGTGGCGGACGGGTTCATGGCCGGCACGATAGCGCAGCGCCCGGCGTCGCCCGATGACCTCGAAGGTCATCGACTGGCTGACCTGGCGCGCCGACGATTCGCTCACGCCGCAGGTCGCGGCGAAACGAACCCAAGAAGCCTGTCATGTCGAACCCGATTCAACCGTCCACCTTCCTGCGGCGCGTGCTGCTCGCCGATGCGATCGTCAGTGCTGCCGTCGGTGCCGTGATGGCGCTGGGCGCCGGTGCGTTGCAAGGCCTGCTCGGCTTGCCGTCGTCGCTGCTGATGCTGGCAGGCGTGGCCCTCCTTCCGTACGCGGCGTACCTCGTCTGGCTCGCGACCCGCCACGCGCTGCCGCGCGCCGCGGTGTGGGTGCCGATTGTGCTGAACGGGGTTTGGGCGGTCGAGTGCGGCCTCCTTCTGCTCCAGGGCGGCGTCTCGCCGACCGCGCTGGGCCACGCGTTCATCGGCGTGCAGATCGTGACTGTGCTGCTGTTCGCCGAACTGGAGTACATCGGGCTGAAGCGCGCGTGCGCTATCGTTCCGGCGTGACCACCGCGCCACCCGCACAGCCATCGACACGCCAGCGCTTCGACCGCCTCGATGCGCTGCGCGCTGTCGCCATCGTCTGGATGGCGATCTTTCACTTCTGCTTCGACCTGAACCATTTCGGGTTCACCAAGCAGAACTTCTACGCCGATCCGTTCTGGACTTGGCAGCGCGCCGCGATCGTCAGCCTGTTTCTCTTTTGCGCCGGCCTCGGCCAGGCGATCGCGCTCGACCAGCGCCAGCCGTGGCCGCGCTTCTGGCGCCGCTGGGCGCAGGTGGCGGGCTGCGCCGTGCTGGTCACGCTCGGCTCGATCTGGATGTTTCCGCGCAGCTTCATCAGCTTCGGCGTGCTGCACAGCATCGCGGTGGCACTGATCGTGATGCGCCTGAGCGGCGGCGCGGGCCGCTGGCTGTGGCTGTTCGGGCTGGCGGCGATCCTGTTGCCGCAGTTCGTCCAGCACCCGTTCTTCGACACCCGCTGGGCGAACTGGGTCGGGCTCGTCACCCGCAAGCCGATCACCGAAGACTACGTGCCGCTGCTGCCGTGGCTGGGCGTGATGTGGTGGGGACTCGCCGCCGGCCAATGGGTGCTGGCGCAGCGTCGCACGTGGGTCACGGGCGCATTGCCCGCAGCGCTCGCGCCGCTGGCGACGCTCGGCCGCTGGAGCCTGAGCTTCTACATGCTGCACCAGCCGGTGCTGATCGGGCTGCTGACGGCGATCGTCGCGCTGCGCAAATCCTGATCAGCCGCGCAGCCGTTCGGCGGCGGTGTCGATCGCGGTCTTCAACTCGGCGTAGCTGCGTGTCACCGGGAACTGCGGGAACTGCTTCGTGATCGCTTCCGGCGGGTGAATGAAGAAGCCGGCATGCGCCGCGCCGAGCATGCCGGTGTCGTTGTACGAATCGCCCGCCGCGATCACCTGGAAGTTCAGCCCGCGCAGCGCGTTGA
The DNA here is from genome assembly GCA_040389925.1 of Pseudomonadota bacterium. Taxonomy (GTDB): domain Bacteria; phylum Pseudomonadota; class Gammaproteobacteria; order Burkholderiales; family Burkholderiaceae_C; genus LMDS01. The sequence goes on from JAZJZJ010000079.1 coordinate 5,151, forward strand.
CGGCGTGGCGCTTCTGGTCGGGCTGGCGCAGCACGTGGCGGCGCACGAAGCCCTCGGCGTCGACGTCGAGCTTGTGGCACATCAGCGTCGGCCACGCGAGCTGCTGCATCAGCGGCTGAGCGAACTCGTAGAAAGTGTCGGACAGGATGATCACCTGGTAGCGACTGCGCAGGTCGTCGAGAAACGCTTTTGCGCCGGCCATCGGCCCCATGCCGGCGATCACGTTCTGGATGTCGGCGAGCTTGAGTTGGTGTTGCGCGAGCAGGCCGATGCGGAAGTTCATCAGCTTGTCGTAGTCGGGTTCGTCGCGGGTCGTGCGCGCGAGCTCGGTGATGCCGGTGCGCTTCGAGAACTCGATCCAGATTTCAGGGACGAGCACGCCTTCGAGGTCGAGACAGATGACTTGCATGGGTGGGGTTCAGAGAGGTGGGTGAGGAGAGGTTTCGACACGCTCGGGCCGCACGCCGATGCCGACCAGCCGCGCCGGCAGGCGCCGCAACATGGCGAAGCGTTGCAGCATGCGCAGCGGCAAGGGCAGCGACGATGGCGCCGCGGTGCCGGCGAGCACCGGCGCGAGCACTTCGTTCTGGATCGCGATTTGTGCGCGTTGCGTCACACGTGCCGGCCAGTCGCGCCGCGCCTGCACGGCCGCGAGGTCGGCGCGCGCCAGGCGGTGTTCGCGCAGCGCCGCGGCCAGCAGGTTCGACGCGGCCACCGCGTCCTGGATTGCGAGGTTGATGCCGACGCCGCCGACCGGTGACATCGCATGCGCTGCATCGCCGATGCACAGCAGCCCGTCGCGCCACCAGCGCGGCATGCGGCTGATCTGCACGCTGAGCAGCTTGACCTGATCCCAGTCGGTCAGCGCGCCTGCGGCGGCGCTGAGAAACGGCGCGATCGTGCCGACGCGGGCGCGGAACGCCTCGATGCCCAAGGCCTGCAGCGCCTCCAGCGAGCCTTTCGGGATCACGCACGCGCACTGCCAATAGTCGCCGCGGTTCAGCGTGACGAGCAGCGCGCCGGGGCGGATCGAGCCGCCGGTCTGCGAGCGGTCATTGGCCGGGTCGCGTGGGATGCGGAACCACAGCACGTCGATCGGCGCGCCGAGGTCGATGCTTTCCAGCCCGGCGCTCTCGCGCAGCGTCGTGTGGCGGCCATCGGCCGCGACGACCAAATCGGCACGGATCGCGAACCCGCCCTCGGCCGTCTGCACGTTGACGCCGATGACTGCGCCGTCTTCCTCGATCACGCCCAACGCCTTCGCGCCCATGCGCAACGCGAAGTTCGGCAGCGCCCGGGCTTGGGTCGCGATGAAGTCGAGAAAGTCCCACTGCGGGATCAGCACCATGAACGGCCGCGGCGCGTCGATGTTCGAAAAATCGGCGATCGGCACACGCTCGCCGTAAACATCGCCGACGAGCTCGCGCACCTCCTGATGCGGCAGTTCGAGAAAGGCTTCGAGCAGGCCGAGATCGTTCAGCACCGTCAAGGTCGACGGGTGGATCGTGTCGCCGCGAAAATCGCGCAGAAAGTCGACGTGTTTCTCCAGCACGATTACCTGCACGCCGGCGCGCGCCAGCAGATAGCCCAGCACCAGCCCGGCCGGGCCGCCGCCGGCGATGCAGCATTGCGTCTGAAGCGATCCGCTGTTCATTTGCCGATGGTACTTGGCCGTAACATCGGTGGCATGAGCAAACAGGTCCTTTTCGGGTTTCATGCGGTCACGGTTCGCTTGAAATCGGCGCCGAAGTCGGTGATCGAAATCCATGTCGACGCGACGCGGCGCGACCAGCGCATGCGCCAGTTCGTCGAGCGCGCCCGCGATGCCGGCGCGAAGATCATCGACAGCGACGACGATCGCCTGCAGAAGTTGAGCGGTTCGCATCGCCACCAGGGCGTCGCGGCACGGGTCGAGACGATCACGGTCAGCTCGTCGCTCGACGACACGCTCGACGCCGTCGATGGCCCGCCCTTGATCCTCGTGCTCGATGGCATCACCGACCCGCACAACCTCGGCGCGTGCCTGCGCGTGGCCGATGGTGCCGGTGCGCACGCGGTGATCGCGCCGAAGGACCATGCGGTCGGGATCAACGCGACGGTCGCGAAGGTCGCGAGCGGCGCCGCCGACACGGTGCCGTACTTCATGGTCACGAACCTGGCGCGCACCTTGAACGAGTTGAAGGAGCGCGACATCCGCGTCATCGGCACCTCGGATGACGCGCAGCAGTCGCTCTACGACCTCGACCTGACCGGCCCGGTCGCGCTCGTGCTCGGCGCCGAGGGCAGCGGCATGCGGCAACTCACCAGCAAGACCTGCGACGAACTCGTGCGCCTGCCGATGGCCGGTGCGGTCGAGAGCCTGAACGTGTCGGTCGCGAGCGGCGTGTGCCTGTACGAAGCGGTGCGCCAGCGCACGAAGAAGAACTGAAACCACGAGGAACGGGAGTCCACATGCCAGTCATCGACGTCAAGCACCCGCTGGTCAAACACAAGGTCGGCCTGCTGCGCGAGGACGAGATCTCGACCAAGAAATTTCGCGAACTCACCAACGAACTCGCACGCCTGCTCGCGTACGAGGCGACGGCCGACTTCCCGCTCGAAAAAGTCACGATCCAGTGCTGGAGCGGGCCGACCGAGATCGAGCAGATCAGCGGCAAGAAGATCACGGTGGTGCCGATCCTGCGCGCCGGTCTGGGCATGCTCGACGGCGTGCTCGACATGATCCCGAGCGCGAAGGTCAGCGTCGTCGGCCTGTCGCGCAACCATGAAACGCTGCAGCCCGAGAACTACTTCGAGAAGTTCGTCGGCAAGCTCGACGAGCGCACCGCGCTGATCATCGACCCGATGCTCGCGACCGCCGGCTCGATGATCGCGACCGTCGACCTGCTGAAGAAGCGCGGCTGCAAGGACATTCGCGCGCTCGTGCTGGTCGCCGCGCCCGAAGGCGTGGCCGCACTCGGCAAGGCGCATCCGGATGTTCGCTGCTGGACGGCGTCGATCGACAGCCACCTGAACGAAATCGGTTACATCATTCCCGGCCTCGGCGACGCGGGCGACAAGATCTTCGGAACGAAGTAGGTCCGCCGAACAAGGCGAACCCGCGCGCCGTTCGCGCTGCCGCTGTTTACCAATCTTGACGCTATATGTCTTGCGGTGGTCACGGGCTGCCCCTAGGCTGGTCGCATGAAAAGCATCGTCCAACCCTTGGTGCAGCGCTGGCGCGAGGAGTCGTCGTCCGGCATGCTCGTGCCGGCCGTATCCGTGATCAAAGCGCGCCGCCCGTTCCGCCTGTGGATGACCGGTAGCCTCGCGGTCGTGATGGCTGCAATGATCCCGCTGCGGGATGTGTCGGAGGCCGAGCGCAGCCACGCGATGCGGTTGCTGCGACACAGCCGCTTCGACGTCAGCGAGACGCTGCAACGCATCGAGCGGGCTGCGCGCGACCAGGGCCTGTCAGTGCTGGCGCGGGTACCGGGTGCGCCGCCGGTGCTGGTGCTCGCCGCGTCGATCGGCGGCACGCTGGTCGTCATGGACGACGCCGATTCACGGCCGGCGATGCCGCTGAGCCTGATGGTCAGCGCGGCCGCCGACGGTGGCGCCGATGTGTTGGTCGCCGCGGCGCAACCCGACGGCGCGGCAAGCGACTGGTCGGAGCTGCCGGCATCGGTGGCAGACGACCTGCGGGCGCTGCCCGGCGTGATCGACCGCGCGCTGGGGTGAGGTGACTGCCCCCCCCACGTCGCTTCGCTCCTGCCCCCCAAGGGGGCGCTCAGCCTGCTTGGGGCGGCCCGGCGCTGGCTGATCAGACGAAGCCGAGCGCGCCGGTCACCGCGCCGAGCGCCACCAGCCACATCGGGCTCAGCTTGGTGCGCAGCATCACTGCGATGCTGACGACGATCAGCGCCAGCGCGCCCCAGCGGTGCGCCGGGTCGCGCAGGTAGGGCTCGGCCAGCACCCAGCCGGTCGCGAGCAGCAGCCCGAGCGTCAGCGGCGTCA
>JAZJZJ010000080.1:0-1774 GCA_040389925.1 Pseudomonadota bacterium
CCATTCAAGCGAAGGCGCTGCTTCCATACACAGATTTGTGAATATAAGTGAATTGCAGGAAAGCAGGCGCAGCTCGAATCATTTAAGTGTTGTTTTGAGGACAGCCCGTGGCAACCCGGATTGAGTCGCCGCTGCGAACCCTCGCAGATATGATCCGCGCTCCCCGCCTTTCACCTCCAACCGGCCCGACACGATGCGCGAGCGCGACCCCCTGAGCGCCCTGAGCCTGGTGCTGCGCAGCGTCGATGCGGTGCGCAACACCCGGGCGCTGTTCGTGTTGCTGGGTACCTTCGCGGTCGCCGGCATGCTGGTCGCGATGGCCGAGTCCGCGTTCGCGCGTAGCGCCGCCGGCTGGTGGGGGCCGATCGAGGCGGGCGCGGCGCTGTTCGTCGCGTTCTACGGCGGCAGCGCGGCCGGCATCCTGGTGATGGACGATGCCCGCGGCCGCGTGATCCGGGACGTCCCGGACGCGCTTCGGGCGTCGCTGGCCACGGCGCATCGCCTGTTGCTCGCGCTCGTCATCGTGTTGGCCGCCTATGCGGTCGGTGCCGGCCTGCTGCTCGGGCTGCTGTGGTTGAGCCGCGCGGCGGTCAGCGGCCCGCTGCTCGGGCCGGTGCTGTTCGGCTTGGCCGTGCCGGTCGGCGTCCTGGCCGTCGGGCTGGCGGCGCTGTCGCTGATGGCGGTCGTGGTGCCGCTGGCCGCGCCGGCGGTCTGGTCGGGCGCGGGGGTGCTGCAGGTCGTGCGCAATCTGTTCAGGTTGGTGCGCCAGCGGCTGTTGACGGTCGCGCTGCTGATGGCCGCCGTGAGCCTGCTGACCGCCGGGATGGGCGCGCTCGCGACCGCGATCGTCACGGTCGGCGGCCGGGTGGTCGCCGAACTCGGCGTGCGCGTGGTCGGTGTCGATGTGCCGGCGCAGCAGCTGATGGCCGGGCTGTTCGGCTACGGCCTGCGCAGCCTTGGCGCCACCGGTGCGCCGACCGGTTCGACCGGCCACGCCGCCGCGGCGCTGGTCGGCGGCGGCGTGGTGTTCGCGTTGGCGCTGCTGCTGCCGGGGCTCGTCTACCTGCGCGGCACCTGCGCGGTCTACCTGGCGATGACCGAACCGCCGACCGAAGAGCGGCCGCTGCGCTGATGAACCCGCCTGTCTCGCGCCCGCGGATCGCGAGCCTCGTGCCGAGCCTGACCGAGCTGGTCGTCGAACTCGGGCTGCTCGATGCGCTGATCGCGCGCACCGGTTTCTGCATCCACCCGGCCGAGTTGCTGCGCGGCGTGCCGAAGGTCGGCGGCACGAAGGATGTGAACCTCGCCAAGCTGCAAGCGCTCGCGCCGACCCATGTGCTGGTCAACGTCGACGAGAACCGGCGCGACACCGTCGAGGCGATCCGCGCTTGGCCGAACCCGCCGCAGATCGTCGTCACGCACCCGAACGCGCCCGAAGACAACCTCGCGCTGGTCGCCCGGATGGCCAAGCACTTCGCGGCGCACGCCGGCGTGGCCGAGCGTGCCGCCGCGCTCACGCAAGCGCTGCAGCGCGAACTCGAACTCACCCGCGCCGAAGGCCGTCCGCCCCAACGCGTGCTGTACCTGATCTGGCGCGAGCCGTGGATGACGGTCGCGCGCGACACCTACATCGCCCGCATGCTGGCGCGCATCGGCTGGCACACGCTGCCGGACGCGCGCGGTGGCGAATCGGGCGCGGCCCGCTACCCCGCACTCGAAGGCGACGAGCCCTGGCTCGCCGACGTGCAGCAGGTGCTGCTCAGCTCCGAGCCCT
>JAZJZJ010000081.1:0-4730 GCA_040389925.1 Pseudomonadota bacterium
GCGACCCGATGGTGCGCAACATGGGCACGATCGGCGGCTCGATCGCGAACGCCGATCCGGCCGCCTGCTATCCCGCAGGCGTGCTGGCGCTGAACGCGACGATCCAGACCAACCAGCGCACGATTCCCGCCGATGCGTTCTTCACGGGCCTGTACGAGACCGCGCTGCAACCGGGCGAGATGATCACCGCGGTGAGCTTTCCGCCGGCGCAGAAGGCGGCCTACGTGAAGTACCGCCAGCCGGCGTCGCGCTTCGCGCTCGTCGGCGTGTTCGTCGCGCAGACCGCGGGCGGCGTGCGCGTCGCGGTCACCGGCGCGAAGGGCAGCGTGTTCCGCGCGACCGAGATCGAATCCGCGCTCGCGAAGAGCTTCACGCCCGAAGCGGCGAAGGCCGTGAAGATGCCGACGACCGACATCAACAGCGACATGCACGGCAGCGCCGAGTACCGCGCTGCGATGATCAGCGTGATGGCGTCGCGGGCTGTCGCGGCAGCCCTCGCTCGATGACGCACGCTGAATGACGAAGGCGCTGACGCTGCCCGATTCGGTCGACGCGGTCATCGCGCTGCTGGCCACGGAAAACTATGTCTGTGATCGGCGGCTCGCGACCGCGTTGTTCCTGAGCCTGAAGCTCGGCCGGCCGCTGTTTCTCGAAGGCGAGCCGGGCGTTGGCAAGACCGAGCTGGCGAAGACGCTGGCCGCGGCCCTGTCGACCGCGCTGTTGCGCGTGCAGTGCTACGAAGGCCTCGACATCGCGCAGACGGCGTACGAGTGGAACGTCGCGCGCCAGATGGTCGAGATCCGCATCGCCGAGGCCACGCACGCGCTGCACGACGATGCCGACCGCGAGCGCCTCACGCACAGCCTGTACGCGCGCAGCATGCTGATCGAGCGCCCGCTGCTGCAGGCGCTGACACAGCCGCAGTCGCCGGTGCTGCTGATCGACGAGCTCGACCGCGCCGACGAGCCCTTCGACGCCTTCCTGCTCGAAGTGCTGGCCGAGAACCAGCTGACGATCCCCGAGTTCGGCACTGTGAAGGCCGACGCCCCGCCGATCACGATCATCACCAGCAACCGCACGCGCGAGATCCACGATGCGCTGAAGCGGCGCTGCCTGTACCACTGGGTCGATTTCCCGAGCGTCGAGCGCGAGTTGGAGATCGTGCGGCTGAAGGCGCCGGGTGCGGCCGATCGCCTGTACATCCAGGTGGTCGAGTTCGTGCAGCGCATGCGCAAGCTCGACCTGTTCAAGGCACCGGGCGTGGCCGAGACGATCGACTGGACGAATGCGCTGGTCGCGCTGAACGCGATCCGCCTCGACCCCGCGACGGTGCACGACACGCTCGGCGTGCTGCTGAAGTATCAGGACGACATCGTCAAGCTGCAGAGCGGCGACACCGCGAAGCTGCTCGACGAGTTGAAGGCGCGCGCCTTGCTCGATTGACCAGTCGACTGAACACGTTGTGATCGCCGAGAACATCGTCCATTTCGCGCGCGTGTTGCGCACTGCGGGTATGCCGATCGGGCCCGATCGTGTGCTGGCCGCGATGGCGGCTATCGAGCAGGTCGGCCTGAATCGTCGCGATGACGTGCACGCCGCGCTCAGCGCGGTGATGCTTGATCGCCATGAACAGCAGACGCTGTTCGACGCCGCATTCGATGCCTTCTGGCGCGACCCGAAGCTGCTCGAACAATTGATGTACCTGCTGCTGCCGAAGATCAGCGGCCGCGGCGACAAGCCGGTGCAACCACGCGCGAACCGACTTGCCGAAGCGCTCGCCGCGCCGAAGCCCTCAGCGCCGCCGAACCCCGCGAACACCACCGCGCAGGAAGAGCTGACCTTCGACACCACGTTCACGTTCTCCGACCGGGAGCGCCTGCAGCAGGCCGATTTCGAGAGCATGACGACGGCCGAGTTCGAGCTCGCGAAGAAGCTCGCCGAGCAACTGCCGCTGCCGGTGCAGCCGGTGCGCCGCCGTCGCCACGAGCGCGCATCGAGCCGACAGAACGGCGGCACGCTCGACCTGCGCAGCACGCTGCTCGGCATGGCGCGCCAGCCGCACACACTGCTGCCCGCGTTCACGCGCCCGCGCCGCGAGACGCCGACCTTGGTCGTGCTGCTCGACATTTCCGGCTCGATGGAGCGCTACGCGCGCCTGCTGCTGCACTACGTGCACGGCCTGACGCGGCGCTACCTGAAGGTCCACACGCTGACCTTCGGCACGCGCCTGACCAACATCACGCGCAGCCTGAAGCATCGCGATCCCGATGTGGCGCTGCTGCAAGCCGACGCGCAAGTGCAGGACTGGAAGGGCGGCACCCGCATCGCGACCTGCCTCGACGAGTTCAACCGCGTCTGGGCGCGCCGCCTGCTCGGCTCGAACGCGGCGGTGCTGCTGATGACGGACGGCCTCGACCGTGACGAGCACGGCGACCTCGCGCGCGCGGCCGCGCAACTGCGTCGCATGGCGCACCAGATCGTCTGGCTGAATCCTTTGCTGCGCTTCGACGGCTTCGAGCCGCGCGCGGCCGGCGTGCGTGCACTGCTGCCGAATGTCGACCGCTTCCTGCCGGTTCACAATCTGGCGAGTCTGGCCGACCTCGGCAGGGCCTTGCGCGCACCCGCCGTCGCACCTTCCTCACTTCTGGCATAAACCGATCATGGAACTCCAAGGCGAACGCGTCATCCCGGCCTCGGTCGACACCACTTGGGCCTCGCTCAACGACCCCGAGGTGCTGAAAGCCTGCATCGCTGGCTGCGAATCGCTGGAGCGCACCGGCGCCGACACGATGACCGCCGTGGTGGCGCTGAAGGTCGGCCCGGTCAGCGCGCGCTTCAAGGGCAACCTCGCGATGACCAACATCAACCCGCCCAACGGCTACACGATCAACTTCGACGGGCAGGGCGGCGTCGCCGGCTTCGGCAAGGGCTCGGCCGACGTGGCGCTGACCGCGCAAGGCGAGCAGCAAACGCTCTTGAAGTACACGGCACGCGCCACTGTCGGCGGCAAGATGGCGCAGATCGGCTCGCGCCTGATCGACGCGACCGCCGGCAAGATCACCGAGGATTTCTTCAAGGCCTTCGAGGCGCATTTGCAGGCCGGCGCGGCGCCAGCCGGCTCGGCCGAAGGCGCTTCCGCGCCGGTCGTGGTGGCTTCGGCCGACCCCGACGGCAGCATGACCAAACTCGCGTGGCTGATCGGTGCCGTGATCGTGCTCGCGATCGTCTATTTCGTGATCCGCTAGGAGCCCTTCGATGGACAGTCTCGACCTGCAGGTGCTCGCCCAAGCGCGCGACTGGTTCAACGCCGGCCACAAGGTCTGGCTCGTGACCGTGATCGAAACCTGGGGCTCGGCGCCGCGCCCGCCCGGCGCGCTGCTGTGCCTGCGCGGCGATGGCTTGGTGGCCGGCTCGGTGTCGGGCGGTTGCGTCGAAGACGACCTGATCGATCGGCTGCGCCACGGCGAACGCGTCGCGACGCCGTCGCTGATCGCCTACGGCGTGACCAAGGAAGAAGCCGCGCGCTTCGGCCTGCCCTGCGGCGGCAACCTGCGTCTCGTGCAGGAGCCGCTGCAAAGCGTCGCGTGGATCGACGACATCCTCGCGCGCACCGCGCGCCACGAACTGGTCGCGCGCCGCATGAGTCTCGCGACCGGCGCGGTCACGGTCGAACCGGCATCGCGTGGCGACGTGTTCGCGTTCGACGGCCAGCAACTCGTTGCGCTGTTCGGCCCGCGCTGGCGGCTGCTGATCATCGGTGCGGGCCAGCTTTCACGCGCGGTCGCACAGATGGCGCTGATGCTCGACTTCGAAGTGATCTGCTGCGACCCGCGCGAGGAATACAACCTCACCTGGGACGTGCCCGGCACGACCTTCAGCAAGGCGATGCCCGACGATCTGGTGCTCGAACTGCAACTCGACCCGCACAGCGCCGTCGTCGCCGTCACACACGACCCGAAGCTCGATGATCTGGTGCTGCTCGAAGCGCTGAAGTCACCGGCCTTCTACATCGGCGCGCTCGGTTCGCGCGGCAACACCGCGAAGCGCCGCGAGCGTTTGGAGCTGTTCGATTTGACGCCGGCCGAGATCGACCGGCTGCATGGCCCGATCGGCCTGGACATCGGCGCGAAGACGCCGGCCGAAATTGCCGTCGCCATCGTCGCCGAAATCGTCTCGGTGAAGAACGGCGTGCTGTTGAAGCAGAAGAAAGAAGGTTCGGCGATGCCGGCCGGGCGTCTCCAGGCTCAGAGCTGAAAGCCCATCCACAGCACCAGTCCTTCGGCGATGTCGGCGAACAGCCCGGCGCGTTTCGGCGCGAAGCTCTTCGCACCCACCAGTTCGTGCTCGAACCACGATGCGAAGCGCGCGATCGCTTCGCGGTCATGGAAGGCCACCATCAGCTCGTAGTTCAGGAACAGGCTGCGGCTGTCGAGGTTGGCCGAGCCAGCCAGCGCGAGCGTGTCGTCGATCACCGCGAGCTTGGCGTGGATCATGTGCGACACGACCCAGAGGTTGGCGCCCGCGGCGGCGAGCGCGCGCAGCGCGCGGCGGCGCGCGATGTCCGACAGACGGTGGTTCGAGCGCGCGGGCAGCAGCAGGTCGACCTGCACGCCGCGCCGCGCCGCCAGGCACAGGGCCGTCAGCAGCGCCGCATCGGGCACGAAGTACGGCGTGACCAGCGCGATGCGGCGGCGCGCGCGGTAGGCGGCCGTGACGAGCAGCGAGTACAC
>JAZJZJ010000082.1:0-7101 GCA_040389925.1 Pseudomonadota bacterium
GCTGTTGCCCAGCGCCGTCTTGCGCACGATCACCGCGAACGAGTGCACCGGCGCGGCCTTCTCACCGTCGAGGCGCCACAGGATGCCCGGCGTGCGGATCGGCGTCGGGCTCTCGATCGGGATCATCTGCAGCCCGGTCAGCGCCGCCGGCACCGCGTTGATCGCGACGATCGCGCCGATCTGCGTGCGCAGCACCAGCCCGAGCATCGGCGCGATCGTCGACATCTCGGCGACGACCAGCGGTTCGGCACCACTCGCCTTGAAGCACTCTTCGAGCAGCGTGCGGGTCGAGAAGTAGTCGGGCATCAGCACCAGCCGCTGCTGGTGCAGCTCGACCATGCGGATGCGCTTGCGACCGGCGAGCGGGTGCGCGTCCGACACGACCAGCACCATCTCCTCGTTGTAGAGCGGCTCGAACCACAGATCGCTCGGCTCGCTCGGGCGGTAGGCAATGCCGATGTCGAGCTCGCCGGCATGCAGCTTGGCACCGATCTGGTCGGCCGAAAGCTCGTCGATGCGCACCTGCACGGTCGGGTGGCGCGCCAGAAACTGCGCGACGCATTCGGGGATCAGGCCGATGTTGAAAGTGTGGGTCGCGCCGATGCGCACGCGCCCGGTCAGCCCACCGGCGCCGGGTTGCAGCATCGCGATGCCGTGATCGACCTCCCGCAGTGCGCGTGTCGCATAGGCCAGAAAGAGCTCACCGGCTTCGGTCGTCACGACCTTCTTGCCGATGCGGTCGAACAGCGGCTGGCCGACCTCGTCTTCGAGCTGGCGGATCTGGTGCGACAGCGTCGACTGGGTCACGTGCACGCGGTCGGCGGCCTTCGTGAAGCTCAGGTACTCGGCCAGCGCCACGAAGTAGCGAAGATGCCTCAGCTCCATGAAAACCCCCACGTCGAATCGATGCCATCGATCATATCGATGTGAATTCACCATTTCCGTGCGAGGCGTGATCTGCCTAAGCTTCGCGTCCACCGGCTCGCCGGAAACCGCGCGCCGCCAGAGACCACGGAGACTCCCATGTCCGACTACAACCAGGAAAAGCTGACCGCCGACGTGCTCGCCGCGTTTGCAGGCACGCCCGATGCGCGCCTGCGCACATTGATGACGGCACTGGTCAGCCACCTGCATGCGTTCGCCCGCGAGGTCGATCTGACGCCCGATGAATGGCTGGCCGGTCTGAAATTTCTCGACGCAGTCGGCCAGATCTCGACCGAGCGGCGGCCCGAGTTCATCCTGCTCTCCGACACGCTGGGCCTGTCGATGATGGTCGTCGCGCTGCAGCAGGCTCGCGCCAGCGGCGGCGAAAAAGGGGTGAAGGGCGCGACGCCGGCCACCGAAGCCACCGTCGAAGGCCCGTTCTACTGGCCCGGCGCGCCCGACCTGCCGCTCGGCAGCGACATCGGCGAGGGCGTGCCCGGCGAGCCGACCTTCTACATGGGCCGCGTCACCGACACCAACGGCCAGCCACTGGCCGGCGCGCTGCTCGACGTCTGGTCGGGCGACGGCGAAGGCAAGTACGACGTGCAGCTTTCGCCCGAGCCGGTGATGAAGGCACGCGGGCGCTTCCGCACCGACGCCGAGGGCCGCTACTTCTTCTGGTCGATCCTGCCGGCCTATTACCCGATCCCCGACGACGGCCCGGTCGGCGTGATGATGCGTGCCACCAACCGCAGCATCTACCGCCCCGGCCACATCCACATGCAGGTCTCGGCGCCTGGCCACGTGATGCTGACGACGCACATCTTCGTCGCCGGCAGCCCGCACATCGACGAGGACGCGGTGTTCGGCAAGCGCGACAGCCTGGTCGTCGACTTCGATCACCACGCACCCGGCAAGGCACCCGACGGCCGCGCGATGAATCAGCCCTACCACTCGGCCAGCTACGACTTCCGCCTGGCACCGACTCCCGCCTGAAAGATTCCCATGAAGATCGGCAAAGCCACCATCCCGCGCACTTCCATCTGCACGTCCGACGAACACACCATCGTCGTGCGCGGCCGCGACCTGTCGAAAGACCTGATCGGCAAGGTCTCGTTCATCGAGCACTTCTTCCTGCTGCTGACCGGCAAGCCGCCGAGCGCCGGTGAAGCGGCGGTGCTGAACGCGACTCTGGTCGCGATCGCCGAGCACGGGCTGGTGCCGAGCGTGCAGGCCGCGCGCATGACCTTCGCCGCCGCGCCCGATGCGATGCAGGGTGCGGTCGCGGCCGGCATCCTCGGTTGCGGGTCCGTGGTGCTCGGCTCGTCGGAGACCGCGGGGCGCATGTACAGCGAGATCGATGCGCAGGTGCAGAGCGGCGTCGCATTGAACGACGCCGCACTCGCGGTGATGCAGGCCTGGCGCGCCGCCGGCAAGGCGATCCCCGGCTACGGCCACCCGCTGCACAAGGAGCGCGACGAACGCGTCGGCGCGCTGTTCGACGTGGCGCACAAGGCGGGCACCGACCTGCGCTTCATCGCGATCGCCGAGGCGGTCGAAGCGCACATGCCGGCCGTGCTGAAAAAGGACCTGAAGCTGAACGTCTCGGGCGCTATTCCCGCGGTGCTGCTCGGCGCCGGCTTCCCGGTCCAGGCGCTGAAGGGCGTGCCGATCCTCGCGCGCACCGCCGGGCTGATCGCGCACCTGTACGAAGAAATCCAGGACCCGATCGGCTTCGCGCTGTCGTACCAGGCGACGCGCGAGATGGTCTACGAGGGCGATGTGCCCGCAGGTTTCGGCGGGCACGCATGATCAAAGTCTTGCAAGGCCTGAAAGTCGTCGAGCAGGGCACGTTCATCACCGGCCCGGCGGCCGGCATGCTGCTCGGCGACATGGGCGCCGACGTGATCAAGGTCGAGCAGCCGGTCACCGGTGACCCGTTCCGCGCGTTCAAGGGCGGCCTGTACAGCCCGCACTACCAGACCTACAACCGCAACAAGCGCAGCATCACGCTCGACACCAAGCTCGCCGAGGACCGCGCGGTGTTCGATGCGCTGATCGCCGACGCCGATGTCTACATCCAGAACTTTCGCCCCGGCGTCGCCGACAAGCTCGGCGCCGGCGCGGCGCGGCTGCGGGCGCTGAACCCGAAGCTGATCTACTGCTCGATCAGCGGCTTCGGCGCGACCGGCCCGGCCGCCAATCGACCGGCCTACGACACGGTCGCGCAGGCCGCGAGCGGCTTTCTGAACCTGCTCGTGAACCCCGAGAACCCGCGCGTCGTCGGCCCGGCGATCGCCGACTCGCTGACCGGCTTCTATGCCGCCTATGGCGTGCTGGGCGCGCTGTTCGAGCGCGGCCGCACCGGCACCGGCCGCACCGTCGAGGTCTCGATGCTCGAGGCGATGGCGCATTTCAACCTCGATGCGTTCACGCACTTCTTCCAGGCGAACGAGGTGATGGGGCCGTACAGCCGGCCGAGCGTGTCGCAGTCGTACGTGCTGGAGTGCCTTGATGGCAAGTGGATCGCGCTGCACATGTCCTCGCCCGAGAAGTTCTGGCAGGGCCTGGCGAACGCGATCGAGCAGCCCGACCTGTTCAGCGACGCCCGCTTTGCGACCCGCGAGGCCCGCATCGCGAATCAGGAGACGCTGATCGAACTGCTGGGCGAACGCTTCAGGCAGCGCACCCGCGACGACTGGTGCGCGCGCTTGCAGACCGAGGACGTGCCGCACGCACCGATGTACGACACCAGCGAGGCGCTCAACGACCCGCAGGCGATCCACCTGCAGATGACGACGCAGGCCGAGCACCCGGTGATGGGCCTGTTCCGCACCGTGCGCTCGCCGGTTTCGTTCGACGGCCAACGTGCACTCGACATGCGGCCGCCGCCGACGCTGGGCGAGCACAACGAAGAAATTCGGGCCGAGATCCGCGCGTCCCTCCACCTGCCGAAAGCCGTCGCATGAACCGCCGCCACTTGCTCGTTGTCAACGTGATCGCCGCCAGCCTGCTGGCCCTCGCCGGCGCCGCCCACGCGCAAGACAACGCACCACTGAAGATGGTCGTGCCGTTCGGCCCGGGCACGACCACCGACACGGTCGCGCGCGTCGTCGCCGAAGGCCTCGGCAAGGAGCTGAAGCAAACCGTCGTCGTCGACAACAAGGCCGGCGCCGGCGGCTCGGTCGGCAGCGACCAGGTTGCGAAGGCCGCGGCCGACGGCAAGACGCTGGTGATGGGCACGGTCGGCACGCATGCGATCAACGCGGCGCTGTTTCGCAAGCTGCCGTACGACACGCTGCGCGACTTCGCGCCGGTCGCGTTCATCGGCTACACGCCGACGCTGCTCGTCGTCGGCGCGAACTCACCGATCAAGTCGCTCAAGGACCTGACGGCGCTCGCGGCGCGCTCTGAGGGCGTGACCTTCGCGTCGGCCGGCAACGGCACCTCGGGGCACCTCGCGGGCGAACTGCTCGCGCAGCGCCTGGGCGGGCGGATGATCCACGTGCCGTACAAGGAAGGTGCGGTCGCGATGACCAGCGTGATGTCGGGCCAGGCCGATTTCATGTTCTATCACCCGGCCGCGGTGATGCCGCAGATCAAGGCCGGCAAGCTGCGCGCGCTCGCGGCCAGCGGGGCGGTGCGCAGCAGCGCGGCGAGCGACGTGCCGACGCTGATGGAGCAAGGCATCAAGGACTTCGACCTCGTCGCCTGGTTCATGCTCTACGCGCCCGCCGCCACGCCGGCCGCGACGCTCGACAAGCTGCGCACGGCGAGCGCCGCGGCGCTTGCCCACCCGGATGCGGCCACGCGCTTGCGCGACCAGGGCATCGAACAGCGCGCGATGCGCGCCGACGAAATGGCGCCGTTCAACAAGGCCGAGCTGGTCAAGTGGGCCGAGCTGGTCAAGCGCTCCGGTGCGCAGGTCGATTGATCCTTCACAACAACAGACGGAGACAACGCTGATGAACACGACGACTACTTTCTCGCGCCGCACCGCGGTCGCTGCCGCGCTATTGGGGCTCACGGGCTTCGCGCTCGCACAAACACCCGCTGGTGCGCCGATCCGCGTCGGCAGCACGCTCGCGCTGACCGGCCCGCTCTCGGCCACCGCGCAAATCCACAAGCTCGCCGGCGAGATCTACGTCGAGCAGGCCAACAAGCGCGGCGGCTGGCTCGGGCGGCCGATCGTGTGGGAGGTGAAGGACGATCAATCGAAGCCCGACCTCGCGCGAACCCTGTACGAGCAACTCGTCACCGCCGACAAGGTCGACCTGCTGATGGGGCCGTACGCGACCGGCGCGATCCTGTCGGCGATCGGCGTGGCGCAGCGCTACAACAAGGTGCTGGTGCAGCACACGCTGGGCATCCCGTCGCTGGCGAAGTACGACATGACCTTCCCGGCCTGGTCGATCGGCTCCGAGCCGCAGACGACCGTGCCGAACACCGTGTTCGACGCGCTCGCCGCCGGCCCGAAGCCGCCGAAGACGGTCGCGGTCGTGACCAGCAAGTTCCCGTCGATCCAGTTCATGTCGGCCGGCGCGCGCGAGGTGCTGAAGAAGCGTGGCCTGACCGAAGTGCTGTTCCTCGAATGGGACTTTGGCAATCGCGACTTCGGCCCGATCGCGAACCGCGTCAAAGACGCCAAGCCCGACTTCGTCTGGGTCGGCGCGATCGGCCTCGAGGGCAACCTGCTGCTCGACGCGATGAAGAAGATCGACTACGTCCCGCCGCAGCACTTCTACATGTACCCGGCACCAGGCCCGCTGGTTTCGTTGCCGGAAGCGAAAAACGCGCTGTCGGTGACGATCTTCGAGGACCAGCCACCGTTCACCTCGAACACCGGCGCGGCCGAGTTCGTCAAGCTGTACCGCGAGCGCGCGACCAAAGCCGGGCTGACCGACCCTTCGGTCGAAACCCAAGCCGCCGCGTCGTACACCGCGTGGCAGATTCTCGAAGCCGGCGTGGTCGCAACCAAGAGCATCGACGACAAGAAGATCGGCGAGTGGCTCAAGGCCAACAAGGTCGACACGCTGCAAGGCAAGCTGCGCTTCAACGGCACCGGGAACTTCGGTGACGACCTGATGCGCGTCAAGCAGGTGCAAAACGGCAAGTGGGTCGTGGTGTGGCCGAAGGAAGTGACCTCCGGCGGCGCCAAGCTGCTCGCACCGTAAGCCACTGCGCCGCATGTCGGGATTCGCCCTTCCCAGCGTTTCGCTGCTGTCGCAAAGCATCCTGTCGGGCGTCTTCGTCGGCGCGCTGTACGGTTTGATGGGCTTGGGCCTCAGCCTGAGCTGGGGCCTGCTGCGGCTCATCAACCTGGCGCACTTCGCGTTCGCTTTTCTGGCGGCGTATCTGTGCCTGCAGCTGACCACGCTGCACATCGACCCGCTGTTGACCTTGCTCGTGATCGCGCCGGCGTTCTTCGCGCTCGGTGCGGCGCTGCACTGGGTCATGGCACGCTTCAAGGTCACGCCGTTCAACTCGCTGCTGCTGACCTTCGGCCTGGTCGGCATCATCGAGGCGATCATTCAGACGCTCTGGACCGCCGACTTCCGCAAGCTCGAATCGCATTACGGCGAAATGAAGTTCAAGGTCGGCGGCCTGTTCGTGCCGGTGCCCGAGCTGATCACGCTGGTGCTCGCGGTCGGCATTTCGGTCGCGGTCTGGGCCGTGCTGCGCTACACCGACCTCGGCAAGGCGATGCGCGCGGCCGCCGAAGACTCAGCCGTGGCGTCGGCCTTCGGCGTCAACCAGCAACGCAACGCACTGCTGCTGGCCGGCACCTGCGCCGCGCTCGCGAGCATCGCCGGCGTCTGCCTGGCGCTGAGCTTCACGCTCGCGCCCTCGCAGATCTACGCGTGGATCGGCGTCGTGTTCGCCGCGGTGATGCTGGGCGGCCTCGCGCGCCCGCTCGGGCCGCTGATCGCCGGCACCGTGATCGGCGTCAGCGAGGCGATCACGATGGCGGTGACCGCGCCGTCGTGGGCACCGATCGTGTCGTTCACGTTGCTGATCTTCATCCTCGTGCTGCGACCGGGGAAGGCCGCATGAAGCGCACGCCGCTCGTCATCATCGCCGCGGCCGTCGCGCTCGCGTTCGTGCCGCAGCTCGGCCTGCCCGCGTTCTACGACTCGCTGCTCTACCTGATGCTGCACTGGATCGTGCTCGCGACCT
>JAZJZJ010000083.1:0-5747 GCA_040389925.1 Pseudomonadota bacterium
CTTCATCGTGCGCAAGATCTCCAGCGGCGAAGGCGTGGAGCGCACGTTCCAGCTCTACAGCCCGCTGATCGCCTCGATCGAAGTCAAGCGCCGCGGCGACGTCCGCCGCGCCAAGCTGTACTACCTGCGCAGCCGCTCGGGCAAGTCGGCGCGGATCAAAGAGAAGCTCTCCTAATTGCGACGAGGCGGTTCGCTGCCTTGACCGAAGGCCGCCACTTGTGGGCGGCCTTTTGCATTCCTGATTTGCGTCACCATGGCCCTCAGTTTCGATCCGCAAGAGTTGCCTGTCGTCGGCATCGACGACCACCTGCCCGCGCTGACGGCCGAGGTGCTGCGCTCGGCCGCCGTGCGCCAGCGCTTCCTGATGCCGCCGCTGTGGACGCCCGAGATCAAGCACGAGCCGCGCTTCAATGACCGCTCGCCGACCCACGCCTCGGTCCTGGTCGCGCTGGTCGAGCGCGACGAACTGACGGTGCTGCTGACCCAGCGCACCGACCACCTGAACGATCATCCCGGCCAAGTCAGCTTCGCCGGCGGCCGCGTCGAGCCGACCGATGCCGATGCCGCGGCCACCGCGCTGCGCGAGGCACAGGAAGAGATCGGTCTTGAAGCCCCGTTCGTTGATGTGCTCGGCGCGATGCCGACCTACACCACCGGCACCGGCTTCATCGTCACGCCGATCGTTGCGCTCGTGCGGCCCGGCTTCACGGTTGCGGCCGACCCGTTCGAGGTGGCCGAGGTGTTCGAGGTGCCGCTGACCTTTTTGATGAACCCCGCCAATCATCGCCGCCACGCCGTCGAGTTCAACGGCGCGCAACGCGAGTTCCTGTCGATGCCGTACGACGGCGTCGACGCACAGGGGCAGCCGCGGCGCTTCTTCATCTGGGGCGCGACCGCGGCGATGCTGCGCAACCTCTATCGTTTCCTCGCGGCCTGAACGCTGACCTGCGCCGGTATCATCGGCGCGCATGAGTTTCTTCGCCGTCCTGTTCGCGCTGTTGCTGGAGCAACTCAAGCCGTTGCCGCGCGGCAATGTCGTTCACGACGCGCTGACCGGCTGGATGCACTGGACCGGCCGCAATTTCGACGCCGGCCGCGATCATCACGCGTGGGTCGTCTGGGGCATCACCTGCGTGTTCCCCGCGCTGGTTGCCTGGGGCGTGCACGTCGGCCTCGCGCACTTCAACGTGCTGCTCGCGCTCGCGTGGGGTGTGACGGTGCTTTACCTGACGCTCGGCTTCCGCCAGTTCAGCCACTATTTCACCGACATCCGCGACGCGCTCGATCGCGGTGACGAAGTCGAGGCGCGCCGCCTGCTGTCCGAATGGCGCCACCTCGACGCGAGCGAACTGCCGCGCACCGAACTGCTGCGCCACGTCATCGAGCACTCGCTGCTCGCCGCGCACCGGCATGTGTTCGGCGTGTTCTTCTGGTTCGTGCTGCTGTCGTCGTTTGGCCTCGGGCCGGCCGGCGCGGTGCTGTACCGCATGGCCGAACTGGCGAGCCGCTACTGGGCCTTCAAGAGCCGCACGATCGACGCGCCGGTGAACGATCGCCTGCTGAATCTCTCGCAGCGCCTGTTCAACGCGCTCGACTTCGTGCCTGCGCGGATGACGGCGTTCGGCTTCGCGGTGGTCGGCAACTTCGAGGAGGCGATCACCTGCTGGCGCCGCGACGCGGGGCTCTGGAAGCATCCGAACGAAGGGATCATCCTGGCCGCCGCCGCTGGTGCGGTCGGTGTGCAATTGGGTGGCAGCGCGGCACCGGGCGTGACGCCCGATCGTTCGCAAACCTTCGAAGCCGGTGTATCGCCCGAGGCGGTGATCGCCGAGGGCTCGACGCCGGGCTTGCTGCCGGTGATGGGGCATCTGCGCAGCGTGGTTGGCTTGGTGTGGCGCTCGGTCGTGCTGTGGATGCTGCTGCTGGCGCTGCTGTCGCTCGCCAACCTTGTCGGTTGATGCGGCTCAGCGCCGGTCGACCAGTTCGCTCAGGATCTCGCCGTAGATCCGGTACCGCGACTCGCTGATCTGGCCGCGTTCGAGCGCTGCGCGCACGCCGCAGCCGGGCTCGTGCAGATGGGTGCAGTTGTAGAAGCGGCACGCCGACGCGTGCGCGCGCAGGTCGGGCATCAGCGAGGGCAACTGGTTCGCGTCGATCTGGCGCAGGCCGAACTCCTGGAAGCCGGGCGAATCGATCAGCGCGCTGCGGCGATCGCTGCCGTCGATCCAGTACCACTGCGTGAACGTCGTCGTGTGGCGGCCGGAGTTCAGCGCCTGCGAGATCTCGCCGACCTGCGCCTTCGCCTCGGGTGCGAGCAGGTTGATCAGCGTGCTCTTGCCGGTGCCGCTCGGGCCGAGTACCAGCGTCGCCTTGCCATCCAGCAAGGGATTCAGGATCGCGCGAGCCTCGTCCTGTTGCGTCTTCAGCGCGAGCTCGACGACCTCGATGCCCATTGCCACATACGGCTGCAAGCGCGCGCGCGCCACGGCGATCACGGGCAGGTCCGCCTTGTTCAGCACGATGCGCGCCGGGATGTCGGCGCTCTCGGCCGCGATCAGCGCGCGCGCCAGTTGCGATTCGCTGAAAACCGGTTCGCCCGCGACCAGCACCATGATCTGGTCCAGGTTCGCCGCGAACGACTTGGTTTTCCACTCGTCCTGACGGAACAGCAGGTTGCGGCGCGGCTCGACATGTTCGATCACACCTTCGTCGCCAGACGGTTGCCAGCGCACGCGGTCGCCAACCACGCAGTCGCTCTTTTTGCCACGCGAATGGCACTGGATGCGCCGGCCTTCCGGCGTCTCGACGATGTAGTGGCGGCCGTGCCCGGCGACCACAAGGCCGAGGTCGAGCGCGGCGAACTTGCTCAAGCCAGGCTCATGCCACGAACGCAATCAGCGCATCGGCCTTGGCCGCGCAGATGAAATCATTGATCGAGATGCCGTCGACCGAGTGGGTGTTGAAACGCACGACGCAGCGGTTGTAGCTGACCGACAAATCGGGGTGATGGTCTTCGGTGTTGCAGATCCACGCGAGCGCGTTCACGAAGGCGATCGTCTCGTAGTAGTTCTTGAAGCCGAAGCTCTTCTCGATCGCGCCCTGGTTCAGATGCCAGCCGCTGACCTGCGCGAGGTGATCGTGGATCACCGCCTCGCTCATCGCGTGGCCGGCGCCAAGCGCTTGGCATTTCTGGTGCAGCAGGTTGCTCATGGCGTGTCAGGCAGGTTGCAGTGATGAAGTCGTTCGCGACAACGCGGCGAGGCGTTCCGACGCCGGTGGATGCGAGTAGTAGAAGCGAACATACAACGGATCGGGTGTCAGCGTCGCGGCATTGTCTTCGTGCAGCTTCAGCAACGCACCTGCCAGAGCGTGCCCGCTGGCCTGTTGGCAGGCGTAGGCATCGGCCTCGAACTCGTGCTTGCGCGAGAGCTGCGCGAACAACGGCGAGACGAAGAAGCCGAACACCGGCGTGACGAGCAGAAACAACAGCAGCGCGATCGCGTCGTTCGGCGCGCTCATCGACGGGCGCACCCCGAGCCCCGCGTAGAACCATATCTGGGTCGACAGCCAGCCCAGCAACGCCAAACCCGCGAGGCTGATCGCGAACATCGCGACGATGCGCTTGATCACGTGCTTGTGCTTGAAGTGGCCGAGTTCATGGGCAAGCACCGCCTCGACCTCGCCCGGCGTGAGCTTGTTCAGCAGCGTGTCGAAGAAGACGACACGCTTCGACGCGCCGAAGCCGGTGAAATAGGCGTTGGCATGCGCTGAGCGTTTGCTGCCGTCCATCACGAACAGGCCCTTGGCTTTGAAGCCGCAGCGCGCCATCAGCGCCTGCACGCGGGCCTTCAGCGACTCATCGGCGAGCGGCTTGAAGGTGTTGAACAGCGGTGCGATCACGGTCGGGTAGAGGACCAGGATCAACACATTGAACGCCATCCACGCGCCCCAGGCCCACAGCCACCACAGGCCACCGGTCGCGCTCATGATCCACAGCATCAGCGCCGCAATCGGCAGGCCGATCAGCGCGCCGACGAGCGCGCCCTTCAGCATGTCGGCGACATACAGTTTCCAGGTCATTCGGTTGAAGCCGAAGCGCTGTTCGATCTGAAAGGTGCTGTAGAGCTCGAACGGCAGGTCGAGCAGGCTGCCGATCAGTGCGAAGCAGGTCAGCAGCGCGAGCTGATAGGCCATGGTGCCGAAGCGCGGCTGGATCGCATCGCGCACCACGACGTTCAGCGTGTCGACGCCGCCGAGCAAGGTCCAGCCCAGCAGCACGGCCGCGCCGAAGGCCATGCTCAGCAGCCCGAAGCGGCCCTTCGCGAGCGTGTAGTCGGCAGCGCGCTGGTGCGCGCTGAGGGTGATCTTCGACGTGAAGGGCTCGGGCACGGCCTCGCGGTGCGCGGCGACGTGGCGCATTTGCCGCGTCGTGAGCCAGAACTTGACGAGCAGCGAGGCCAGCAGCGCGGCGGCGAACACGAGTGAGAGGATTTCGGAGGAGGCAGAAGCTTGCATCGCCCGAAGTGTAGGGTCTGCGAAAATCCCGCGAAGGAGAACCTGCATGACCGAAACCACCCTCACGCGCGCCGACGACAACCTGATCTGGATCGATCTGGAGATGACCGGCCTGTACCCCGACACCGACCGCATCATCGAGATCGCCGTGATCGTCACGGATGCCCATTTGAACAACCGCGTCGAAGGCCCGGTGTTCGCGATCCACCAGAGCGACGCGGCGCTCGACGCGATGGACGCATGGAACAAGGGAACACACGGCAAGAGCGGACTGATCGACCGCGTGAAGGCATCGACCGTCGATGAGGCTTCGGCGGAAGCGCAGGTGATCGAGTTCCTGAAACAGTACGTGCCCAAGGGCAAGTCGCCGATGTGCGGCAACAGCATTTGCCAGGACCGGCGCTTTCTCGCGAAGACCATGCCGAAGCTGGAGGACTTCTTTCACTACCGCAATCTCGATGTGAGCACACTGAAGGAGCTCGCGAAACGCTGGAAGCCCGAGATCCTGGCGGGCTTCAAGAAGGCGCAGGCGCACACCGCGCTGGCCGACATCACCGAGTCGATCGACGAACTCGTGTACTACCGCGAGCACCTGCTGGCGAAGTGATCAGGGCCGAGCGCCGGGCCGCCCCAAGCCGGCACGCCTCCCCGCGGGGGATCGGCCAACGTACCTGTTGGCCGAGGGGTCGTCATCAGGGCTTGCGGGAAAACCCCAGTCGGCATAGAATGCGAGCTTCGCCGGTAGTCAGGGTCCAGGCCCTGTATGGCCGGCGTCTCGCTCATCCCCTCTGACCTCATCGAGTCTTCGCACAACATCCGTTGTGCTCTGTTCGAACCCAAGCGGCCTGCCAGCGCTTGCGGGAATGGTTGGCGGCGATGCCGTCGCTTTGACTGTTCCCGAGATCCAGTGCCAACCTCGGCGCTGATTCGGACCTTCTCCCCAGCGACTATTGGGTCACCACATTGGCGTGGTGGCTGGTGCGTTGTTGCATGCTTTTCGCTCACAAGGCGGCATGTGCGCGTGCGATGTTTGAAGACGAAAGAAGACCATGAGTTTTGACACCCTGGGCCTGAATGAAGCCCTGACCAAAGCCGTTGCCGCCTCCGGCTACGAAACCGCCACCGAAGTGCAGATGCAGGCGATCCCGCCCGCGCTGGCTGGCGCCGACCTGATGGTCTCGGCCAGCACCGGCAGCGGCAAGACCGCGTCGTTCATCCTGCCCGCGCTGCAA
>JAZJZJ010000083.1:5905-18048 GCA_040389925.1 Pseudomonadota bacterium
GATGCTGGTGCTCGACGAAGCCGACCGCATGCTCGACATGGGCTTCATCGACGACATCAACACGATCTCGGACGCTATTCCCCAAGCCCGCCAGACCGTGATGTTCAGCGCCACCTTCGCCGGCCATGTCGGCCGCCTCGCGCAAAACCTGCTGCGCGACCCGAAGCGTATCGACGTGTCGTCGCACACCGACACGCACGAGAACATCGAGCAGCGCCTGCTGTGGGCCGACAACGTGAACCACAAAAACGCGTTGCTCGACCACATCCTGACCCAGAAGGACATGGAACAGGCGCTGGTGTTCACGAGCACGCAGCGTGACGCCGACTGGCTCGCCGACCGCTTGGCCGACATGGGCCATCACGTGGCGTCGCTGCACGGCGGTCACCCGCAAGGCCGTCGCAACCGCGTGCTGCAAGGCCTGCGCAACCAGCAGCTGAAGATCCTGATCGCGACCGACGTGGCCGCGCGCGGCATCGACGTGCCGACCATCAGCCACGTGATCAACTACGGCCTGCCGATGAAGGCCGAAGACTACGTGCACCGCATCGGCCGCACCGGCCGCGCGGGCCGCAACGGTCTGGCGATCACGCTCGGCGAGCGCATGGACGTCGGCATGATCCGTCGCATCCAGCAGTTCACGACGCAAAGCATCCCGGTCAAGACGATCGAGGGCCTGGAGCCGAAGAGCCCCGAGCCGAAGATGTTCGCGGCACGCCCCGAAGGCGCCGGCCGCTTCGGCAACAAGCCGTTCGGCAAGCCGAGCTACGGCAAGAAGCCGTTCGAGCACCGTGGCCAAGGGTTCGCGCCCCGCGGTGGCGAAGGCTTTGCGCCGCGAAACGAAGGCTACGCACCGCGTGGCGAGGGCTTTGCACCGCGCGGCGGTGAAGGCTTCGCGCCGCGCGATCGCGCGCCGTTCGACCGCAACGCCGCACCGCGCTTCGAGCCGCGTGCGCCGCACGGCGATGCACCGCGCAGCAGCCCGTTCGATCGTGGTGCCGCCACCGGTCGCGTCGATCACAAGCCGGCCGGCTTCGCGCCGCGCAAGCCGGGCGCGCCGGCAGGCAAGGGCGGGTTCAAGGGCGCACGCCCGCGTCCGACCGGCTTCACGCGCTAAGAGTTTTCGCCAAACAAGAAGGCCCGCATCGAGCGGGCCTTTTTTCATGGTCGACCGGGATGCGACATCAGCGCCGCTTCACCGCCACGTTGACCGTCATGCCGAGGTAGTCGCCCGGCTCGCCATACCAACTGCCGGCAACCGGCGCGGCCTGCGACGGGTCGCGCGCGACGCCGACCCGGATCAACTGATTGCCGCCGAGCAGGTTGTTGGTCGGATCGAACGGGACCCAGCCAGCGCCGGGCAGATAGGCCTGCAGCCACGCGTGTGTCGAGCCGGCGCCGACTGTGCCCGCGTCCGCGCCGCCGTCGAGCGCCGGGTCGTACAGATAGCCCGAGACGAAGCGCGTCGCGATGCCCAGGCGACGCACCGCCTCCATCATCAGCAACGCGAAGTCGCGGCACGAGCCGCTGTTGAGCTTCAGCGTCGCCTGCGGCGTCTGCGTGCCTTCTTCGTCGCGCTCGGCGTAGCGGAAGTTGACGCGGATGAACTCGTTCATCCTCACCAGCAGGTCGCGTGTGCCGGTCAGGCCGTCGGTGCGGATGAATTGGCGTGCCCATGCGGTCAGGTGACCACCCGGGTCGTCGTGGTTCGGGCGCAGGTAGTTCTCGAGGTCGAAACGCTCGTCGAGGCTGTACGCGAACGGAAACACCTCGGCGCTCGGCGCGAGCGGCAGCTCGAGGTTGAGCGTCTGCGCATGCTCGATCGCGAAGCTGCAGACGATTTCCAGCTCGGTCGCCGGCACCAGCGGTTGCACCAGCGCGACCGAGTTCGAGTGCGGGTCCTGGATCATCCGCACCATCGCCTCGGGGCTGACCTTCAGATCGGTCGCGAGCACGCGCAGGTCGTGGCTGTCGCGCGGGCGAAACATCACCCGGTGCTCGCCGAACGTCACCGGGTTCTGGTAGTGATAGATCGTCGTGTGGACGATCTCGTAGCGAACCGACATCGAGGTCAATGTGAATGAGGGTCAGACGCCGAGCAACTCGACCTCGAACATCAGCGTCGCGTTCGGCGGGATCACGCCGCCGGCGCCGCGCGCCCCGTAGCCGAGCTGCGGCGGGATCACCAGCGTGCGCGTGCCGCCGACCTGCATGCCTTGCACGCCTTCGTCCCAGCCCTTGATGACCTGGCCGCCGCCGAGGCCGAACGCGAACGGGTCATTGCGGTCCTTGCTCGAATCGAACTTGGCGCCCTTGACGCCGTCGTTGTAGAGCCAGCCGGTGTAGTGGACCGACACATGCTGGCCGGCTTTGGCGACGGCGCCTGCGCCAACGCTGGTGTCTTCGTATTGCAGACCGGATTCGGTGGTGACCATGATGCGCTCTCAAAGGTGGTTGAACGGAACCCGTCATCATGCCAGCGCGCGCGCTCGGAAGCGTAGGCGGATATCTGGTAAGGCGGTCAGCGGTCGGGCCAGCGGGCGCACCACTTCGATGCGGCGTCGGCCAGCCACGCCGGAACGTTGTTGCCTGCCGCTTCGATCCCGAGCACCGCCCCTGCGGTGCGCAGTGTGGCCAGCGGGTCTTCGGTGGTGACCGGTGTCGCGCCGTTCTGCTTCGACAGCTTCTCGCCGTCGGCGCCGGGCACGAGCGGGGTGTGCAGGTAGCGCGGTGTCGGCAGGCCGAGCACGCGCTGCAGGTGGATCTGGCGCGGCGTGTTGTCGGCCAAGTCTGCACCGCGCACGACGTGGGTGACGCCTTGCGCTGCATCGTCGACGACGACCGCGAGCTGGTACGCCCACAGGCCGTCAGCGCGCTGCAGCACGAAATCGCCGACGGCTTCGCTGACATTCTGATGCTGCGCGCCCAAGCGGCGATCGTGCCAGTCGATCAGCAGCGGCGCGGCAGGTGCCGCAATCGATGGCGCCGTCAGCAGCCGCATCGCGCGCGCCGGTTTGCCGTGCAGGCCCCCGCGGCACGTGCCGGGGTAGACGAGGTCGCCATGGCGCGCGCGTGTGAGCCCGCGAGCCGCGAGCGCCTGCGCGATGTCGGCGCGCGTGCAGCCGCACGGGTAGGCCCAGCCCTCGGCAACGAGCTGCGTGAGCGCCGCCTCGTAGTGCGCATCGCGTGCCGATTGCCAGACCGGCGGTTCGTCCGGCACGAGCCCGAACGCAGCGAGCTGCGCCAGGATCGCCCGATCGGCGCCCGGTACGCAGCGCGGCCTGTCCACGTCCTCGACGCGCACCAGCCAGCGTCCGCCGTGCGCGCGCGCGTCGAGCCACGATGCGAGCGCGGCGACCAGCGAGCCGGCGTGCAGCAAGCCGGTCGGCGAGGGCGCAAAGCGGCCGACGCAGGTCATGGCAGCGCGCGCAAACTCACATCCCCGCCATCGGTGCCATGCTGTGGCGTTCGAGCAGCGCTTGGCGCGTGGTCGCGCTGTCGAGCTGTGTCAGCCACCAGCGCAGGGCCAGGCCGAGCTGCGGCTTGCGGCCGGCGCCCGGCGCGCTGCCGTCAGGCACGCGCCAGGCGTAGCCGAGCCGGCCGAGGCTGTTCGAGCGTTGCACCGGCTTGATCACGAGCCGGCCGGCCGCGATGTGCTCGCGCACCATCGGCTCGGGGACGAAGCCGCAACCCATGCAGCGCAACAGCGCCTCGATCTTCAGCTGCATGCTGCTGACGGTCAGCACCTCCTGGCCCGGCAGCAGGTTGACGGTAGCAGGCGCCATGCGCTGCGCCGAGTCGGCGACCGCGACGGCGCGGTGGCGCAGCAGCTCGGCGTCGCTGAGCGGTTGCGTCATTGCGGCCAGCGGGTGGTGCGGCGCGACCGCGAAGACGAACGCCACCTGCCCGAGCTCCTTGATCTGCACGCCGGGCATCGCGGTGCGGTCCATCGCGACACCGATCGTCAGGTCGACCTGACCCGACGCGAGCGCCTCCCAAGTGCCGGTGAGCACCTCGGTGCGCAGGCGCAGGCGCGTGCCGGGCGGCCCGTGCGCGCCGGCGTCGTCGATCGCGGTGCCGGCCCGCGAAGGCGCACGGGTTGCTGCGCCAGGGCGTGGCGTGGCGACCTGCGACGAGGCGCACAGCGCGTAGAACGACTCGCACAGCTCGAACATCGTCAGCCGCGAGATCACGCCATCGACCGCGATGCTGAGCTGCGTTTCCCAGCCGGTCGCGACGCGCTTGACGCGGTTCGTGACCGCGTCCATCTGGTCGAGCAGGCGGCGGCCTTCGTTCAGCAGTTCGGTGCCGGCCGCGGTGAGTTGCGCCTGGCGCGAGCGGCGGTCGAACAGCAGCACGTCGAGCGCGTCTTCGAGCTGGCGCACGCTGTAGGTCAGCGACGACGGCACCTTGCCGAGCTCGCGCGCGGCGGCCGCGAAGCTGCCAGTGCGGGCGATGACATCCATCATCGTCAAGGCGTCGGGCGTGAGGACGTTGCGGCTGTCGGTCATGGGCAATTCCCGCGTGAAAGGTCGTTCATCTTATTTGAACGGTCACTTCAACGTGCGCCGGTCGATCGGGCGGGGTGCACGACCTACATTCCTTCTCAACGAAAGGAACGACACATGAACACCGTTCGCAAATCTTCCGACCGCGGCTACGCCGATCACGGCTGGCTCAAGAGCTTTCACAGCTTCTCGTTCGCCGACTACTACGACCCGAAGCACATGGGCTTCGGCAACCTGCGTGTGATCAACGAAGACCGCATCGCCCCGGGCACCGGCTTCGGCACGCATGGGCACCGCGACATGGAGATCGTCAGCTACGTGCTCTCGGGCGAACTGGCGCACAAGGACTCGATGGGCAACGGAGAGGCCGGTGCCGCCGTCAGCGGCGTCATCAAGCCCGGCGACGTGCAGCGCATGAGCGCCGGCCGCGGCGTGCGCCACAGCGAGTTCAACCACGCGCCGAACGACACGACGCACTTCCTGCAGATCTGGATCGAGCCCAGCGCCCTTGGCATCGACGCCGGCTACGAGCAGAAGCACTTCGATGCGGAATCGAAGCGCGGCACACTGCGCCTGGTCGCTTCACCCGACGGCCGCGACGGTTCGGTGACGATTCATGCCGATGCGGCGATCTACAGCGGGCTGTTCGATGGCGAGCAGCAGCTGAAGCGCGCACTCGACCCGAAGCGCAAGGCCTATGTGCATGTGGTGCGTGGCAACGTCACGGTCAACGGCCAGGCGCTGCAGGGCGGCGACGCGCTGCGCATCGAGCACGAATCCGAGCTGTCGATCGATCACGCCAGCGATGCCGAAGTGCTCGTGTTCGATCTGCACTGAATCCTGCTGAATCCCGATTTCCCTTCACCCCTTTCTCTTCACAACCTCAAGGAAACACCATGCTCAACAACCTGCAAAACCCGCTGGCCCTGGTCGGCCGCATCCTGCTCGCGCTGATCTTCATCACCTCGGGCTTCAGCAAGATCGGCGGCTTCGACGGCACGGCCGGCTACATCGCGTCGAAGGGACTGCCGATGGCGTCGGTGATCGCGGCGCTGACCATCCTCGTCGAACTCGGTGGCGGCCTCGCGGTCGCGTTCGGCTTCCTGACGCGCTGGGCTGCACTCGCGCTGGCGGCGTTCAGCGTGCTGGCGGCCTTCATCTTCCATGCCTACTGGGGCGTGCCGGCCGACCAGGTGATGGGCCAGCAGATCAACTTCTGGAAGAACATCTCGATCGCCGGCGGCTTCGTCGTGCTCGCCGCGTTCGGCGCCGGCGCGATCAGCATCGACGCGAAGCGCGGCCGCTGATCTTCTGACTCACGGACCGACCAGAGACAGGATCGCCGCCGGCTTCACCAACCCGGCGGCGATGAACGGCGACAAACTGTCGACGCTGCCTTGCCAGTTCACGCTGTCGCAACAGCACGACATGATTTGGGTCGGTACCGGTCTGATGCCGAGCAACCGCAAGGCGGCGCAGCGCAACGACATCAACCAGCTCGGCTCGTACGCGGGCGCGATCGCGCAAAGCCCGTCGGATTCGAGCCCTGCCGAGATGCTGCCGGGTGATCTCGAGACCGCGAAGCTGTTCGGAGCACGCGTCGCCGAGGTCGCGGGCAAGTTCGCCAGATAAGGTTCGGCAGCCAGCGCGCCGATCGCGGCGCGGCCCGAAGCCTTGCTACATTCGCGTCCATGGAAGCGATGTTCAAGGTGCTGACGCTGCTGCCCTGGCTCGACTGGGTGGCGGTCGGCGTGTTCTTCACGAGCTGGACCGGGTACGCGTATTTCTCGCGACACGGCGCCGGCCGGCACCGCTCGGTGCTGGCTGCGACGAATGCGGTGCGGCGCCAGTGGATGCTGCAGACCACGCACCGCGAGGTGCGCGTGGTTGACGGCGTGGTGCTGCAGGCGCTGTCGACCAGCCCGTCGTTCTTCGCGTCGACCACGATTCTGATCATCGGTGGCCTGCTCGCGGTGCTCGGTACCGACAAGGCGACCGAACTCGTGCGCGAACTGCCGTTCGCGGCGCGCACCAGCACGCTGATCTTCGACATGAAGCTGATTCTGCTCGTCGGCATCTTCGTCTATGCGTTCTTCCGCTTCACGTGGTCGATGCGGCAGTACACCTTCGGGGCGCTGCTGGTCGCGGCGGCGCCGGAGGCCGAGCGCTTCATCACCGAGGGCTTGTCGCGCGAGGCCTTCGCCGACAAGGCCGGGCGCGTCGTCGGCCTCGCCGCGGAGACCTTCAACGACGGCCTGCGCGCCTACTACTTCGCATTCGCCGCGATCGGCTGGTTCTTCTCGCCGGTGATCTTCATGCTCGCCACGCTCGGCGTCGTGACGATCCTGTACCAGCGCGAGTTCCGCTCCGAGGTGCTCAGCGTGCTGACCTCGTGATCAGCAGTCGCGTGCCAGCCGGATGCCGCTGAACTGCCACTGCGCGTCGGTCGGGAAGAAGTTGCGGTAGCTCGCGCGCACATGGCCCGCGGGCGTCGCGCACGAGCCGCCGCGCAGCACGTACTGGTTGCTCATGAACTTGCCGTTGTATTCACCGACCGCGCCGGGCAGCGCGCGGTAGCCGGGGTAGGCGCTGTAGCTCGATTGGGTCCATTCCCAGACATCGCCGAACATCTGCACCGGTTCGTCGCCGGATTCGTCTTCGGCCGGCAGCGGGTGGAACGCGCCGCGGTCGGCGAAGTTCGGCCGGCCGTGCGTGCGCAATTGCCGCGCGGCGTGCTCCCACTCCACCTCGGTCGGCAGCCGCGCGTCGGCCCAGCGCGCGTACGCGTCGGCCTCGAAGTAGCTCAGGTGGCACACCGGCGTGCGCGGATCGATCTCGACCACGCCTTGCAAGGTGTGGTTCATCCACGCGCCGTCGATCTGGTGCCAGTACAGCGGGGCCGTGCGCTGCCCGCCGCGCACCCAGTCCCAGCCCATCGAGAGCCAGAATTCGGGGCGCTGATAGCCACCGTCGTTCATGAACGCGAGGTACTCGCCGTAGTTCACCGGCCGCGAGGCGATCTCGAACGGGGCGCTGTAGACGCCGTGGCGCGGCGTCTCGTTGTCGAAGCAGAACGCGCCGTCGACCTCCGCGTCGAAGCCGTGCTCGATCAGCCCGCCCGACTGCGCGAACCAGCGCAGCGGCTGCGCGCGCACGCTCGTCATCGGCCAGCGCTTCGCGTAGGCGGCGTGGGTCGGGTTGAAACTCAGCGCGTGCTTGATGTCGGTCAGCAGCAGTTCCTGGTGCTGCTGCTCGTGGTGCAGGCCGAGCCTGACGAGATCGGCGAGCGCCGCGTCGTCGCGGCGCGAATGGAGCAAACGGTGCATCCGGTCGTCGACCGCCGCGCGGTAGAGTTTCACCTCAGCCAGCGTCGGCCGCGTGATCAGCCCGCGCTGAGCGCGCGGGTGCATCTCGCCGACGCCTTGGTAGTAGCTGTTGAACAGCACGCGAAAGCTCGCGTCGAAGGGCTTGAAGCCGGGCTCGTTCGGCTCCAGCACGAAGGTCTCGAAGAACCAGGTGATGTGCGCGAGGTGCCACTTCGCAGGGCTCGCGTCGGGCATCGACTGAATCTGACAGTCTTCTGCCGTCAGTGGCGCGGCGAGATCGAGCGTGGTTTGCCGGATCGCGGCATAGGCGGTGGCCAGATCACCCGCACGCGGGGCTGAGAGAGCAGGCCGGTGAGCTGTGTTCATGGCATCGGCTCCGTGCGGGCAACACGAAGCGTCGTTGTAGAACCCGCGAACTTACACCGACCGCACCGGCGCGAGCGTGTCATTCAACGTGCCGCGTTCGTCGAAAACGAAACAATCGCCCGCGAAATGCTTGCCGCCGGTTTCCTCGAAATACTTGAGGATGCCACCGTCGAGCTGCAGCACGTTCTCGAGGCCGGCCTGGGCCATCAGCAGCGCCGCCTTTTCGCAGCGGATGCCGCCGGTGCAATAGCTCACCACCGTCTTGCCCTCAAGCTCGGCGCGGTGCGCCTGCAAGGCTCGCGGGAACTCGCTGAACTTGGCGATGCGCCAGTCGAGCGCGCCTTCGAGGCGCCCGTGATCGACCTCGAACGCGTTGCGCGTGTCGAGCGTGACGACCTCGCGGCCGGCGTCGTCGACGCCGGTGTCGAGCCAGCGCGCCAGCGTTTTCGCGTCGACCGCCGGCGCACGCTGTGCCTGCGGCCGGATCGTCGGGTGGTTCATGCGGATGATTTCGGGTTTGACCTTCACCAGCAGCTTGCCGAACGGCACGGCATCCGACCAGCTCTCCTTGATCGGCAGATCGACGAAGGCCTCGTGCGCAGTCAGCCACGCCAGGAACGTGCGCACGTCAGCCGGCGTGCCCGCGACGAACAAATTGATACCCTCATCGGCCAGCAGCACCGTCCCCTTCAGCCCGAGCGCATGCGCTTGTGAGCGGATGCGCTCGCGCCACCGAGCGGTCTCGCTGAGCGCGACGAACTTGTAGGCCGAGATGTTCAGAATGGATGTCACCCGCACAATTTTACGAGGCCGGCCCGGAACCCGACGGCGTCCCTAAAATGCCCGGATGTCTTTCGTTCATTTGCGCACCCATACCGAGTTCTCCGTCGCCGACGGCACCCTGCGAATCGGCGATACCGTGGCCGCGGCGGCCGCCGATGGCCAGGTCGCTCTCGCGATCACGGACCTGTCGAACCTGTTCGGCGCCGTCAAGCTGTACAGCGCCGCGCGCAAGAAGGGCATCAAGCCGATCATCGGCGCCGATCTCTGGCTCGAGCCCGAAGGTGGCGAGAAGTCGCCGAGCCGCCTCGTCGTGCTGGTGCAGAACAAGCAAGGCTATCTGAATCTGTGCGAGCTGATCTCGCGCGCCTGGCTGCGGCATGAGCAGCGCTCGCAGGCGTGCGTGAAGTGGGCTTGGCTGACCGAGTTGAACGAGGGTCTGATCGCGCTGGCGGGCGCCGAGATGGGTGCGGTCGGGCAGGCGCTGGTTGCGAATGACCCGGCGCGCGCCGATGGCCTCGCGCGGCAACTCGCCGGCATCTTCACGAACCGTTTCTACATCGAACTGCAGCGCGCTGGCCTGCCCGGCAACGAGGCGCATGTGCGCGCCGCGGCGCAGCTCGCCGCGCGTTTGCACCTGCCGGTGGTCGCGACGCACCCGGTGCAGTTCGAGACGCCCGACGATTTCGACGCGCACGAGGCGCGCGTCTGCGTCGCCGAAGGCGAAATGCTGACGAACCCGAAGCGCGTGAAGCGCTTCAGCCGTGAGCAGTATTTCAAGACCCAGGCGCAGATGGAGGCGCTCTTCAGCGACCTGCCGAGTGCGATCGCGAACACGGTCGAGATCGCGAAGCGCTGCAGCCTGAGCCTGGTACTCGGCAAGCCGCAGTTACCCGACTTCCCGACGCCGGTCGTCGACGGCCAGCCGCTCGCGATGGCCGAGTATTTCAGCATCCTGTCGCACGAAGGTCTGGTCGAGCGGCTCAAGCAACGCTACCCGAACGAGGCCGAACGCGAAAAGCAGCGACCGCGCTATGTCGAACGGCTCGACTTCGAGATCAAGACGATCTTGGGGATGGGCTTTCCCGGCTACTTTTTGATCGTCGCCGACTTCATCAACTGGGCCCAGAAGAACGGTTGCCCGGTCGGCCCGGGCCGAGGCTCGGGCGCCGGCTCGCTGGTCGCGTATTCGCTGAACATCACCGGCCTCGACCCGCTGCAATACAACCTGCTGTTCGAGCGCTTCCTGAACCCGGAGCGCGTGTCGATGCCCGACTTCGACATCGACTTCTGCCAGGGCAACCGCGACCGCGTGATCGACTACGTGAAGCAGAAGTACGGTCGCGACGCCGTGAGCCAGATCGCCACCTTCGGCACGATGGCCGCGAAGGCCGCGCTGCGCGACGTCGGCCGCGTGCTCGGCATGGGCTACGGCCACGTCGACTCGATCGCCAAGCTGATTCCGGCGCCACCGGGCAAGCAGGTGACGCTGGCCAAGGTGCCCGAGAAGCCTGATCCCGGTTTGATCTATGCGCGCAAGGAAGCGCCCGAACTCGAACAGCGCGAAGCCGCCGAAGAAGAAGTCGCCGAGTTGCTCGCGCTCGCGACGCGGGTCGAGGGCATCACCCGCAACGTCGGCATGCATGCCGGCGGGGTGCTGATCGCGCCGGGCAAGATCACCGACTTCTGCCCGCTCTACATGCAGCCGGGCAGCGACAGCGCGGTGAGCCAGTTCGACAAGGACGACGTCGAGGCGATCGGCCTCGTCAAGTTCGACTTTCTGGGCTTGGCGACGCTGACGATCCTCGAGCTCGCGAAGGACTTCATCAAGGCGCGCCGCCCGCTCCACAGAGACTTCGACTACGCCAAGCTGCCGCTCGACGACGCGCGGGTCTACAAGCTGTTCAGCGAAGGTCGCACCGAGTCGGTGTTTCAGTTCGAAAGCGCGGGCATGCAGCGCATGCTGAAAGACGCGCGGCCGACGCGAATCGAAGACCTGTTCGCACTGAACGCGATGTTCCGGCCCGGCCCGATGGAGAACATCCCGACCTTCTGCGCGCGCAAGCACGGCAAGGAAGAGGTCAGCTATCCGCACCCGCTGCTCGAGACCGTGCTCGGGGAGACCTACGGCATCTTCGTCTACCAGGAGCAGGTGATGCTGGCGGCGCAGATTCTCGCCGGCTACTCGCTCGGCGGCGCCGACATTCTGCGCAAGGCGATGGGCAAGAAGAACGCCGCCGACATGGCGAAGCAACGCGAGATCTTCCGTGAAGGTTCGGCGAAGAAGGGCATTGCGTCGGAGGCTGCCGAGGAAGTCTTCGACCTGATGGAGAAGTTCGCGGGCTACGGCTTCAACAAGTCGCACGCCGCCGCGTACTCGCTGCTGGCGTATCACACGGCCTGGATCAAGGTGCATTGCACGGCCGAGTTCTTCGCCGCGAACATGACGGTCGAGGCCGACGACACCGACAAGCTGCGCGTGCTGCTGATCGACGCGAAGACCTTCGGCATCGAGGTGCAGGCGCCCGACGTGAACAAGGGCGTGCACCGCTTCGAGCCGGTCTCCGACAAGATCGTGCAGTACGGCCTCGGCGCGATCAAGGGCACCGGTCAGGGCGCGATCGAAGCGATCGTGAAGGCGCGCACCGAGGGCGGCGCGTTCACGAGCCTGTTCGATTTCTGCGCGCGTGTCGATCGCCAGCGCATCAACAAGCGCGTCGTCGAGGCGCTGGTGAAGTCGGGCGCGTTCGATGCGCTGCACCCCGATCGCGCCTGCATGCTCGCGAGCGTGGGCCTCGCGCTCGATTGGGCCGACTCGCAGGCCGCGCATGCCGACCAGGGCGGCCTGTTCGATTTCGGCAGTGATGACGAAGGCGACGCCCACGGCGCGAGCACCCAAGAGCCGCCGCTGATCGCCGCCGAGACCTGGAGCATCAAGGAGCGTTTGACGCTCGAGAAAGGCGCGCTCGGCTTCTACCTGTCGGGTCATCTGTTCGACCAGAGCGCGACCGAGGTGCGCCGCTTCGCGAAGCGCCAGATCGCCGATTTGTTGGACAGCCGCGAACCGCAACTGCTCGCCGGCATCGTCACCGACCTGCGTGTGATCAATGGCCAGCGCGGCCGGGTCGCGATCTTCAAGCTCGACGACAAGAGCGAGGCGATC
>JAZJZJ010000084.1:0-5688 GCA_040389925.1 Pseudomonadota bacterium
GCTGCAGTGCATCTGCGCGCCGCCCAGCGACTCGGCGTCGACCGTCTCGCCGGTCGCGGCGAAGGTCAGCTCGGGGCCGCCGAGGTACATGAAGCCCTGTTCCTTGACGATCACAATCTCGTCGCACAGCGCCGGGATGTAGGCACCACCCGCGGTGCAGGGCCCCAGCACCACGGCGATCTGGTGGATGCCCTCGGCCGACATCCGTACCTGGTTGTTGAAGATGCTGCCGAACTGGCCGACGTCGGGAAAGATGTTGGCCATGTCGGGCAGGAAGGCGCCGCCGCTGTCGACCAGCGTGATGCACGGCAGCCGGTGCGCCCAGGCGATCTGCTGGGCGCGGACATGCTTCTTGCACGTCATGCCGTAGTAGGTGCCGCCCTTCACGGTCGCGTCGTTGGCGATGATCATGCACGGGCGGCCCTGCACCAGACCGATGCCGGTGATGATGCTCGCACCCGGCGGCACGCCGTCGTACTGGCCCTCGCCGGCGAGCATGCCGAACTCGAGGAACGGCGAGCCCGGATCGAGCAGCACCTCGACGCGGTCGCGCGGCAGGATCTTGTTGCGCGCCAGGTGCTTCTCGCGTGCCTTCGGCGGCCCGCCTGCGAGCGCCTTGCGGCGGCGCTCGTGCAGCCGGGCGATCAATGCTTCGTAGGCGGCGCGATTGAGCTGGAACTCTGGGTCGGCGCTCGATGCGCGCGAGGAAAGTATCGTCATCCTTGGGCCCGGACTATGGTCACTTGAACACCGGCGGACGCCGCGCCGCGAACGCCGCCAGGCCTTCGCTCACGTCGTCGCTCATCAGCTCGGTGGCCATCACATCCTGCTCGAATGTGAGTCCATCGGCGAGCGTCTTGTCCATGCCTTGCCGCGCCAGGCGCTTCATGACCGCCAGGCCGGCGCGGCTGCGCGTGGTGAGCTGTGTGCAATAGGCCAGCGCGGCTTCGCCGAGCTTGTCGGGCTCGACAACGTAGTTGACCAGGCCCCATTGCAGCGCCGTGGGGGCGTCGATCCAGCGTGCGCTGAAGAACATGTCCAATCCACGGCGCAACCCGACGACGCGCGGGAAGCGCTGCGAGCCGCCCCAGCCGGGCACCAAGCCGTACTGCGCATGCTGGTCGCCGATGCGGAAGTCGGACGACGCGAAGATCACGTCGCAGGCCAGCATCAACTCGCTGCCGCCCGCCAGCGCCAGGCCTTGGCAGGCCGCCACCACGGGCAGCGGGCTGGCTTCCAGGCGCTGCAGCACCTTGTGGCCGTAGCGGATGAAGTGGTCGATCTTGGCCGGGTCGCTGCGCAGGCCCTTGACCTCGTCGAGGTCGGCGCCGGTACAGAAGTGCTTGCCCTGGGCGCGCACGAGCACGGCGCGCACGCCCGAGCCGGGCTTCTCGAAGTCGTTCATCGCGGCCTCGATGCCCGCATGCACGGCCAGCGACAGGCAGTTGAACTTGTCCGGCCGCGCCAGTTCGATGATGCCGACGGCGCCTTCGCGGCCGACGACGAGTGGCGAAGCGGCGCTCATTTCTTGTTCTCTGCCGCGTACTGCACTGCCACGCGACCGGCGCGCTCGCGCGCGACGATGAGTTTCATCACCTGCGCGGTGCCGTCGCCGATCTCGAGGCCCATCACGTCGCGCAGGCGCTGCTGGTGCGGCAGATCCTTGGACCAGCCGTAGTGGCCGAAGGTCAGGATGCACTGGTGGATGGCGTCGAACGAGGTCTTCGGGCCCATCCACTTGACCATCGCCGACTCGGCCGTGTGCGGCTGGCCGTTGTCGCGCAGCGCCAAGCCGTGGTAGCAGAGCTGGCGGCAAGCGGCGAGCAGGGTCTCGAACTCGACGATCGGGAACGACACGCCCTGGTACTGCACGATCGGCGCACCCATCGCCTGGCGTTCCTTCATGTACTCCCAAGTCTCGTCGATAGATGCCTGGGCCGCGCCGATGCACTGCAGCGCGATCAGGATGCGGCTGAAGTCGAACCCCTGCATGACCTGCGTGAAGCCCTTGCCCTCGGCGCCCATCATGTTCTCGGCCGGCACCCGCACGTCGTCGAAGAACACCGAGCCGCGGCCGATGATCTTGCTGCCGACGTCGTTGAAGCGGGTGCGCTGGATGCCGGGCAGGTCCATCGGCACCAGGAAGGCGGTGATGCCGCGCGCCCCGGAATCGGGCTTGCCGGTGCGGGTGAACAGCACGATCGCGTCGCACTGGTCGGAAAAACTGATCGAGGTCTTCTCGCCCGAGATGATGAAGTCGTTGCCATCGCGGCGCGCCTTGACTTGGAGGTTGGCGGCGTCGGAGCCGCCACGCGGTTCGGTCAGGCCCAGGCCGATGATCGCTTCGCCGGCCACCAGCCGGCTGTTCCAGTGGCGCGCCAGTTCGGGGTTGGCGTTGGCATGCACGATCGCGCCCATCAGTGAGCCGAGCAGCTGGATGTAGCTGACGTTGAAATCGCCGTAGGCCATTTCTTCGGTGATCATCCCGGAGGTGACACCGCTGAGGCCGAGGCCGCCGTATTCTTCGGGCAGGTCAACGCCGATCAGTCCCAGCGAGCCGATTTCCTTCATTAGCGCGCGATCGAAGCCCTGCTCGGCCTCGCGCTTCTGGTAACCCGGCTTGAGCTTCTCGCGCGCGAAGCGGCGCGCCACGTCGCGCAATGCGATCTGGTCGTCGTTGAACAGCATGTCCGGTCTCCTAGTCGATCCTGGGATTGGGCGCAAGGACACTTCGGCGATCGGCCGTCGCGCCCCAGTGCCAACGTAACGCTTGCCTGCGTTGGCAAGGCAGCGCTATGATAGCATCAAACATACGTTAGTTAGAAACTGTCAGGCGAATCCAAACAGTGGCTCTGCGGTACCATTTTTGACACTCAAACTAACTGACTGACAACCACACCATGGCCACCAAGATCCGCGAGAAACCGGCTGCCGTCGAAGCAGACACTGCCACGCGCGAACGCATCCTGCTTGAGGCCGCCCGGCTGTTTCGCCATCACGGCTATTCCGCCACCACCTTGCGCGAAGTGGCCGACGCGTCGGGCATCAAGGCGGGCAGCATCTACTACCACTTCGAGTCCAAGGAACAGATCCTTGGCGAGGTGCTGGACAAAGGCATTCAGGTCGTTGCCGATGCGGTGCGCCAGCGGGTCGATGCGCTGCCTGAGAGCGCGACCGCACGCCAACGGGTCGCGGCGGCGATCGAGGGGCACTTGTGGGGCCTGCTCCACCACGGCGACTTCACCTCGGCGAACATCCGCATCTACGGACAGATTCCGACCGCCGCGAAGAACAGCCACCGCAAGATTCGCCGCAGCTATGCGGACTATTGGGACCGACTCCTGGAAGAAGCGCTGAAACGCGGCGAGCTGCGCCGGGACACCAGCACCGCGGTGATCCGGCTGTTCGTGATTGGCGCCCTGAACTGGACGGTCGAGTGGTACAACCCGCAGAAAGGTTCATTCCCGGACTTCGTCAAGCAAGTCACCGCGATCGTCTTCGACGGCACCTTCGCCCGAGATTAGCGCAGCATGAGCGTCAAACCGGGTTGGGAAGGGCGTTTCTTCGAGGATTTCGAGGTCGGCGACGAGTACCGCCACCCACTCGGGCGCACGCTCACGCAGCAAGACAACATCTGGTTCACGCTGCTGACACAAAACGTCGCGGCGGTGCACTTCGACGTGCACTACGCGGCGCAGACCGAATTCGCGCGCCCGCTCGTCAACTCATGCCTAACCCTGGCGCTCGTCACAGGCCAGTCGGTGATCGATGTCTCGTACAACGTGTTCGCGAACCTCGGCTGGGACGAGGTCCGCCTGCCCAAGCCGGTGTTCGAGGGCGACACGATCTACTCGCGCTCGGCGGTACGCGACAAGCGCGAATCCAGGTCGCGCCCCACCATGGGTGTGGTCACCGTGGCCACCGAAGGCTTCAATCAGGACGGCGTGGTGGTGTGCACCTTCAATCGCACCTTGATGGTCCACAAGCGCGGCATGGGGCCGAGTCGCGCGCCGCCCGTCCCGAAGACGCCGATTTGAGATCCACCGCGCCTGCGCGCGCCATGCCCACGTGAACTCCCAGGAACTGATCGAACGCTTCGGCCCGCGCGAAGCCATGGAATACGACGTCGTGATCGTCGGCGCCGGCCCGGCCGGTCTGGCGACGGCGATCCGGCTCAAGCAGCTCGATGCCGGGCTGTCGGTGGTCGTGATCGAGAAGGGTTCCGAGCCGGGCGCGCACATCCTGTCGGGCGCGGTGATGGACCCGCGCGCGCTCGGCGAACTCATTCCCGACTGGAAGGCACAGGGTGCGCCGCTCACGCAGCCGGTGACCGGCGACGACGTGTTGTTCCTGTCCGAGACCGGCAGCACGCGCACGCCCGGCTGGCTGGTGCCGCGCAACCTGCACAACGACGGCTGCTACGTCATCTCGCTCGGCAACGTGGTGCGCTGGCTGGCGCAGCAGGCCGAAGCGGTGGGCGTGGAGATCTTCCCCGGCTTCGCCGCTGCCGAAGTGCTGTACGACGAACAGGGCAGCGTTCGCGGCGTCGCGTCCGGCAACATGGGGGTCGGCAAGGACGGCGAGCCCACCGGGTCGTTCCAGCTCGGCATGGATCTGGTCGGCAAGTACACGGTGTTTGCCGAAGGCGCGCGCGGCCACCTGGGCAAGCAACTGATCGCGCGCTACCGGCTTGACCAGGGCAAGGACCCGCAGAGTTTTGCCATCGGCATCAAGGAATTGTGGGAGGTCGATCCCGCCCGCGCCAAACCGGGGCTAGTGGTGCACACCGCCGGTTGGCCCATGGTCGATCAGACCTTCGGCGGCGGCTTCCTCTACCACCTGGCGGGCAACCAGGTAACGCTGGGCTTCGTCGTCGGGCTCGACTACCAGAACCCGTTCATGAGCCCGTTCGACGAGATGCAGCGCTGGAAGACACACCCCGCGATCCGTGCGCATATCGAAGGCGGCAAGCGCTTGGGCTATGGCGCGCGTGCGATCAACAACGGCACGCCGCAGGCGCTGCCCAAGACCGTGTTCCCGGGCGGCGCGCTGGTCGGCTGCGATGCCGGCTACCTGAACGCCGCGCGCATCAAGGGCAGCCACGCGGCGATCAAGAGCGGCATGCTGTGCGCCGAGGCGATCGCGCCGGCTTTGGCCGCCGGACGCCAGCACGACGAACTGCTGGCCTACCCCGCCGCTTTCGAGAAGAGCTGGCTGAACGAGGAACTGCAGCAGACCCGCAACTTCAAGCTCTGGTTCAAGAAGGGCAAGCTGATCGGCAACCTGATGACCGGCATCGAGCAGTGGCTGCTGCCCAAGCTCGGCATCGCCAGCCCGCCGTGGACCCTGCACGGCACCAAGCGCGACCACGAGAGCCTGCTGCCGGCCGACCAGGCCACGCCCATCGTCTACCCCAAGCCCGACGGCAAGCTCAGCTTCGACCGCCTGTCTTCGGTCTTCGTCAGCAACACCAACCACGAAGAGAACCAGCCTGCGCACCTGACGCTGAAGGATGCGGCGGTGCCGGTGGCGCTGAACCTGTCGAAGTACGCGGGCCCGGAAAGTCGCTACTGCCCCGCCGGCGTCTACGAGTTCGTGAAGGACGACGACCAGACCGAGCGGCTGCAGATCAACGCGCAGAACTGCGTGCATTGCAAGACCTGCGACATCAAGGACCCGTCGCAGAAC
>JAZJZJ010000085.1:0-37401 GCA_040389925.1 Pseudomonadota bacterium
TTCGGCGACGACCGGGCCGTCGATCTGCAGGTCGGTGTCGCGCCACGGCAGCTTGCTCGCCGACCTGCCTGTCGCGCCCGAGCTGAACGAGCCGCCCGAATACACGCTGCTGATGTTGATGCCGCCCAGGATCGCGGTGCGGCCGTCGGTGATCAGCAGCTTGCGGTGATCGCGCTGGTTCACGTCCCAGCCGGTCTTCGCGGTCAGCGGGTTGATCGGGTTGAACTCGAGCACCTTGATGCCGGCATCGGCGAGCGTGGTGAAGAACTGCTTCGGCGTGCCGAGCGTGCCGACGCTGTCGCGGATCAGGTTCACCTGCACTCCCGCGCGCTGCTTCGCGATCAATGCGGCCGCGAAACGCTTGCCGACCTCGTCGTCTTCGAGGATGTAGGTCTCCATGTTGATGTGGTCGCGCGCGGCCTCGATCGCGGCGAACATCGCGGCGTAGGTAGCCGGGCCGTCCTGGAGCAGCGCCACCTTGTTGCCGGCGACGAGCGGGCTGTCGTCGAGCGCGGCTTCGAGCGCGAGGTGGCGGCCGAGGATGTCGGTGTCCTTGCCGCTGGCGCGCAGGTCGTCGAGGATCTGCTTGCTGCGTGCCGCCGAGAGCGGGCCGCGCGTGCCTTCGAGCTGCGGTGCGGCAGCGCTTCGCGCCATGTCGGGATTGATGCGCGGCAGCACCGAGCAAGCGCTCAGTAGCGCGAGCAGCGCCGGCGCGGCCCAGCGCAGCACGCGGCTCATCGCGACGCTCCGGCGAGGGCGCGCGCCGCGGCGCCGATCAGCGCCGGCCCCTGGTAGATGAAGCCGGTGTAAATCTGCACCAGGTTCGCGCCGGCCGCGATCTTGGCCTGCGCATCGGCCGCGCTCATCACACCGCCGACGCCGATGATCGGGTACGCGCTGCCGAGCGCCGCACGCAGTTGCGCGATCACCCGGTTCGAGGCCGCGAACACCGGTGCGCCCGACAGGCCGCCGGCTTCGTCGCCGTGCGCCAAGTGTTTCACGGCGTCGCGCGCGATCGTCGTGTTGGTCGCGATCACGCCGTCGATCGCGTGGCGCTTCAACGTGGCGGCGATCACGTCGATCTGGGTCTGGTCGAGGTCGGGCGCGATCTTCAGAAACACCGGGACGCGGCGGCCGTGTTGCGTGGCCAGCTGCTCGCGCCGTTGCTGCACCGCACCGAGCAGCGCATCGAGCGCATCGTCGCTCTGCAGCGCGCGCAGGTTCTGCGTGTTCGGGCTCGAGATGTTCAGCGTCACGTAGTCGGCGTGCGGGTAGACGCCGTCCAGGCACAGCAGGTAATCGTCGACCGCGCGCTCGATCGGCGTCGCGGCGTTCTTGC
This sequence comes from Pseudomonadota bacterium, assembly GCA_040389925.1. GTDB lineage: Bacteria > Pseudomonadota > Gammaproteobacteria > Burkholderiales > Burkholderiaceae_C > LMDS01. The sequence continues at coordinate 1,340 of JAZJZJ010000085.1, forward strand.
CGATGTTCAGGCCGAGGATGCCGCCGTTCTGCCGGAAGCGCGCGCGCTTCACGTTCGCCACGAAGGCATCGAGACCGTCGTTGTTGAAGCCGAGCCGGTTGATCAGCGCGTTCGCCTGCGGCAGTCGGAACATGCGCGGTTTGGGGTTGCCGGGCTGGCCCTTCGGCGTGACCGTGCCGACCTCGATGAAGCCGAAACCCATCGCGCCGAAGCCGTCGATGCAGCGGCCGTTCTTGTCGAGCCCGGCGGCCAAGCCGATGCGGTTCGGGAAGGTCAGCCCGGCCACCTCGACGGGATCGTTCACGCGCGCCTGCGACCACACGCATTGCAGCGGCGTGTTCTGCATCCGTGCGATCGAGTCGAGCGTCAGATCGTGGGCGCGCTCGGGGTCGAGACCGAACAGAAAGGGGCGGGCGAGGGCGTACGGCAGCAATGACATGGCCGGGATTGTGGCAGCGGAAGAGCCTGCATACTGCGACGTCAGACATGTCCTGCCGCCGAATCAGCCAACACACCATGAGCACCTCTGCAAGCACCGTTCCTCACCGCTTCGAGCGCGACACCTTCGGCGAGATCGGCGTCGCCGACACCGCGCTGTGGGGCGCGCAAACGCAGCGTTCGCTGCACCACTTTGCGATCTCGACCGAGCGCATGGCGCCCGAGCTGATCCACGCACTGGCGCTGGTCAAGCGCAGCGCAGCGGTCGTGAACCGCACGCTCGGCGCGCTCGACACCAACAAGGCCGATGCGATCGTCGCGGCTGCCGACGAAGTGCTCGCCGGCCGGCACGACGCGCAGTTCCCGCTGTCGGTCTGGCAGACCGGCTCGGGTACGCAGACCAACATGAACATGAACGAGGTGCTCGCGAACCGCGCGTCGCAGTTGCTCGGCGGCGCGGTCGGCGAAGCGCGGCTGGTGCATCCGAACGACGACGTGAACCGCGGCCAGTCGTCGAACGACGTGTTTCCGACCGCGATGAGCGTGGCCGCGCTGACCGCGCTCGAAGCGAAGTTGCTGCCGGCGCTCGACACGCTGCGCACGACGCTCGCCGCGAAGTCGCAGGCCTTTGCCGATGTCGTGAAGATCGGCCGCACGCACCTGCAGGATGCAACGCCGCTGACTTTGGGCCAGGAGATCTCCGGCTGGGTCGCGCAGCTCGACCACGGCATCCGCCACTTGCGCACGACGCGCCCGCACCTGCGCGAGCTCGCGCTCGGCGGCACCGCGGTCGGTACCGGGCTGAACGCGCACCCCGAGTTCGGCACGCGGGTCGCGGCCGAGCTGGCGCGCGTCACCGGCTACCCGTTCGAGTCGGCACCGAACAAGTTCGAGGCGCTCGCCGCGCACGACGCGATGGTGTTCGCACACGGCGCGCTGAAGACGGTCGCAGCGTCTCTCACGAAGATCGCGAACGACGTGCGCTGGCTCGCGTCCGGCCCGCGCTCGGGCTTGGGCGAGATCACGATCCCCGAAAACGAACCCGGCAGTTCGATCATGCCGGGCAAGGTCAACCCGACCCAATGCGAGGCGCTGACGATGCTCGCCGCGCAGGTGATGGGCAACGACGTGGCGGTGAACATCGGCGGCGCCTCGGGCAACTTCGAGCTCAACGTGTTCAAGCCGGTGATCATCCACAACCTGCTGCAGAGCATGCGGCTGCTGGCCGACGGCGCGCTGAGTTTCGAGGAACACTGCGCGCGCGGTATCGAGGCCGACCGGGCGCGCATCGGCGAGCTGGTGCAGCGCTCGCTGATGCTGGTGACCGCGCTGAACCCGCACATCGGCTACGACAAGGCCGCGAAGATCGCGAAGGCGGCGCACGCGCAGGGGCTGAGCCTGAAAGAGGCCGCGCTCGCATCGGGTTTCGTCACGGCCGAGCAGTTCGAGGCCTGGGTCAAGCCCGAGGCGATGGTGGGCCGGAACTGAACGCCCGCAGGCGTCGCGGATAATTCCACCGATGACACAAAAGATGACCCAAGACGAACTCAAGGCCCTCGTCGGCCAAGCCGCGACGGCCTACGTGGAACCCGGCAGCATCATCGGCGTGGGCACCGGCTCGACCGTCAACTGCTTCATCGACGCGCTCGCGAAGATGCCGGTGCGCATCAAGGCGGCGGTGTCGAGCTCGCAGCAGAGCACTGCGCGCATGCAGGCGCTCGGCATACAGGTGCTCGATGCGAACGAGGTCGAATCACTCGCCGTCTACATCGACGGTGCCGACGAGATCGACCACGCCGGCTGCATGATCAAGGGTGGCGGCGCGGCGCTGACGCGCGAGAAGATCGTCGCCGACATCTCGCAGCGCTTCATCTGCATCGCCGACGAATCGAAGCTGGTGACGACGCTCGGGCGCTTTCCGCTGCCGGTCGAGGTGATTCCGATGGCCGCGGCGCAGATCGCGCGGCGGCTGCGCAAGCTCGGCGGCGAGCCGACCCTGCGCGCCGGCGTGATCACCGACAACGGCGGGCAGATCCTCGACGTGCGCGGCCTCAGCATCGGCGAGCCGAACGCGCTCGAGCGCGAGATCAACCAGTGGCCGGGCGTCGTGAGTTGCGGCATCTTCGCGCGCAACAAGGCGTCGGTGTGCCTGCTCGGCACCGCGCAGGGCGTCAAGACGCTGACTTTTTAACGGCCCGCAGGGCCGGGCTGTGCCCGCTCGCCCGCCCCGCGGGGATCAAGGAAAGTGGCGAAGCCGCATTTTTTTGAGACGCACCCCTGAAATTGCGCCACCGAAAAGCGCGTAACCTCGGGTTTGGCGCACCGGAGGCGCCAGACCTCAGCACAAGACAGGAACGACAAGCCCATGGCCAAACCCAATTACTCGTTCGAGAAGCGCCAGCGGGAGCTGGCGAAGAAGAAGAAAAAAGAAGAAAAGCTGAAGGAAAAGGCCGGTCGCAAGGTGGGCGAAGGCGCTCCTGACGACGCGTCCGACGACGAACCCGCGACCGACGCTGCGCCCGCCGACGGCCAGCCGCCCGCGCCCTGACGTGGTCAAGCGCCGCAAGCCTTCCGATGAAGCTGCGGCGCCAGCGCAGGCGGTCGATCCGCCTCCGGCAAACGGCGGCGGCTACGCGCCGGCCCTGAACGCCGGCTTCCAGGCGACCGCATCGCGGGTGCAGGAGATGCACCAGGCGATCTCCGCCAAGACCTTCGACAGCCTCGGCCTCGTCCCCGGGTTGTCGGTGCCCACGCGCATCGTGCAAAGCGTGCACGACGTGATCACGCAAGGCGTGTACGCGGCGGTGCGGCATGGCGGTTCGGCCGCGCTCTCGATCGCCGGCGGCGCCGAGCGGCTCGCGAGCGACCCGAACCGCATCCCGGGCCGGAAAGAGCGCGTGCTGCGCGGTGCGCTGAATGGCGCGGTCGGCGATGCGCTGGCGGCGTCGGGCAGCGCGCTCGCAGTGCAAATGGGTTTGCTGGACAGCAACGGGGCACTCCCGCTCACGCGCGCGGCGTTGACCTCGCTTCGCCCGCGTGTCTGCATTTTTCTGCACGGCCTCGGCTGCGACGAGCAGAGCTGGCGCCTGCGCACCGATGCGTGGGCCATGTCGCCGTGGGCCGATGCACTGCCGCCGGGCGAGACGATTCAGTACGGCGCCTTGCTCGAACGCGAGCGTGGCATCGAAACGAACATCAGCGCGCTCTGGCTGCGCTACAACAGCGGCCTCGCGATCGACCACAACGCGCAGCAACTGGCCGAGTTGCTCGATCGCGTTGCGCAAACGGCGCCGCAGGTCGACGCGTGGCTGCTGATCGGCCACAGCATGGGCGGGCTCGTGGCGCGCCGCGCCCAGGCGCTTGCGGCCGAGCAGGGCCTGGCGTGGGCGCGCAAGGTGCCGATGATCGTCTGCCTCGGCTCGCCGCACCAGGGCGCGCCGCTGGCGAAATTCGGCCAGATCACGACGGCTGCGCTGGCCGTCTCGGAAGTGACGCGCCCGCTCGCGCGCATCGCCCATGCGCGCAGCCGCGGCATCAAGGATTTGCAGCACGGCCTGAAGGGCGCGACTGCCGCGGCCGCCAGCGTCGACACCCCCGCGCTGCGGCTTGTCTTCGCGACCCTCGGCGACGAGGCCGGCGGTGGCATCAGCAAGTGGGTCGGCGGCCTGCTTGGCGATGGCCTGGTGCGCGGCGGCAGCGCGGCCGACGACGGCCTCGTCGGCGATGTGCAGCGCGTCGAACTCGCGGGCCTCGGCCACATGAGCTTGCTGAACCACCCGCGCGTCTACGCCGTCATCCGTGCGTGGCTCGGCGCAGCGCCCGGCTGACGAAGCGCGCCGGATCGATCGCATCGAGCAGGCTCGCCGACACCGGCGCAGGCGCGCCCGTCACCGTTGAGGCCAGCACTTGCGCGCCGAGCGCGCTCCATGTGATCCCGCGCGAGCCGAGCGCGGTGAACACATACAGGCCGGGCAGCCGAGGCACGAAGCGCGGCTGGTCGAGGCGTGCGCCTCGCGCCGCCGGGTCGGGCACCGCGCCGATCACCGGCAGGCGGTCGGAGGCGCTGCAGCGCCACGCGGTGCGGCCGGTGAGGTCGGATGACTGCAGATCAACGGGATGACCGAGCAGGCGTTCGAGTTGGGTGAGGTTCAGCACGTGGTCGGCGTCGCGCACCGATGGGTCGGAATCGTTCGGCTGGGCGGTCGCGCCGAACATCACTGCACCGTCCAAAGCCGGCACCAGGTAGCCGCTGCCGGCGATCGGCAGGCGCGTCGATGCCAGCCGCGCGGCAGGCGCGATGCTGATCTGGCCGCGGATGCTGTCGATCGGCCAGCCGGGCGCATCGAGCAGGCGCAGCGCGTCGCCGGCGTTCGCGAGCACGACGGTGGCCGCCTCGGCGAGCAACTCGCCGCGCGCGTCGAGCACACGCCAGCCGGTCGCGCTGCGTTCGAGGCGATGCGCGTCGATGCCGTGGCGGAGCCCGGTCGATTCGCCCGCACGATCGAGAAACGTGCGCGCCAGACCGGCCGGGCGAACCCAGCCACCGCCGGGATAGAACCAGCAAGGCTGCGTCAGCGCGATGCCGGCGCGCTCACTGGCCTCGTCGGCGGCGAGCACTTGCACGTACCCGGGCGGCAAGCCGAGGTGCTGCAGCACGAGCCGCATCCGCTCGACAGCCAAGATCGCCTCGAGTCGCAACAGGCCGCTGGCGCTGCCTTCGACACCCCGATCGAGCGCGGCTTGAACTGCAGCGTGCGCGGCCAGCGCGGCGGCGCGATTGAAGCGCGCGTGCAGGCCGTCTTGCGCATTGACGATGCCGTGGAACAGCCCGGCCGGGTTGCCCGAGGCCTCGGCGGCGATCTGCGGACGGCGCTCGAGCAGCGTGCTGCGCCAGCCTTGCTCGGCCAGCGCCCACGCCGCCGCGCAGCCGGCGAGGCCGGCGCCGACGATCAACGCGTGCCGCTCGACCAGATCGTGCCTCCGCCCGCGCGACGGTGCGCGCCGCGCCGCGAACCCGGGAGCGAAGCGCACGAGCGTTTCACCGACTTCGAAACCCACGCTCGTCAGATGCGCGCGCAGCGCGTCCGTCATGACCTCTGCGGCCAGCGTCGCGCCCGGCACAGCCAGGCGGCCGAGTGCCTTGCAAAAGCGCAGCGGGTCGACTGGCAGCTGGCCGCCGATACAGAACGCGTCGACCTCGGCGACGAGTTCGCGCAGCCACAGCGCCGCGTCGCCGGGTGCGAGCAGCAGTTCGACACGGCCTGCCTCGAAGCTCAGGCGGTGCAGGTCGGGCGTCTGGGGCGGCCATGCGTGCCGAAGTGTCTCGTGCACCTCGGCAGCAACGAGCGGGCGCGGTTGGAGCGCGATGAAGACGAGCCGGGCGCAGCGTTGCGGGTCGTCGCGCCAAGCCTGCAGCGTGGCCAGAAAGCGCTGGCCGAGGCCGAACTCGGTGTCGAGGATGACAAAGCGCTCGCGGCCGCGCCAACGCTGCGGCAAGTCATGGCCGTCGAGCAAGATGCTCATGCGGCCGCGGTCGCCAGCCACGCCAGCAAGCGCCCGCGTGCGTCGGTCAGCCCGCGGTACGCGAGCACCGCGTCGCTCATGCTCGCGAGCGCGTCGTGCAACTGGCGTGCGCGCGCGGGGCTGTCGATCGCCTCGATCAACGGCCGGCTCTCGACCCCGATCGTGAAGACCGCTTGGCGCGCTTCGGGCAACGGGATGAAGGTCTGGTGCTCGGTGCGAAAACTCGCGTGCGCGGCGAGCGCATCAGCATCGAGCGCCGGCGGCCACGCGGCCGGTGGCACGTGACGCGGGTGCTGCATCAGGCGCGGCTCGGCAGTGAGGGTCCAGACGAAGCGCTCCCAGTGATCCGCCCCGGTGACGAGCCGCGCGAGGTGATCGGCCGCCGTGATCAGCAGCGAGTTGTCGGCGACCGGCGTGTGCACCTCGGCGAAATGCCGGCCGACCTTCTCCTCCGGGGCCCAGCGCGACGGCAGGCAGACCGCGAGCCACGGGATGCGCGCGGTCGCGCCGTCGATCACCGCGAAGTCTTCGGCCAGCGCGAGGCTCAGCAGGCCGGGCAGGCGCCACGCGGGTGGCAGCGCGCGCAGGCAGGCACCGATCTCGGGCGGGCCGGCGCCGTGCAGCGCAGCGCCGCGAATCGACCAGCCGAGCCGGGCGGCATCGAAGGCGAGGGCGCCGTCCCAGACGAACGCATCCGGGTGCTCGGCCGCGGCCTGTGCCATCAGCGCGCCCAGCGCCGGCGCTGCATCGAAGCCGGGCGCGGCGAGCAGCGCTTGCGGGGCGTGATGCTGGAGCACACCGAGCTTCTCGCGCAGCGCGCGGTCGGCGGGTGCATTCGGCGTCAGTTGCCGCGCCTCCGGCGCGATGCGCCGCAGGCCGGGCTGCATGCGAAACGGCGCGCTGACGGCGGAAAAGTCGAACGGCATGCCGAATGATGAGCGCAAAAGAGAAGGGCCCGCAAAGCGGGCCCGCTGTCCGTCCTGCCGATAGGCGTCAGACCCGCTTGCGGTACTCGTGCGTGCGGGTATCGATTTCGACCTTGTCGCCGGTCTGCACGAACAACGGCACGTCGATCTCGAAGCCGGTGGCGATCTTCGCCTTCTTCATCACCTTGCCCGAGGTATCGCCCTTGACGGCCGGCTCGGTGTCGGTGATCTCACGGGTCAGGCTGGTCGGCAGTTCGACCGAGATCGCCTTGCCGTCGTAGAACACGACTTCGACCGGCATCGCGTCTTCGAGGTACTGGATCGCGTCGCCCATGTTCTCGGACTCGACCTCGAACTGGTTGTACTCGGCGTCCATGAATGCGTACATCGGGTCGGCGAAGTACGAATAGGTGCACTCCTTCTTGTCGAGCATGACCTGGTCGAGCTTGTCGTCGGCCTTGTAGACGACTTCGGTGCCCGAGTTCGAGAGCAGGCTCTTGAGCTTCATGCGCACGGTGGCCGAATTGCGGCCGCCGCGGCTGTACTCGGTGCGCAGCACGACCATCGGGTCCTTGCCGAGCATGATGACGTTGCCGGCGCGAAATTCCATTGCGGTCTTCATAGCTGCTGTTTCCGTATGCGGTGGGTTCTGGGCGCACGACGCGCCGGGGGTTGCGCACTCACAGAAATCGAGCCGGGTGCGCGGAAAGCCTTCGATTTTAGCGTGTTTCGGCGGCGAAACCGATGAGCTGGGTTGCCAAGTCGGGCTGCGCGAGCAACGAATCGCGCCAGATTCCGCACTGCTGGCGCCACGGCGTGACGGCCGGCAGCGGCGGCAGACGCACCTGGTCGGCGTTCCGGGCGTTCCACGCGTGCCAGAACGCGCGCAGTTCGGGGGTGGCGGCGAAGCGGTCCAGGAAGGCGTCGAGCTTGGCCAAATGCACGTCGTCGTGCTGCGGGTAGATCTGCCAGACGAACGGTTTGCCGGCCCACTGCGCGCGCACGAACGAGTCTTCGCCGCGCACGAAATTCAGATCGGCGGCCCAGAGCAGGTGGTCGTAGTCGGGCTGCGTCAGCGCCGGCAGTTCGACGGTGCGCAGTGCGCCGCGGCGCAGCGTCGCGCCGAGCAGCGCGGTGATCTGCCGTGCTGCGTGGCCGGTGGTCGCGAGCAGCAAGGTCGGCTGTTGCGCGAGCTGGTCGAGCAGCGCGGGCAGGGCGGCTTGCTCGTAGCAGAACAGGCTGATCACCTGCTCACCCGGCTGCGCAGCCGCGCCGTGCGCTGCGAGCCAGGCGGGCGGGTCGAAGGCGTGCTGGCGCGCAAGCAGGTCGGTCTCGCGGATCAGCCCACCGGTGCGCGGCGTGAAGCCCGGATAGAAAAAGTACTTGCGCAGCCCGACGCTCGGACCGCTCACCTGCGGCGAGCTCAGCCGGTGCGAGCGCTCGACGAAATCCTCGGCACTGAGGTACTCGAGGTTGACCCAGAGCGGCGGTGCCGCTTTGCCCGCCATGCGGCGCACGAAGGCGTCGGGCAACTCGCAGCCGAAGGCTTCGATCACGATGTCGCCGGGTTCGATGTCGACGCGGTCCTCCGGCCAGGCACGCAGTTCGACGCCGGCCGATCCCGAAGGCGCCATCCAGCGCAGCGCCGATGCGTCATCGACCCACAACCGCACCCGCTCGCCGCGCGCGCCGAGGTCAGCGGCGAGCCGCCAGCACACGCCGATGTCGCCGAAGTTGTCGATCACACGGCAGAAGAGGTCCCAGAGCATCGGCCGCATTATCCGGAGCCGCGCGGCACAATCACGGCCCGATGACCGACGACGCTGTTCCTGATCCCGGCGAAGCGCCCACCCAAGCGCCCGCCGAAGCACCGATCGACGCTGCCCGCGCGCAACTGCTCGCCGAAGTCGCCGCACTGCCGAACCTGCCCGGCGTGTACCGCTATTTCGACGCGGCCGACGCGGTGCTCTACGTCGGCAAGGCGCGCGACCTGAAGAAGCGCGTCTCGAGCTATTTTCAGAAGAACCACGGCGGCACGCGCATCGGCCACATGATCACGAAGATCGTGCGGCTGCAGACGACGGTGGTGCGCTCCGAGGCCGAGGCGCTGCTGCTCGAGAACAACCTGATCAAGACGCTCGCACCGCGCTACAACATTCTGTTCCGCGACGACAAGAGCTATCCGTACCTGAAGATCACGTCGGGCAAGTTCCCGCGGGTGGCGTACTACCGCGGTTCGGTGGATCAGAAGCACCACTATTTCGGGCCGTTCCCGAGCGCGTGGGCGGTGAAAGAGTCGATCCAGATGATCCAGAAGGTGTTTCGCCTGCGCACCTGCGAAGACACGGTGTTCGCGAACCGCACGCGGCCGTGCCTGCTGTACCAGATCAAGCGTTGCTCGGGGCCGTGCGTGAACTTCGTCTCGGCCGAAGACTATGCGCACGATGTGAGCAATGCCGAGCGCTTTCTGCTCGGCGAGCAGCAGGAGCTGATGACCGACTTGCAGGCGCAGATGATGGCGCACGCCGACGCGCTGAGGTTCGAGCAGGCGGCCGAGATCCGCAACCAGATCGGCGCGCTGTCGCGCGTGCTGCATCAGCAGGCCGTCGAGGACAACAGCGGCGTGACGACCAAGGATGCTGACATCCTTGCGGTCAAGGTCGAAGGCGGCCGCGCCTGCGTGAACCTCGCGATGGTGCGCGGCGGGCGGCATCTGGGCGACCGGCCGTACTTCCCGAAGCATGTGGAAGAGGTGATGGCGCTCGGCCCCGAGGACGACGATGCCGCTCAGGGTGAACCCGCGCCACCCGAAGTCCAGGTGCTCGAAGCCTTCATCGCGCAGCACTACCTCGATGGTGGCGTGCCGCCCTTGCTCGTGCTGAGCCATGCGGTCGACAAGGCGCTGATCGACGCGCTCTCGCTGCAAAGCGGCATCAAGGTCACGGCGCAGCACCAGCCGCGCGAACCGCGCCGCGCGTGGCTCGACATGTGCATCACCGGCGCGCAACTCAAGCTCGCGCAACTGCTCGCCGAGGAAGGCTCGCAGCAGGCGCGTACGCGCGCGCTGGTCGAGGCGCTCGACCTCGCGGTCGACAACATGGACACCTTTCGCATCGAGTGTTTCGACATCAGCCACACCGCGGGCGAATCGACACAGGCATCCTGCGTCGTGTTCGAAGCCCACAAGATGCAGAGTGCCCAGTACCGCCGCTACAACATCGAAGGCATCACCGGCGGCGACGACTACGCTGCGATGCGCCAGGTGCTGACGCGGCGCTACTCGAAGCTGGCGGAGGCGGCGAGCCGCGGCGAGGCGAGGTTGCCGGATCTCGTGTTGGTCGACGGCGGCCGCGGCCAGGTCAGCATGGCGCGCGAGGTGTTCGAGGAACTCGGCATCGACCTCGGCCGCATCGTCGGCGTCGAGAAAGGCGAGGGCCGCAAGGTCGGGCTCGAAGAGCTTGTGTTCGCCGACGGCCGCCCCAAGGTGTACCTCGGGCGCGATTCGGCGGCGCTGATGCTGGTCGCGCAAATCCGCGACGAAGCGCACCGCTTCGCGATCACCGGCATGCGCGCGCGGCGCGCGAGCGTGCGCACGGGTGGCAGCAAGCTTGAAGACATCGCCGGCGTCGGGCCGAAGAAACGTGCGAAGCTGCTGCAGCGCTTCGGCGGCGTGCGCGGCGTGGGCAACGCGAGCGTCGAGGACCTGTTGAGTGTCGACGGCATCTCGAAAGAACTGGCAGAGGAAATCTATCGTGTCCTTCACTAATCAGCGTGTGCGCATCGGCTTGGCCGGCCTCGGCCTGGTGGCGGGTTGCTCGGCACCGCCGCCGCCAGCGCCTTCCGGCGGCGGCGCCCCGGCCGCCGCGCCGGTCACGTCCCCATCGCCGGCGATCGCACCGACCGGCCTGCCGCTGCCGCCGCCCGGGCCGGTGCGCAACTGGGCCGACGTGCGGCTGCAGGCGGCACACCGCCTGATCGCCGCGAACCCGAACGGCACGTACCTCGGGGTGCCGCCCGAGCCGCTGCTTGGCATCCCGGTGCTCGAGATCGAGCTCAACGGCGACGGCAGCGTGCGCAAGATCGCCGTGTTGCGACATCCGCAGGAGGCCAAGGACACGACCAGGCTGGCCGAAGCCGCCGTGCATCGCGCTGCGCCGTTCGGCGACGTCTCGCGGCTGCCGAAACCGTGGCGCTTCACCGAGACCTTCCTGTTCAACAACGATCGCAAGTTCAAGCCGCGCACGCTCGACTGATCAGGCATTGACCCGCGGCGCCAGCCTCGCGACGAACTCGGGCGACAATGCGCGCATGTTCTTCAACTTGCCGACACTGCTGACCTGGGCGCGCATCGTCGCGATCCCGCTGATCGTCGGTGTGTTCCAGCTGCCGCTGACTGAGCCCGATCGCAACCTGATCGCGACGGTGCTGTTTATCGTCGTCGCGTTGACCGACTGGGCCGACGGCTACTTGGCGCGCCGCCTGAACATGACCTCGTCGTTCGGCGCGTTCCTGGATCCGGTGGCCGACAAATTCCTCGTCTGCGCCGCGCTGCTCGTGCTGGTGGAGATCGATCGCGTGCAAAGCCTGATCGCGCTGGTGATCATCGGCCGCGAGATCGCGATCTCGGCGCTGCGCGAGTGGATGGCCCAGATCGGCGCGTCGCGCAGCGTCGCGGTCCACATGTTGGGCAAGGTCAAGACGGTGGTGCAGATGGTTGCGATCCCGTTCCTGCTGTTCCACGGCACGCTGTTCGGTCTGATCGACACGCAGCTCTGGGGCACGTGGCTGATCTACGCGTCGGCGGTGCTGACGATCTGGTCGATGGTCTATTACCTGCAGAAGGCGCTGCCCGAGATTCGCGCCAAAGCCCGCTAGTGTCGGCCGCTGCAGCGGCGCGGCGCAGCGCGCTGATCCGCGTGATGCCGTGGGTCTTCGTGCTGATTTGGAGCACCGGCTTCGTGGTCGCGCGCTTCGGCATGCCGCACTCGCCGCCGCTGACGTTTTTGTCGATGCGCTATGCGTTCTCGCTGCTGTGCTTCGGCGCGTGGATCGTACTGGCTGGTGTCGAGTGGCCGCGCGAGCGTGCGCAGTGGGCACACCTCGCGGTGGTCGGCATGCTGATCCACGCGGGCTACCTCGGCGGTGTGTGGGCGGCAGTGAAATCAGGTATCGGCGCCGGCACGGTGGCCTTGCTCGTTGGCCTGCAGCCGGTGCTCACCGCGTTGTGGATGAGCTGGAGCAGCCGCGCCAACGCTGCGGGCGCGCGGATACTGCCGCAGCAATGGATCGGCCTCGCACTCGGCCTGGGCGGGCTCATCCTCGTCGTCTGGCACAAGCTCGGCGGCGGCGAGGTGACGCACTGGAACCTCGCGCTCGCGATCTTCGCGCTGCTCAGCATCACGGTCGGCACGCTGTACCAGAAGCGCTTCGTTGCGCCGTGCGATGTGCGCACCGCGAGCGCGATCCAGCTGTTCGCGGCGCTCGCTGTCAGCCTGCCGCTCGCGTTGCTCGAGACCGAGCCGGTCGTGTGGCACGCGCAGATGATCGGCGCAATGGCGTGGTCGGTGCTCGCGTTGACGCTCGGCGGCAGCTCGCTGCTGTACCTGCTGATCCAGCGCGGCGCGGCCACCGAGGTCACCAGCCTGATGTACCTCGTGCCGCCGTGCACTGCGGTGCTCGCGTGGTGGCTGTTCGGCGAAGCCTTCACCTGGAGCATGGGCCTGGGGATGCTGCTCACCGCGACCGGTGTGGCGCTCGTGGTTCGAGCACCGATGCGAGCCGATTGACGAGACGCATCGCGTGCGTACTGCACGGCACTTCGCGATACGGATGAGCCTCGGCTTGTCAAGCGAGAAAGCGCGCAGTTCCACTCGAATGAGGGCGCATGATTGCGAATAGAATCCGCTTCCGCGCTTGACACTGAGTGAGTGCGCGGCTGTAATCGTTTCGAGCTGCCGCGTGATCACCCTTGCAGCCCGAACACCCACCCGAATTCATTGTGAGATACCTTTAGAGGGGGAACACCCGTGAACAAGTCAGAGTTGATCGAGCACATCGCCAAGCAGGCCGACATTTCCAAGGCCGCGGCAGCACGCGCCCTGGAGGCTTTGATCGGCGGTGTGAAAAGCACGCTGAAGAAGAACAACACCGTGTCGCTCGTCGGCTTCGGCACATTCAGCGTCGGCAAGCGCGCAGCGCGCAGCGGGCGCAACCCGCGCACCGGCGCCACGATCAAGATCAAGGCGGCCAAGGTGCCGAAGTTCCGTCCGGGCAAGGCCCTCAAGGACGCGCTCAACTGAGCCGTTCTCTCAACGACTCATTCGTCACGTCGAGTTTATGCAGTGCGGGTGCTTAGCTCAGTTGGTAGAGCGGCGCCCTTACAAGGCGTAGGTCGGGGGTTCGAACCCCTCAGCACCCACCAGATAGCGCACCGACGGCTCGGCTAGAATCGCGGTCACCACCCAGCCAAAGGCGAACCTCGGTTCGCCTTTGTGCATCTGGGGCTTCACGTTTCATCGACGCTTGGTTGCGTCGCACTCGCCGCGCTTCGGCCCCTTGCAGGCTCGCGCTCGTTGACAGAGGCTTTCGATGTTTGACTTCTTCCGCAAGCACACCTGGTTGCTGCAAATCGTGCTCGGCTTCGTGGTGCTGGCATTCGTCAGCGGCGGCATCTACGAAGGCTACGGCAGCTTCACGCGCGACGACTCCAGCGTCGCGAAGGTCGACGGCCGCAAGATCACCCGCAACGAATGGGACCTCGCGCAGCGCGAGCAGATCGAACGCGTGCGGCGCCAGATGCCCAATGTCGACCCGAAGGTGTTCGACACGCCCGAGATGCGGCGCCAGTCGCTCGACGGCGTGGTGCGCGAACGCGTGATGCTCGCCGCGGCCGACAAGCTGCACCTCACGACGTCCGACGAGCGCCTGCAGCGCCTGTTCGTCACCGACCCGCAGTTCGCCTTCCTGCGCAATCCCGACGGCAGCGTCAACAAGGACGCGCTCTCGGCACAAGGCATGTCGTCGGAGATGTTCGCGCAGCGCTTGCGCCAGGACCTCTCGCTGCGCCAAGTGGTGCAGGGCATCAACGGCACGGTGTTCGCGCCGCTGGCGGTGACCAATGCCGCGCTCGACGCGATGTTCCAGCAGCGTGAGGTGCAGGTGCAGCAGTTCGCGACGAAGGACTCGTCAACGAAGGTGGCGCCGACCGACGCCGACATCGAGGCCTACTACAAGAATCCGGTCAACGCGGCCCAGTTCATGGCGCCCGAATCCGAGAGCATCGAGTATGTGGTGCTCGATCTCGAATCGCTGAAGAAGGGCATCACCGTCTCCGACGACGACCTGCGCAAGTACTACACCGAGAACGCAAAGCGCTACACCTCGACCGAAGAGCGGCGCGCCAGCCACATTCTCGTGAAGGTCGATGCGGGCGCTTCGGCCGCCGATCGCGCGAAGGCGAAGGCCAAGGCCGAAGGCCTGCTCGCCGAAGTGAAGAAGAACCCGGCGGCGTTCGCCGAGATCGCGCGCAAGAACTCCGACGACCCGGGCTCGGCCGAGAAGGGCGGTGACCTCGACTTCTTCGGCCGCGACGGCCTCGCCGCGAAGCCGCTCGAGGACGCCGCGTTCAAGCTCAAGACCGACGAAATCAGCGACCTGGTCGAGAGCGACTTCGGCTACCACATCGTCAAGCTGACGGCCGCGCGCGGCGGCGACAAGAAGCCGTTCGAGGCGGTCAGGGCCGAACTCGAGAACGAAGTCAGGACGCAGCTCGCGCAGAAGAAGTTCTCCGAAGCCGCGGTCGAGTTCACCAACATCGTCTACGAGCAGCCCGACAGCCTGAAACCGGTCGTCGACAAGCTCAAGCTCGAGCTGCGCACCGCGCAGAACGTCAAGCGCGCGCCCGCGCCCGGCGCTGCCGGCCCGCTCGCGAGCCCGAAGTTTCTCGACCTGCTGTTCGGCATTGAGGCGATCCGCAACAAGCGCAACACCGAGGCGATCGAGACCGCCGCGAGCACACTGGTTTCGGGCCGGGTCGTCAAGCACGAGGCCGCGCACCAGCTGCCGCTGGCCGATGTGAAGGCGCAGGTGCGCGATCGACTCGTCGTTGTGCAGGCGACTGCGCTCGCGCGCAAGCAGGGCGAGGCGCGCCTGGCCGAACTGCGCGCCGCGCCGGCCACCGCGATGAGCGAAGCTGCGGTGACGTTCTCGCGCGCCCAGCCGCGCGACCTCCCCGGCGCGGTCGTCGACGCCGTGCTGAAGGCACCGGCCGCGACGTTGCCGGCGTTCGTCGGTGTCGACCTCGGCGATCAGGGCTACGCGGTCGTGAAGATCGCCAAGGTGCTCGGCCGCGATCCGGTCACGGCCGACGCATCACGCGCGCAGGCGCAGTATGCGCAGGCTTGGGGCGATGCCGAATCGCAGGCCTACTACAACGCGTTGAAGGCACGCTTCAAGGTCGAGATCAAGCCGAACGCGCTGCCGGTTGCGCCCGCCGCCGACGCGGCCAGCGCCGCGGCGAAGTAGCGGCGGGGAGAACGGGGATGGCGCTTCCGCTATAATTCAAGGTTCTGCGGTGGCTGTAGCTCAGTTGGTAGAGTCCAGGATTGTGATTCCTGTTGTCGTGGGTTCGAGCCCCATCAGCCACCCCAAGAATCGTGAGCAAAAAGCCGGGCCAGGTGCCCGGCTTTTTCATATCTGCCGGGAGCGCCTCACGAGCGCGCCGACAGATCGCGGATGATCACGCGGCAGCTGATTCCGTGCGGCGCGATCTCGCGCCATTCGACCTCGCCGCCGAGTTGCTTGACGCGCTTGCGCACGCCGCCCAGACCCAGCCCGTGCGACCAGGCGCGTGGGTTGCGGCCGACGCCGTCGTCGCTGATCGTCAGCTCGATTCGGTCGGACTCGAGATGGAAGTTGATGTCCAGCCGCTGCGCCTGCGAGTGCGCGATGACGTTGCTGACCAGCTCGCGCATGACCCGCGTCAGCGCCGACCAGTGCACGACCGTCAGCAGGATGTCTTCGTCGAACACGAAGGTCCAGCGCAGTTCGACGTGCGCGGCCGTGAGGCGGTGCGCGAGGTCGGATTTCCACTCCGCGGCGGCGTGCGAAAGGCGGTGGTTCGAGGCGGCGAGACCGCGCGTCAAGGTCTTCAGGTCTTGCAGCGTATGGCGGACATAGTCCTCCATCTCGGGTGACTGGGCCTTGTACATCAGCGTCAACAGGCGCGCCCCGATGTCGTCGTGCAGGTCTTGCGCGAGGCGCAGGCGTTCCTCGCTGCGGCCTTGCTCGACGGCCTTGTCGAAGCGCACCGCGCGCCGCAATTGCTCGACGATGCGATCGGTCAGGCGCGCGTCTTCCGAGGTGAACAGGCGCCGCCCGCGCTGTGCGAAGCGGATCATCACGGCGCCGCGCGGCGTCGTGTCACCACCGAGCTGTGGCACCGGCACGAGCATGCTGGAGCCGTCGCCGGCAACGCGGCTCGTCGCGGTGCGGCGATCGACGACGTTGACTTCGAGCGGCTCGAACAGGTCGCCCAACAGTTGCGCCAGCAGCGCCGCGGTGCGCTCGGGCTGCGCCTCGACCTCGCGCGCGATCCGGTAGAGCTGTTCGAACGTGCGCTCGGCCGTGAGCATGCTGCTGCCGCGCAGCTGGTTCAGCACCCACTGGCGCACGCCGCTGTAGACGGCGAGCGAAACGAACAGCGACAGGCTCAGCGCCGCGAACTGGCCGAGCGAGAACACCGCGACGAACAGCAGGTCGAGCGACGTCGCAACCGTGCTGATCGCCGCGAGCAGCGAGAACTCGCGCATGAAGTTCTGCGACTTGGCGAGAAACGGCACAAGCATCAGCAGCGAGCCGAGAAACACGTACCAGATCATCGAGCCGATGTCGGCAATGTTGTGCGGCATGCCGGAGCGACCATCGGCGGCGGCGAGCGCGACGGTCAGCAAGGTCCAGGTCGCCGCGGTGACGATGCCGAACCGGCGCAGCACGATCGCGAACGGATGCGGCTCGATCTGGTACGACCAGCTCAACAGGCCGATCGCCAGCAGGCTCATGCCGATCACGGCGCCTTGCGTCCACCACCAAGCGTGGTCGAGCGCTCCGGCGGCGAGCGCACCGACCAAGGCGAACGCCGCGGCCCAGCCGAGCAGTGCGATCCAGCCGGAACCCGGCAGTCGGCGCGGGTGCAGACAGGCGGCGTTGACCATCCCGGCGGCGGTGACGAGGTCGAGCGCCATGCGCGCCGGCAGGTGGAACCGCGCGAACGGGGCGGGCAGGCCGAACTCGAGCGTCGCCTCGACCGCGATGATCAGCAGGTTCCCCGACTGGCACAAGGCCATCAGCGCATAGATCACGCTGCGCCCGGTCGGCTGCGCGAGCAGCACCACCATGGCGACCAGGTACAGCCCGAACGCGAACGACGACAGCAGCCAGAACAGGGTCGGCAGCCCGGTCAACCCGCGGGCCGAGGTGCGCAGCTCGGCACTGGAACCGTCGGCGAACAGGAGCTTGATCTGCGGTTGAGCGAACGCCCGCCCGAGTTGCTCGTGCAGCCCCTGTTGGCGCGCGCGCTGGGCATCGTCGATGATCCAGCGCGGCGAGCGCTGCAGCGCGAGCGCGTCGTTCAGCGAGACCGCAGTCTCGCCGCCGACGATGCTCCTGAGCACCTGCCCGAGATGGGCCTGGAGTGCCGGATCGCGGCTCGCGTCGAGTTCGATGCGGCCTTGCGCATCGACGCGCCAAGCGGCATCGATGGTCGGCAGGGCACTGACCGCGCGGATCAGCGCGAAGATGCCCAAGCCACCGAGCAGCGCCAACGCCACCAGCAGACGCAGCCGCCAGCCGATCCAGCGCGGCCGGGTCTCGGCCGGCGCCGCGCCCGGATCGCTCGGTTCCGGATCGAGCAGCGAGTCGGGCAGCAGGCTCGACAGCCCGGTCCAGCTCGCCGAGCTGCGCCCGGGCCAGGTGTTGTTCAGTCCGGGCGTGCGGGGCGGGTGCGTGCCTTCATGCGCCACGGCTGCGATCTACACCAGGCCTTGCTTGCTTGCCAGCACCGCCGCTTCGGCGCGACTCGATACGTTGAGCTTCTTGTAGATCGACTTGATGTGGTCGTTCACCGTGAACCACTTGATGCCCATCAGGTTCGCGATCTCCTTGATCGTGAAGCCTTTGCTCAGGTACGTGAGCACCTCGCTCTCACGCGGGGTCAGGCGCTCGTGGTCGAGCGGGGCGCCACGCCCCATCGGCATCGGGCGGCTGCTCTGGAAGCCTGAGTCCAGCGGTGCCGAGCCGGCGGCGGGCGCCGCGCCACCCGCCGCGCCGTAGCGGAAGTGGGTGAGCAAGCGGCGTGCGATCGCCGGCGAGAGCGGCGGCTGGCCGCGCACGATCTTTTGCAATTCTTCGACCAGTACCTCGAAGCGGTCTTCCTTCAGCAGGTAGCCGTCGGCGCCACATTGCAGGGCCGGGAACAGGTGGTCGTCGTCGGAGTAGAGCGTGGTGACGATCTTGGTGGCCGGGTAGGCGCCGAGTTCGGCGAGCAACTCCATGCCGTTGCCGTCGGGCAGTTCGAGGTCGACCAGAATCAGCTTGAACGGGTCGGCCGCCTGCACGCCCTCGCGCAGTGGCCCGATCTGGCGACGCGCTGTTTCCAAGTCACCGGCTTCGGTGATGACCAGCGCGTCGCTGAAACTCTCGCGCACGACCCGCGTCAGGAAACTGCGCGCGACCGGGTTGTCTTCGACGATCAGTACCTTGACTGGCATCTGCTCCGCCCCTCATTCTTTGTGAGGCGATGGTAGCGCAACCGTGTCGCGCGACGCGCGGCTTTCAGGCGTCGTTCGTCATCACCAGCTTGCCGTGCACCTGGCGGCTCGCCATGATCTCGAAGGCCTTCGGCAACTGCGCCATCGGCAGGCGCCGGTCGATCACCGGTTTGACCTTGCCCTGCGCGTACCACAGCGCGAGTTCGGCCAACGCCTGTGCGTTCGCCTTCGGCTCGCGGCGCGCGAATTCACCCCAGAACACACCGACGATCGAGGCGCCTTTCAGCAGCGCCAGATTCCACGGCAGCGCCGGGATGCCGCCCTGCGCGAAACCAACGACCAGGTAGCGCCCGCGCCAGGCGATCGAGCGAAACACCGGCTCGGCCAGGTCGCCGCCGACCGGATCGTAGACCACGTCGGGGCCTTTGCCATCGGTCAGCGCCTTGATCTCGTCGCGGATGTTCTTCGTGCTGTAGTTGATCGTCGCATCGGCGCCGAGCGACTTGCAGAGTTCGCACTTCGCATCGCTCGACGCGGCCGCGATCACCTTCGCGCCGACCGCCTTCGCGATCTGGATCGCCGCCGTGCCGACGCCGCCGGCCGCGCCGAGGATCAGCACGGTTTCGCCGGCTTTCAGCGCCGCACGGTCGAGCAGCGCGTGGTGCGTGGTCGCATAGGTCAGCACGAAGGCCGAGGCGTCGTCGAACGCGAAGCCTGGCGGCAGCGGCATCGCGAGTGCGGCCTTGACGATCGCGTGCGTGCCGAAGCCACCGGTGCCGCCGAAGGCCGCGACCGAGTCGCCGACCTTCAGGTGCGTGACGCCTTCACCGACCGCCTCGACGACGCCGGCGTACTCGGATCCCGGCACGAAGGGCAGCGGCGGCTTCATCTGATACTTGTTTTGCACGATCAGGATGTCGGGGAAGTTCAGGCTCGCGGCGCGGATTGCGACGCGCACTTCACCGGCCTGCGGCTCGGGTGTCGGCAGTTCTTTCCAAGTCAGCGCTTCGACGCCGATCGGGTTCTCGCACAGCCAGGCTTTCATGGTGTCTCCTCGGGTTCTATGCCACCGCGGTCGCGGTGGCTCGTCACATGATGGCCGCGGGCGCGGCATTGCAAAGGATCATACGCAGCGACCCCAACGCATTGCGTCACCGACGTGACGTGTCCATACAATCGAAGCATGCGCATCCTCATCGCCAACGACGACGGTTATCTCGCCCCCGGCCTCGCGGCCCTCGTGAAGGCCTGCGAAGGTCTCGGGGACCTCGACGTGGTGGCGCCCGAACAGAATGCGAGCGGCACCTCGAACTCGCTGACACTGGGTCGGCCGTTGAGTGTGCACACCGCGAGCAACGGCTTCCTGTACGTCAACGGCACGCCGTCCGACTGCGTGCACTTGGCGCTGACCGGCGTGCTGCCGAACCGCCCCGACCTGGTCGTCTCGGGCATCAACAACGGCGCCAACATGGGCGACGACACGCTGTACTCGGGCACGGTCGCGGCGGCGATGGAGGGCTTCCTGTTCGGCATCCCGGCGATCGCGTTCTCGCAGGTGACAAAGGGCTGGGGCGATCTCGACGCCGCGGCCCGCGTCGCCCGCAGCGTGATCGAGCAGGTGCTGAAGCACCCGCCGCTGCGCGCGCCGTTTCTGCTCAACGTCAACATCCCGAACCGACCCGATGCCGATGCGCTGCGGCGCGTCGTCACGCGCCTCGGCCGCCGCCACGCGAGCGAGCCGCTGATCGCGCAGACCAGCCCGCGCGGCGACACGATGTACTGGATCGGCCCGGCCGGCGACGCGCGCGAAGCCGGCCCCGGCACCGACTTCCACGCCACCGCGAACGGCCAGGTCTCGATCACGCCGCTGCAGGTCGACCTGACCGAACACGCCGCGCTGCCCGACTGGCGCGAGTGGCTCGACAAGGCCTCGGTATGAAGGCCGCCGAATGAGCGGGGTCGACAAACGCGCCTCGAAGTTCCCGCTGCGTCTCGATGCGCTGAGCTCGCGCATCAAGGTCGCGCGCACACCGATCGTGCCGATCGCAGCGCCGGCGCTCACCACCGCGCCGAAGCTGCAGGCCACCGCGGCCGCCGCGCGCGCGGTGCTGCGGCCGCAGCAGCCGGTAGCGCACGCGCACACCGACGCCGCGCGGCGCGTCGCGCCGTCGGGCCTCGGTCTCGACTCTGCCGACGTGCGCCGGCGCATGGCGCAGCGCCTGCGCGGCGCGGGCGTCACGAACGACAGTGTCATCGAGGCGATGGCGACCGTGCCGCGCCACCTGTTCGTCGATGCCGCGCTCGTCACGCAGGCGTATGAGGACACCAGCCTGCCGATCGGCCACGGCCAAACGATCTCGAAGCCGTCGGTCGTGGCGCGCATGATCGAGCTGATGCTGGGCGGGGCCGGGGCGCGCGCGTCCGGCTCGCTCGGCCGCGTGCTCGAGATCGGCACCGGCTGTGGCTACCAAGCGGCTGTGCTGGCGCTGCTCGCGAAGCAGGTGGTTTCGATCGAGCGCCTGCGCCCGCTGCACGACAAGGCGCGCGAACTGCTCGCGCCGCTGCGGCCGGCGAACATGCGGCTGGTGTATGGTGACGGCATGGGCGGCCATGCCCCGAGTGCGCCCTACGACAGCATCATCGCGGCCGCCGGCGGCGATGCGCTGCCGCAAGCGTGGCTCGATCAGCTTGCCGTCGGCGGCCGCCTCGTGTCGCCGGTGCGGCAAGCGGGTTCGCAGCGGCAGGTGTTGATGGTGGTTGACCGCACCGAACATGGTTTCGAGCAGAACGCGTACGAGGCCGTGCACTTCGTCCCTCTAAAATCGGGCACGGTCGCAAGATGACGATGGACAAGAAGCACATGCTGATGAATTTCAAGTGGACTGGCGCTTTGCTGCTCGCCACCAGCCTGATGGCAGGTTGCACGAGCACGCCGAACCGTGCGCCGGTCGAGGATCGCAATGCCGGCGCGGGTTCACCGGTCGTCGCCGTCTCGCCGGTGCCCGCACCGGTCGAGGCCATCAAGCCGCTGCCCGGTGCCGAGAACAGCGGCAAGCCCGGTTACTACACCGTCAAACCCGGCGACACGTTGATCCGCATCGGTCTCGAGAACGGTCAGAACTGGAAGGACCTGGTCAAGTGGAACACCCTCGACAACCCGAACATCATCGAGGTGGGTCAGGTGCTGCGCGTCGTGCCACCGGGCGTCGACCCGAACGCAGCGTCCAGCAAGGGGATCACGAGCGCCAAGGTCGAAACCAAGCCGCTCGACGCGAAGCCGCCGGCTGCCGCGGCCAGCGGTGCGGCGGCGCCTGCCGTGGTCGCCGCACCGCCCACCGCGCGTGACGGCGACGACGACATCAACTGGGCCTGGCCCGCGGCCGGCTCGGTGGTCGCGCCATTCGACGAGGGCAAGGTCAAAGGCCTGGTGATCAGCGGCAAGGCCGGTGACCCGGTGCTGGCCGCCGCCGATGGCCGCGTCGTCTACGCCGGTTCGGGCCTGCGCGGCTACGGCAACCTGATCATCCTGAAGCACAACAACACCTACCTGACGGCCTACGCGCACAACCAGACGCTGCTGGTGAAGGAAGACCAGGCCGTGCGCCGCGGCCAGAAGATTGCCGAGATGGGATCGACCGACGCCGATGGCGTGAAGCTGCATTTCGAGATCCGCAAGCAGGGCAAACCGATTGACCCGGCCAGGCTGCTGCCGCCGCGTTGACACGCCCCGGGATGAACCACGATGGCCGGAAAGCGCACCCCGCTGGCTGGCCATGTGCCTGACCCGGCACCGAACGGCTTGGTCGCAGCGCCGCCCGAATCGTCGCACGCGGCGCCGGCGCCGCATCTGAACGGCGCAGGCCATGCGGCCGAGCCGCCGGTCGACTCCGACCTCGAGATCGAAATCGACGTGCCTGCGGCCGACGACGACGCGATCGTGGTGGTCGCGGCCGAGCGGGTCGCGATGGCGGCCGGCGAATCCGAAGTCGGCAACACCTTGCAGACCTACCTGCGCGAGATTCGTCGCGCGCCGCTGCTGACACCCCAGGAAGAGTTCGACACCGCGACGCGCGCCCGCGCTGGCGACTTCACCGCGCGCCAGGCGATGATCGAGCACAACCTGCGACTGGTGGTGAGCATCGCGAAGAACTACCTCGGCCGCGGCCTGCCGATGACCGACCTGATCGAGGAAGGCAACCTCGGCCTGATGCACTCGATCGGCAAGTTCGAACCCGAGCGCGGCTTTCGTTTCTCGACCTACGCCTCGTGGTGGGTGCGCCAGAGCATCGAGCGCGCGATCATGCACCAGGCCCGCCTGGTGCGATTGCCGGTGCACGTGGTGCGCGAACTCAATCACGTGCTGAAGGCGCGGCGCGCACTCGAAGCCGAATCGGCCAGCGCCGGCCACAGCGACAAGCCGGTACGGGTCGAGGATGTCGCGGCGCTGCTGGGCCGGCCGGTCAAGGAGGTCGATGCGTTGCTGAAGTTCGCCGAGCAACCGACCTCGCTCGATGCGCCGATGGAGCGCCATGCCGGCGACGGCAACGGCGACTCGGTGCTCGACGGTGTGGCCGACGACGGCGCCAGCGACCCGATGAGCCTGACCTTGAGCAACGAGGTCGAGCTGCTGCTGAATCACGGCCTTGATGAGCTCAACCAGCGCGAGCGCGAGGTCGTCGCCGGCCGCTACGGCCTCGGCGACCGCGAACCCGAAACCCTCGAAGTGCTCGCCGAACGCCTCGGCCTGACGCGCGAACGCATTCGCCAGATCCAGCAAGAGGCGTTGCTGAAACTGCGACGGCGCATGAGCCGCCACGGCGTCGACCGCGATTCGATCTTCTGATGGCGGCGCCGCATCTGACGCGCCGGATGGCCGGCTTGCTGGAGAACATTCGCCGCGCGAACCGACCGCCGTTCCATGCGATGACGCCGCAAGAAGCGCGTCGCGCGTACGACGCGGCGGCAGAGATTCTCGAGTTTCCGCGCGCGCCGCTGGCGCGTGTCGAGGCGCTGCGCATTCCGTCGGGTGACGGCGCCGAGTTGCCCGCGCGCCTGTACGCGAGCTCGCACGTGAACCCGCAAGCGAGGCTGCCGGCGCTGCTCTACCTGCATGGCGGCGGCTTCACGATCGGCGGCCTCGAGACCCACGACAGCCTGTGCCGCCAGATCGCGCTGCGCAGCGGCGCGGCAGTGATCGCGCTCGACTACCGGCTGGCGCCGGAGCACCGTTTTCCGGCCGCCGTCGACGATGCCTGGGCCGCGCTGCGCTGGCTCGGCGAACACGCCGCCACGCTCGACCTCGATGCCACGCGCCTCGCGGTCGGCGGCGACAGCGCCGGCGGCACGCTCGCGGCCACCTGCGCGATCCACGCCCGCGACATCGGTCTGGCGCTGCGCCTGCAGTTGCTGATCACACCCGGCACCACCGCGCACGCCGATACACCTTCGCACCGCGAATTCGCGCACGGGTACTTGCTGGAGGCCGACGACATCGCGTGGTTCTTCGACCAGTACATAGCCCGCTCGCAACGCAGCGACTGGCGCTTCGCCCCGCTCGAAGCCGACGCGCTCGACGACGTGGCGTCGGCCTGCGTCGTGCTCGCCGAGTGCGATCCGCTGGTCGACGAAGGCATCGCCTATGCCGACCGGCTGCGCGCCGCGGGCGTGCCGGTCGAGCTGGCGTTGTATCGCGGCGTCACTCACGATTTCATCAAACTCGGCCGCGTGCTGCCCGAGGCCGAAACCGCGCAGGCGGCGATCGGCGCGGCGCTGAAGGCGGCCTTCGACACCCTCGATGCATAGATGCACATGAAACGAACCGACTTCCGATTTTTCGATCGCCTGCGCGTGCGCTGGGCCGAGATCGACGCGCAGCAGATCGTCTTCAACGGCCACTACCTGATGTACTTCGACACCGCGATCGCCGGCTACTGGCGCGCCCTCGCGATGCCGTATGCGCAGACGATGGCGCAACTCGGCGGCGACCTGTACGTGCGCAAGGCGACGGTCGAGTACGAGGCCTCGGCGCGCTACGACGACGTGCTCGACTTGGGCGTGTGCTGCGCGCGCATCGGCAACTCGTCGATCCTGTTCAGCGGCGCGGCGTTTCGGCAAGACCGGTTGCTCGTGGCGTGCGAACTCGTCTACGTGTTCGCCGATCCGCACGCCCAAACCTCGAAGCCGGTGCCCGCGGCGCTGCGCGACACCTTGAATGCATTCGAGGCCGGCGCGGTGATGGTCGATGTGCGCGTCGGCGGCTGGGATGTGCTCGGCCTGCACGCGCAGGCGATTCGCGCCGCGGTGTTCATCGAGGAGCAGCAGATTCCGGTCGAGATGGAGTGGGACGAGAACGACGCGCATTGCGTGCACGCGGTCGCGTTCAACCGCTTCGGCCTGCCGCTGGCGACCGGCCGGCTGCTGCCACACGCGCCGGGCGTCGCGCGCATTGGCCGGATGGCGTCGATCCAGGCGGTTCGCGGCAGCGGCGTGGGGCGCCGGGTGCTCGATGCGCTGATGGCGGCAGCCAAGGCGCGCGGCGACCGCGAGGTGCTGCTGCACGCGCAAACCAGCGCGCAGGGCTTTTATGCGCGCGCCGGCTTCGTGCCGGCCGGACCGGTCTTCGAGGAGGCCGGCATCGCGCACGTCGAGATGACGCGCGCGCTCTGAATCGGGCGCGGCTACGGCTTGATCGTCGCCGGCCCGCGCCGGCTGCGCACGCGGCTGCGGCGGCCCGGCGCGGCCGACGCCGCGGGCCGGCGGTCGGCGCCGGGCGGCGGCGCACCCTCGACCGCCTCGACCAGGTCGCCCTCGCCGTCGCGCGGCGGCCAGTTGCGCAGCATCGTCGAGCGCAGCAGCGCGACCGCACCGGCCGCGTCGAAGCTGCGCTCGAACACATGCGTGACCGGCTGGCGCGCCGTGCGCTCGGTGACGATGATGGTCGAGCAGCGCGTTCCGTAGCCCGCGTCGGCCATCCCGATGAACGCGGCCGAGAGTTGTCGCTCCCGGTTCAGCGCGATGCCGGTGCTCGGCAGCGCGGCGTCGGTCGCGACCGAACGGTCGCCGAGCGCGGCGAACAACTGGGCGGCCAGCGCATCGATCGTCAGCGAGCTGTCGAGTGCCTCGCGCATGCGCTGCTTCAGCGCGACGACCTTCGGCCAAGGCGCATCGAACCCGGCGTTCGACAAGCCGTACAGCCCGGGACCGACGCGGAGCGCCTGGCGATCGGCGTTCGAGGCGCGAAAGCACTCGCCGCGCCGGAAGTCAGCGGCGATCAGGTTGAAGCCGTTGTGGCCCGACAGCGCGGTGCGGGTCCAGAACTCGGCGGTCGACTCGCGCGCGGCGAGCCAGTCAGTGACAACCCGGCCGCGCGACGGTGCATCGGCCTCGTGGGTGAGGCCACCCCGCACGTTGGTCAGCATCGCGAGGCGGCCGTGCGTCGTCAGCCCGAGCCAGGTGCCGCCCGATTGCAGGTCACGGCCACTGAGCACGTCGGGTACATCGGGCTCAGCGGGCGCCGGCCTCCACCAGCCCAAGCGGGCGGTCGGGCGCGCGAAGAACTCGTCACGGTTCGACGCGATCACCAGCGCGAAGCGCGGATGCTGCTCGATCGCGAGCCCGATCAGGCACATGCGACGAACACCTCGGTGTGGCGCGGCCCGATCTGCCACGGCTGCAGCGCAAGCGCGGCCTCGTCGATCGCGGCCTGGAGTGCGGCGCCGATGCCCTCGGGTGCGCGCGCCGGGTCGGCCGCCCAGGTTTCCATCCAGGTCTGTTCGCCGTCCACGCTGTCGGCGCGGCACAGCAGGCGCACGACCAACTCGGGGTGGCGGGCGCGCAGTTGCGCCTGCATCGTTCGCACGGCGGCGTTCGCCACCGCCGCGTCAGCCAGGCGCACGCGGTAGTAGACGAACAGTTCGCGCATCGATATTGGCTGTTTGTCAGGGAGCTCGAAGCAGCGTGGCCAAGTGCTCAGGCGGGCAGGGCCGTGTCGTGCGGCACCGTGTATGGCAGCACAGCGCCGCGCAGGGCCGCGCCGTCGATACTGCCGAGGCGCAACTCGCCGCTGTCGAGCGCCGCGAGCTTGACTTCGACCAGCGCGGCCGAGCCGGCGCCGCCGGGCAGCGGCGCCGCGTTGACGACCATGCCGGCCGGCTGGCTCGCGTCGCCACTGTGGAACACCTCCTGGCCGGGCCGGGCGAGCGCGTCGCACTCGAACAGGAACATGCGCCGCTTGATCGTGCCGCGGTACTGGCTGCGGGCGACGATCTCCTGGCCCGGGTAGCAGCCCTTCTGGAAGTCGACGCCGCCGATCAACTCGTAGTTCAGCATCTGCGGCACGAACTGTTCGACCGTGGCGGCTTCGATCGTCGGGATGCCCGAGCGCACGTCGAGCAGGCGCCACGCGTCGGCCGGCAGATCGGCCGCGGGAACATCGGGTGCAGCGTCCGGCGCGAGCGCGAGCAGCGCACGCGCGATGCCGTCGACGTCGGGCAGGCGCACCAACGTGCCGCCGGGCGCGGCGCGCACGCCCCACGCGGGCGCAGCGCCGACGAGCGCGGCGGCGCTTGCGCCGGTGGCGCCGAGCAGGCGCAACTCGGCGCTCGCGTCGTTCAGCTTGCATTGCGCGCGCAGCACGAACATCGACAGGCGTTTGAGCACGGCCGGCAACACGCTCGCGGCGCAGGCCAGCAGCAGTTCGTCGTCGGCGAGCTTCCAGACGATGAAGCTGGCCTGCAGTCGGCCCTTCGCCGAACAGAAGCCGGCCAAGCGCGCCTGCGACAAGGCCATGCCGGCCACGTCGTTCGTCAGCTGGCCTTGCAGGAAGGTCACGGCGTCGGCGCCGCGGGCGCGGATCAGGCCGAGGTGGGCGAGCGGGGCGATGCCGTCGGTGGTGAATGGCGTGGTCATCGCCCATTATCATCAGCGCCCGTGTTTCTGCTGCCCCCGGGGTTTCGACTTTCCTGATGAGATTCCTGCGCGCGCTCCTGATCTTCGTCCTGTTGCTCATCGTCGGCATCGGCGGCGCCGCGTTCTGGTGGCTCCACCAGCCGCTCGAACTGGGCGCCGATTCGGTCGAGGTCTCGGTCGAGCTCGGCACGCCGCCGCGCGAGATCGCGCAGCAGTGGGTGCAGGCCGGCGTGCGGGCTTCGCCGACCTTGCTGTACGAGTGGTTTCGCTGGTCGGGGCAGGCGCGCAAGATTCGCGCAGGCAGCTACGAGATCGGCCGCGGCGTGACGCCGATCGCGCTGCTGAACAAGATGGTGCGCGGCGATGAGACGCTCGCGGTCGTGCGCCTGATCGACGGCTGGACCTTCCGCCAGTTTCGTGCCGAACTCGCGAAGGCCGAGGCGCTGAAGCCGACCACTGCGGCGATGACCGATGAGCAGATCATGGCGGCTGTCGGCGCGCCGCCCGGGCAGTCGCCCGAGGGCCGCTTCCACCCCGATACCTACGCCTACAGCAAGGGCGCCAGCGATGTCGCGGTGCTCAAGCGCGCCTACCGCGCGATGCAGACCCGCCTCGACACCGCCTGGCAAGAGCGTGCGCCCGACACGCCGCTGAAAAGCGCCGACGACGCGCTCGTGCTGGCGTCGATCGTCGAGAAAGAAACCGGCGTCGGCGCCGATCGCGGCAAGGTCGCCGGCGTGTTCGCGAACCGGCTGCGCATCGGCATGCCGCTGCAAACCGACCCGACCGTGATCTACGGCCTGGGCGTCGGGTTCGATGGCAACCTGCGCAAGCGCGACCTGCTCGCCGACACGCCGTACAACACGTACCTCCGCACCGGCCTGCCGCCGACCCCGATCGCGATGCCCGGCAAGGCCGCGCTGCTGGCGGCGGTGCGGCCCGATCCGACCAAAGCGCTGTATTTCGTCGCGCGTGGCGACGGCAGCAGCGAGTTCAGCGAGACGCTGGCCGACCACAATCGGGCGGTGAACCAGTTCCAGCGGAAGAAGTGACACAAGCGATGACGCAAGCGACGACACCGGCGATGCGCACCGGCCGATTCATCACCTTCGAAGGCATCGACGGCGCCGGCAAGTCGACCCATATCGAGGCCGTGGTCGCGCGTTTGCGCGCGACCGGCGCGCGGGTGGTGAGCACGCGCGAGCCCGGTGGCACGCCGCTGGCCGAGCGCGTGCGCGAGATCTTTCTGCACGAGTCGGCCGATGTGCTGACCGAAGCGCTGCTCGCGTTCGCGGCCCGCCGCGACCACATCCGCAGCGTGATCGCGCCAGCGCTGGCGGCGGGTGACACGGTGGTCTGCGACCGCTTCACCGACGCCAGCTTCGCCTACCAGGGTGGTGGCGGCGGCTTGGTGGCGGCGCAGCTCGAACAGCTCGAGACCTGGGTCCAGGAAGGACTGCAACCCGACCTGACGCTCTGGTTCGATCTGCCCGCCGGGATCGCCGCGCAACGCCGCGCGCAGGCCCGCGCGGCCGATCGCTTCGAGCAGCGCGACCTCGCGTTCTTCGAGCGCGTGCGCGCTGCTTACGCGGCCCGCGCGGCGGCGGCGCCGCAACGCTTCGCGCGCATCGACGCCGCACTCGACCGCGACGCCGTCTGGCGCCAGATCGACACCGCCCTGAAAGCCCGCGCGTGGTAGGCCCCGACGGCCAACTGCCGCTGCCGTGGCTGGCGCCGCTGCTGCACCAGACGCTGGCCACGCAACGCGCCCACGCGCTGCTGCTGCACGGGCCGCAAGGGGTTGGCCAGTTCGAGTTGGGCGTCACGCTCGCGCAGGCGTGGTTGTGCGAGGCTGCCGACGCCGACCTTCGACCGGGCATGCGCCCGTGCGGCGTCTGCGCCAGTTGCCGCCTCGCCCAAGCGCATTCGCATCCCGACATGCTGGTGCTGCTGCCCGAGGCGCTGCAGGAGCCGCTCGGCTGGGCGCGTGCCGACGAAGACGGCGCACCCGAGCGCGCGAGCAAGACCAAGACGCCGAGCAAGGAGATCAAGGTCGAAGCGGTGCGTGCGGCGATCGAGTTCGCGCAGATCACTTCGGCGCGCGGTCGCGCCAAGGTCGTCGTGCTGCACCCGGCCGAACGCATCAATGGCGTCTCGGCGAATGCGCTGCTGAAAGTGCTCGAAGAGCCGCCCGGCAATGCCCGCTTCGTGCTCAGCTGCGCCGCGCCCGACGGGCTGCTGCCGACGATCCGCAGCCGCTGCCAGAGCGTGCCGATGGCGCTGCCGCCGGCCGAGGTAGCCGCCGCTTGGCTCGCAGGGCAGGGCGTGGCCGACCCGGCGGTGCTGCTCGCCGCCACCGGCGGTCAGCCCCAGGAGGCGCTCGAATGGAGCAAGCAGGGCATTGATGCGGCGCTGTGGCTGCGCCTGCCGGCGCTGGTGGCGCAAGGCTTGTCGGCGGCGCTCGGCGGCTGGCCGCTGGCGCGGGTCGTCGATGCGCTGCAGAAGCTTTGTCACGACGCCGCCTGCATCGCCGCCGGCGCCGCGCCGCGCTATTTTCCGGCCGCGTCGATTCGTGCCGGCGCGCAACCGGAGGCGCTCGCGGCCTGGATGCGCGAACTCAACCGGGTCGCCCGCCACGCCGAGCACCCGTGGAGTGCGGCGCTGATGCTGGAGTCGCTGGTGCAACAGGGCCAGCGCGCGCTCGCGGTCGATGCGAGATTGGGTCCCGCGAAGCAGGGCAGTTCGGTACACTCGCGCGCATGAGCGCACCGACCCCGCCACGAACCGTCCCTTCCGCGCTTGCGCCGGCCGGTGGATCGAGTCCGGCGCGACCGAGCGTGATCCAGCTCGTGTTCCGCGAGAAGGGCGCGCTGTACGCGGCCTACATGCCGGTGTTCACCGACGGCGGCCTGTTCGTGCCGACCACCCGCGAATACAAGCTCGGCGACGACATCTACCTGCTGCTCTCGCTGCCCGACGACCCGCAGCGCTACCCGGTGGCCGGCCGGGTCGGCTGGGTCACGCCGGCGAACGCCTCGGGCGGGCGCACCCAAGGTGTCGGCGTGCGCTTTCCGGCCGACGAAAAGACGCGCGGGCTGAAAATCAAGATCGAAGAGGTGCTGGGCACCTCGATCTCGTCCGCCAAGCCGACGCAGACGATTTGAACCTGCCTCGGCGCGATCCGCGCGGGGCTTTCGTGTCCGCAGACGCATGTACGTCGATTCCCACTGTCACCTGAGTTTTCCGGAGCTGCGCGCACGGTTGCCGCAGATTCGCGCCGACATGGCCGCCGCGCTGGTCGATCGCGCGCTGTGCATCTGCACCACGCTCGAAGAGTTCGACGATGTGCATGCGCTGGCGCTCGCGCACGACAACTTCTGGTGCAGCGCCGGCGTGCATCCGGACAGCGAAGGGGTGCGCGAGCCAAGCCTCGACGACCTGCTGCGCCTGGCCGCGAAGCCGCGCGTCGTCGCGATCGGTGAAACCGGGCTCGACTACTACCGGCTCAATGGCCGCAGCGTCGCCGACATGGCATGGCAGCGCGAACGCTTTCGGGTTCACATCCGCGCCTCAAAGGCGACCGGCCTGCCGCTGGTCATCCACACGCGCAGCGCCTCGGACGACACGCTGGCGATCCTGCGCGAGGAGGGCGCCGCTGGTACCGATCCAGGCGTGTTCCACTGCTTCACCGAAACCGACACGGTGGCGCGCGCCGCGCTCGACCTCGGCTTCTGCATCTCGTTCTCCGGCATCCTGACCTTCAAAACCGCGCAAGCGCTGCGCGACGTGGCCGCCTTCGTGCCGCTCGACCGCTGCCTGATCGAGACCGACAGCCCCTACCTCGCACCGGTGCCGTACCGCGGCAAGACCAACAGCCCGGCTTACGTGCCCTTCGTCGCGCAGCAGATCGCGGTGCTGAAGGGCGTGTCGGTCGAGGAGGTCGCCGCCGCCACCACGGCCAACTTCGAGCGGCTGTTCAAGCTGCCGCCGCCCGCAAAGCCCACCTGACCAATGTTCACAAAATACCTCAAGAATCTTGTCTATACCATTGCTGTTGTTACAGTTTTATCCGCAAATGCCGGCTCGTACGAGGATTTTTTCATTGCGATCAAGAACGACAACGCAAGCAACCTCCAAGGCTTGCTGGAGCGCGGATTCGACCCGAACACGCGCGACCCGAAAGGCCAGACCGGCCTGAACATCGCGTTGCTCGAACGCTCCACCAAGACGGCGAAGTTGCTGCTCGCCCAGCCCGGGATCGACGTCAATCTGCTGAACAGCGCCGGCGAATCGGCGCTGATGGTGGCGGCGCTGAAGGGCGATGTCAGTGCCGTGCAGACGCTGCTCGAGCGCGGTGCCAAGGTGAACCAGCCCGGCTGGTCGGCGCTGCATTACGCCTCGACCGGCCCCGACGCCGGACTCGTGAAGCTGCTGCTCGATCGCGGCGCCGAGCTCGACGCCGCATCGCCGAATGGCACCACGCCGCTGATGATGGCCGCGCAGTACGGCAGCGAGGACAGCGTGAGCCTGCTGCTGGCGCGCGGCGCCGACGTCAACCGGCGCAACGAGAGAGACCTGCGTGCGGTCGATTTCGCCCGGATGTCGGGCCGTGAGGGCTTGATCCGGAAGCTCGAAAGCCTGACGACACCACGGTGATCCGCGCGCAATGCGGGCGGCAAGGAGCTGATCGGGTTCGACACCGCTTGTAAGGGAATGTCCGACACCCGGTTTGGGGCCGCGCCCACTGTGGTCCGGGAGCACGCGGTCCTAGAGTTCGTTGCATCCACTCACGGAAGCACCGCCATGACGACTGCGCACCCCATCCAATCCAACCCGTTCGCGTTGATGATGAACCCGGAAGCCGTCCTCGCCGCGGTGGCCGGTTCCGATCGCTTGGCGCGCCTGAAGAGCCGCATCTGCCGTCCGCTCGACAAGCCGACCATCGCGCACGCCGATGGCGATGCCGTGGCGTTCAACGACGGGTCGGATGCGACGGTGGCACGGGAAGACGCTGAGGGCTGATCCTTGGCGATGTCGATTCTTGAATGATCGACAATGTATAGACGGTCGATCCGATAGAGCAGAGCTATCGCAGAGGGTAGGGGCTACCCTTTTTTAGCCAGTCCGAGCGACCGACAATCCTTGGCACTGTCAACTCGGACAACTGGCCCGAGCATTCAGCGCATCAAGCAATACGCCGCAGAGCCGAGAGCCACCGCCACAAGCACGATCACGAGCCACGCAAGCCGCCGAGAGTCGCGCTGTCGAGCAAGCCGCCGACGCTCCGCGATCACAGGCGGCAGCTTGGCCTGCTGCGACGCTCTGCCGTCTCTCGTCACGTAGATCGTTCCGGGCATGGTGTCCATCGAGGCATTGTGCCTTCGACTTCCGGCCCGTGGCTGTCGTCAGGTGGACATCAGGGCTGCGCCCCGATACCCGTGGAGCTTCGCTCCCCCCTTCGGGCTCCCCCTCAATACGGCTTTCCAAAGGGATGCGTTCCAACTCAGAGCGCAAGGGGCGACGATTGGGGCGCCTGGACGGGTTGGCGTTCAGCCATCGGCTCGAGAGAACGAGCCGGCGCCTGATCGACACGAGGCCGGCAAGTGACGAGGCGTTCAAGCCCGCCGCGCTCGAGCACGCCAACGCAAGGGGCGTGCTCGGTCCAGCGGTAGCCCATCGCGGACAACTGAGACAGCGTGAGCGTGACCAGCCGCTCACCATCGGCGAGCAGCCCGAAATACGCGACGGTCGTTTCGTTGCCGCGCCGATAGCCGCCCTCATACACCAGCGCCCGACCGGCGAGCAAATCGCCGCCACCGCCCGCGAGCGCCACGGCCTTAACCGGCGTGGCGTCGTACACCGGCCAGCGTTTAGACGGCCCCTGAGCCGTTTTCCCGATCTGTCGCGGCGCGGGCACCTCTGCTTCGGTTTGAGCGACTGGCGGTGCCTTCGCAGCGGTCGCCGTGGCCTTCGGCTGCGTTTTGGTGGACACGGCGCGGACAACCATCACGACCAGAGCCACGGTCGCGAGCACCAGACCGCCGACGACCAGCGGCAGCCTGCTCTTGCCGACCTCCGGCGTGCTGTGGACGTTGGCGGACTTGTAGACCTCGAACGTCCGCTTCGGCACCCTGAACCGCTTCTTCAGAACGCAGGTTTTCCACGACAGCGATTCGTTGCACTCCGGCCACTCGTACGACCACCGCCCGAGCCAGCCGGTATTGCGAATGTGAACGTGCCGCCCGACCTGATCGCGCACGGACTGGTCGATGAGTCGGGGCTTCTGCGAGGTCAGGAAAATGTCGATGCCTCGGTGGCCGTGCGTTTCCAACTCGGTGATGCAGGGCGGAGGAGTGCGCCCAGGCCCACGAGGACGCCACAGGTCTTGCACCTCGTCAATGACGAGAATCGCGCCGTCCGGCACCAGCTCGTGCCACCGCTCCGCGTCGATGGCTGTGTGCGGCAGCTTGAGCCCTTCGGAGAACGGCGTGATGCCCATGCGCCGCGCTGTCGGCAAATGCACGTACAACTCGCGGTCTTTTGCAAGCTCGATGAGCAGATCAACCATAGAAGCAGTCTTGCCACTGCGCGGAACACCAGACCAGAGCGTGATCACTTCGGCACCAACCGTTTCATGGTGACCATCGAGATACGCCCAACAATCGCGCCGGCGATGATCGACAGCGCCACGTTGCCGCCCGCCATCGCCACCAGCTCGCTCGCGTTGGCGAACAGCGAACCAGCAGCCCACGCCGATTTCGCACTCGCCAGAAGCTGATCGACCGCAGCGCTCACGCCAACATACGTCACGAACCCGAACCCGAGCGACGCCAACGCTCGTTTGGCGACTGGGGCGACAAGCCCCATCACGACCGTCGAAAGAGTAGCCATCAGTCGATTCTCCCAATGAAGATCAACGCACCGATCAACCAAGCAACGCCGATGACCGCAAAGCGAATGCCGGTCATGTACGTGCAGAACAGCCCGTAGGGATCAACCATCCCAAGCGAAGCGGTCTGCACCTTCGCCGGGCACGTACCGTCACTGGCACCCCAGCCGCCCTGAGGCGTGACCTCCACGGGGATTTCCTCGTTGTCTAGGTCAGGCTCTTGCGGGTCTTGGCCGTGCTCCAGACAGCCCACCCGATCAGGATTGTTCGTACACGGGTCGAGCGGGTCTTGCACCGTGCCCGACCCGCTGGACGTAGTCGTCGTCGGCCCGGTGGAGCATGAGCCCGCCCCGGTGCACGTGTTCGTCGTCGTCGTCGTGCTGCCTTGATACGTGACGCTTCCGCCGTTGTAGGTGTACTGCCAGCTCGGCGTTGTCGTCGTCGTCACGGTCGAGCCGTCCGGGTTCGTCGTCGTGACGACAGTAGGCGTGCCGGTTTGCGATGCCGGCCCGCTGGTCGTAATGTCCGCCGGAGCCGTTCCGTTCCCGGGGTTGAACGCATCCGGAACCGCTTGATTCCACGGCGCACTAGACCAGTCTGGCTGGATGTGCGGCAACTGGCCCGCGTCGGCCATGCCCTGAAACTGGCCCGGCGTTTTTGGCTGGTGGTTGTACCGCGCTGTCGGGCACTTGCCATCCTCACCTATCGGCGACCCTGCCGGGACGTTGTACTGCGCGTCGAACGGATCGATCGACGCCGGACATACCGAGCCGCTCGTGGTCGTGCGCGCGACCGAATTGTTCTTGAGATCATTTCCTGCGACCTCACCGGTAGGAAAGTAGATCAGAACCGTACCGGTCTGCACCGTGCAATGACTCGCATCGACGCATGTCTTGACCCCGGTCGCGGTCGGCTCGCCCTGCGGCTTGATCGAGCCGCTGTAGTCACTTTGGTTGACGACATTGCGGCCTTTGATCGCCGCCGCTTCGGCCGTCGCCTCACAGGTCATCCAATACGGGTCCATCGTCCAGCAATCGACATCCCCCACCGCTGGCGCTTGACCCGGGTCATAGTCGAAATGCTCGCCATCGTTCGGAACGACCGAGCCGGGCACATCGGAGGGAGGCCGCGCCCTCATGTACTGCTGGTAAGCGAGATAAGCCGCCGTGCCGACCGCGCACGCCGCGTTCATGCCGAGCACGCAGCGACCGACCGCACCGACCGCAGCACCAAACCCGACAGAGCCGACCACCGTCACCGGCATCGGCCCGCCCTTCGCCAGCAGGCTTACAACGTCAGTCCCTACGGCCTTCGGCAGCCCACCGTACACACCGTTGACCCACGCGCGCGGCGGCGTCGGATTAGCAAAGGTGCTGCCCGGCCCGAACTGCCAGCCGCCACCTGGCATCACGCCAGGGTTGGGCGGGAACCGGCTGTATGTGATCGTGTCGGCCGCGACCGCCTGCACGCTGACCAGAGCAAGCAACGCAACCACCGCCCAGCGGCTCACCACTCGGTGCAAATGATCCATGCCATCCCGATCACGCCCACGAAGGCGACCAAAGAGCTGGCCCCGCAAAACTGAACAGCCCGCTGAGGGTGGACACTGCTCCT